>JBEVDH010000282.1:0-26071 GCA_040514115.1 Comamonas sp. | reverse complement strand
TTCGAGATCTGGCCGAGCAAGACGCCCGAGGAGTTCACCAAGTACGTGGCCGACCAGCTCTCGCACTGGAGCAGTCTGGTCAAACAGGCCGGCATCAGCCCCCAATGAATATGGCCACTGCGTATTCCGCCTCCACCGCCGGGCCGCTCGCGGGCGTGAAGATTCTCGACCTTACCTCGGTCGTGATGGGGCCTTTTGCGACGCAGATCCTGGCGCAGCTGGGCGCCGAGGTCATCAAGGTCGAGACTCCCGAGGGCGACAACATGCGCCACGTCGGGCCGATGAACCATGCGGGCATGGGGCCGATCTTCCTGCATGCCAATGCGGGCAAGCGCAGCATCGTGCTGGACCTCAAGCACCCCGAGGGGCGCGAGGCCGCGCTGAAAATGGCCGAGGGCTGCGACGTGTTCATCAGCAATGTGCGGCCCCAGGCGCTGGCGCGGCTCGGGATGGACTACGAGGCGGTGCGCGCGCGCAACCCGCGCATCATCCATGTGAGCTGCTGCGGCTTCGACCAGGACGGGCCCGATGCCGCGCGGCCCGCCTATGACGACCTGATCCAGGGCGCGACCGGCGTGCCGTGGCTCACGCAACAATACGGCGCGCCCGAGCCCGCCTATATGCCGACCACGCTGGCCGACCGCGTCACGGGCCTGCACACGGTGTACGCCGTCACCGCGGCGCTGTACGCGCGCAGCCAGTCCGGCGTGGGCCAGGCGGTGGTGGTGCCGATGTTCGAGGCCATGGCGCAGTTCATCCTGGGCGACCACATGGCGGGGCTGACTTTCGATCCGCCCATCGGCAAGCCCGGCTACGCGCGGCTGCTCACCCCGCACCGCAAGCCCTATCTGACGAGCGACGGCATGCTGTGCGTGCTGATCTACAACGACAAGCACTGGAAGGGTTTCTTCGCCGCCATCGGCGAGAGCGAGGGCCTGGCGCGCGATCCGCGCTTTGCCACGCACAGCGCGCGCGCCGCCCACATCGACGCGGTCTATGCCGAGGTCGCGCGCCTGATGCGCACGCGCAGCACCGCCCAGTGGCGCGCGCTGCTCGATGCGGCCGATGTGCCGAACATGCCGATGAACAGTCCGCAGGACCTTTTGGACAACCCACAGCTGCGCGCGACGGGGTTTGTCAGCGACACGGTGCATCCGACCGAGGGGCCGATGCATTCGCTGGCCCATCCCACCAAATGGTCGGCCACGCCCCCGGCGCGCAGCTTCTCGCCGGCACCGCGCCTGGGCGAGCACACCCGCCAACTCCTCGAAGAAGCCGGCTACACGCCCGAGCGTATCGACACGCTGCTCGCGCAAGGCGCCTGCCGCACCGACCACTGAAAGAACCATCCCCATGACCCCCAGCTACCTGGTCCGCGCCGCCGATGTACCGGCCTATCAACCCGCCAACCACCACCACACCTTCAACCAACGCCTGATCGGCCCCGAAACCGTGGGCGCAAAGCAGATGGAAGTGCTGCTGGGCACGCTGCACAAGGGCGGCGGCGCCCTGCCCCATGCGCATCCCGGCATCGAGCAGGCCTGCCATCTGCTCGAAGGCACGGCCCATGTCGAAGTGGCCGGCCAGTCCTTCGAGATGGTGCCGGGCGATACCTGCTTTTTTCCGGCGGACCAGATGCATGTGTTCACCGTCACCAGTGAGACGCCGGTCAAGCTGCTGGTGATCTACAGCCCGCCCTATGGTGAGTCGCCCGACAAGGTGATCCGCCCCGCTGCCACGGGAGCGAACCCATGAACTTCGCAATGACCCCCGACCAGGAACAGATCCGCGACGCCATCGAGCGCGTCTGCGCGCCCTTCGATGCCGACTACTGGCTGCGCAAGGACCAGGAGGGCGGATTCCCCAACGACTTCCACCAGGCGCTGGCCCAGTCGGGCTGGCTGGGCATCGCCATGCCCGAGGCCTATGGCGGCGCGGGGCTGGGCATCAGCGAGGCGGCGCTGATGATGCATACGATCTCGGCGACCGGCGCGGGCTTGTCCGGCGCCTCCGCGGTCCACATGAATATCTTCGGCCTGCACCCGGTCGTGGTATTTGGCACCGACGCGCAAAAGCAGCGCTGGCTGCCGCCGCTGATCAAAGGCACCGACCGCGCCTGCTTTGGCGTGACCGAGCCCAACACCGGGCTCAACACCCTCAAGCTCAAGACGCGCGCGGTGCGCGACGGCGACCACTATGTGGTGCACGGCCAGAAGGTCTGGATCAGCACCGCCCAGGTCGCCAACAAGATGCTGCTGCTCGCGCGCACGACGCCGATCGAAGAGTGCAAGGGCACCGAAGGCCTGAGCCTGTTCTACACCGACATGGACCGCAGCAAAATCGAGGTGCACGAGATCGAAAAGCACGGCCGCAAGTGCGTGGACTCCAACCAGGTGTTCATCGACGGCCTGCGCATTCCGGTGGAAGACCGCGTGGGCGAGGAAGGCAAGGGCTTCAGCTATATCCTGCACGGACTGAACCCCGAGCGCATCCTGATCGCCAGCGAAGCCGTGGGCCTGGGCCGCGCGGCGCTGCAGCGCGCGGCGGGCTATGCCAACGAGCGCGAGGTGTTTGGCCGCCCGATCGGCCAGAACCAGGGCATCCAGCATCCGCTGGCCAAGTCGTGGATGGAGCTTGAAGCCGCCCATCTGATGGTGCAAAAGGCCGCCTGGCTTTACGACCAGCATCTGCCCTGCGCGGCCGAGGCCAACAGCGCCAAGTATCTGGCGGCGGAAGCCTGCTATCACGCGTGCGAGAACGCGATCTTTACCCATGGTGGCATGGGGTACGCTAAGGAGTATCACGTTGAACGGTATCTGCGCGAGTCTTGGATTCCGCGGCTGGCGCCGGTGAGTCCGCAGTTGATTCTTTGTTTTATTGCGGAGAAGGTGCTGGGGTTGCCGAAGTCGTATTAGGTGGCACAGGACCTTTTATCCCATCGAATGCGTGGCCCAGATGCGGGTCACACATCAACTGTTCGCAGCGGCATCTGCAATCTTGACGTAGCCAGGCACCAGCTGAGGCCTTGCATCTGGAGTCAACAACGCAAGATCGAACTTGCCGCTTGAACTCAATCGCGTTTGAATGAATGACTCGCGCAAAAATTCAGCGGGTTCCTGTGCATCTTCGAAATTTTTGACTGAAACGTAAACCAGCAGATTACCTTCTGGCATTTTTCCCGACAGGCGAAGCATCCCTTTATCTGCAAGCTCGACCTCTATTTTCACGACCGTCACCCACTTTATTGCGTCGCCAGCATTCACGGCGCCCGCATTGAATTCCGACAGCTTGTCGGTACAAGGATGCTTTGGCCAAGGGGCCCCCAACTCGTCAAAATATACCCTTCCCGTGTTCACAAGGTCATAAAAATAAACAGAACTGCTGCATACCGGACAGCGCGCGTTTGGAGCGATGCGAACGCGGCGCACGGGAGCTACAGAAGGCACTGGGGTTGTATCAAAGAGATCGAGCGTCGTACTTCTACTGAGAGCAGTCTTGGATGGATTTCCGCGACCGCTAAATCCGCAACTGCAGTTCAGACGATGATTCTTGGCATTGCACATGGAGAACCCTGGTTACCGAAGGATGTCCACGATTTTCATGGAACTGTAGACAAACTGCAAGGGAGCCTGAGGGCCTCAAAAATACATTCACGATTTTCGAGGCCCACTTTCAGTTCATTCACTCAATTTTTTAGAAAATGCAGTCCGCTTCACAGATCAATCGGGGCGGTGCTTCTGATCCATCTGTTTTCCACGATTGCCTTGGACACTGTCGTAAGCTGCATTAGTGCCATTGGTCCCTTTGTTTGAATTCTTTTGATTCGAGTGGTGATCCAGATCAGCTTGTGTCCTGTTCGACGGGACGGGAGCAGGTGTGGGAGCAGTAGATTTAGCCACGATGTTCTCCTGAAGCATGTGAAGAATTTCCATCGTATAGACACCTGCACGCGCTGGGAAGTGGAATCTCGACCGGGTACTCGAACCCCGCCCGCCAACGCGGGCGCAGATTTGAACCAAGAAAATCTCAGGCCGAAGACTCATCCCCTCGCAATTCTCAGCGTATTGACCAGCAAGTCATCAAGACTATCCACCGCCTTTGCCTCCCGCGACGCCCGGCTCCGATAAACCGTCACCTCCATTGGCTCCAGCGGCCCGAGTCGATGCTGGCTTCCCAGCACCTGCCGATGCACGGCGTTTGGAGAAGTGGATTGAACTTGAATTTTCAAGGCCAGAAAATAAATTTTCCCGAAAAACCCATCGCCTCTGCTCAGTGACTATCACACGTAGAAATCGGGACGAAATGCGCAATTTCCCTACCCCTTTTTCTCCGTATAAAGCTCCATCCCACTCGCCCGCATCCGATACCCGCCCTGCCCCATCTCCGTCTTCACACGCCCGGTGCGCAAAACACCCGTCAGCCACACCGCATCCATCGACTTGGCCAGGCGCGAGGGTTTGTCGAGCACCACGTGGATGATCTGGTTGGCGGGTGGTGGCGGCGTATGGATGCAGGCGCCGAAGTAGGGCACCAGCAGGAATTCGCGCAGGCCGTCGCGGCCCCCCTCCAACGGGACCACGTAGCCGGGCAGGCGCACGGCGCGGCCGTCCATGGCGGTGTTGACCGGGGCTTCGTCCCAGCGCTTGCGCATGCGCGCGAGCAGTTGCTGGGCGCGGGGGTCGGAGTCGGACAGCTGATTGGGGTTGACGCCTTCGAAGCCGGCCGCGGGGTCCCAGCCCGCGGGCACGAGGGCGTCCCAGGAGATCGTGGTCGGCGCGGCCTGGCGGGTGGGTCCGGGCTGGGCCGATGCGAGCGGAAGCGCGCCCGGCAGCAGGGCCGCGCAGCTGGCGGCAAGCCAGCGGCAGGCTTGGCGCCGATGGAGGGAATGGGGAGCAGGAGTCATGGGCTTTTTTCGATAGAACAGTGCCAGGCTTTCAGCGGCCCAGCGGCGAGGCCGCCATGCGCGGGCCGGAGAAGCTGCGGATCTCGTGCTCATGGTCGTCATGCGGGGCCACGCCCTCGCGCGAGCGCTTGAGCCAGACCTGGGCCAGGGTGGCGTCCTGCGGCACCCCGTGGCCGCGCGCATAGTTCTGCCCGAGCGTCTTTTGCGCCAGCGGGTTGCCGGCCAGCGCGGCTTCCTGCAGCCAGTGCAGCGCCTGGGGCAGGTCGCGCGGCACGCCCAGGCCGGCTTCGTACATCCGGTAGAGCTCGAACTGGCTCTTGGAGGCGCACGGCTCGGTGCTGGCCGCGGTCTTCACATACCAGCTGCGCGCCAGTTGGGGGTCCTTGGGCGCGCCGCCCGTCCCGTCGCGGTAGAAGTCGGCGACCATGCATTGCGCGGTGACCGATCCGGCAGAGGCGGCCTTGCGGAACCCGCGAAAGGCCTGGGCCGGATCGCGCGGCGCGCCGAGGCTGCCGTTGAGATGGGCAAAGGCGAGTTCCAGCTGCGCCGGGGTGTGGTGCTTTGCGGCCGATTGCTGCAGCAGGCCCAGCGCGCGCGGCAGGTCCGCGGGGCCGCCGGTCTGGCCGCGGTGGTGGCGGCTGAGCGCATGCAGCGCCGCGCCATGGCCGCTGGCCGCCGCCTGTTCGTAGAGCTGCAGGCTCTTTGTGCGGTCCAGCGCCACGCCCGTGCCCAGGCTGTAGCGCTGGGCCATTTCATAGCGCGCCGCGGCCGAGCCCTGCTGCGCCTGGCGCTGCAGTTGTTCAAGGCTGGCCGCCCCAGGCTGCGCGCCGGCCAAGGTACAGCAAGCCAGCAGCAATGCCGGCAGGAGGTGGCGCAGCCCGCTTCGGGGCGGCAGGGGGTGGGCCATGGGCATGATCGTGCGAAGCAAAAAAAGGAGGTCCCCGCGGCCGCGGCCGCGGGGACGGGCAGCGCGCCGGGCAGGCCCGGCGCGCCATGGGGCAGCAACGGAAGGTCTGCGCCGGATCGGCCGGCACCACGATCTCGCTGGCCGGAGTCAGCGAAATCGTCACCGCACTGCCGGTGGTGATCCGCGCCAGGATCTTCTGCGCCTCTGCCAGCGTCGCCACGCGCTGCGTGCGCAGCACTTCGGGCGGGTGAAAGGTGCCCTTGGCCGCGTGCACCGACTCGACCGGGCCGCCGTTGTAGGTCACGCTGCGGCCCAGGCCCGGGCTCATCTGCACGAAGCCCTGGGGGATGAAGCCCTTGTAGCCCGGGTCCTGCACATCGATGGCGACCTGCACGAAGTAGCCCGTGGGGTCGTTGGTGTACTGGTCGGTGGAGGTGACGATGCCGTTGGCCAGCAGCGGCAGCGCCGGGTTCTTGTTCTGCGCGCCGACAAAGCCCTGGATGATCTTGCCGCCATCGAGCAGCCTGGCCGACACGTTGGTCAGGCCGTTCTCGCGTCCGGGCTTGAACGGACCCGAGGTCTCGATGCTCTTGTAGGTCGCGTTGGCGGCGTCGCTGGCCTTGTACGAAGCCACCGAGCGGCGCTTTTCCAGCTGGTTGGAGAACTCGCCGGTGATCTTCTGGCCGTTGACCAGGGGGGAGTCGAACACCTTGCGGTTCATCGCATCGAACATCGTCAGCTGCTTGGCGACATTGGCCGGGTCGCGGTTGTAGGCCTTGAGCGCCTGGAACACCTCGACGATCGGGACCTGGTTCGTGTGCTGGGGCGACACGAAATCCACATCGACATTGTTTTGCAGGTAGCTGAAGCCATGCTGGAACGACAGGCGCAGCCAGCCGTTGGCGGGCGTCGGGCTGTTGAGGCCGTTGAAGCCATAGCCGCCGTGGTAGCCAAAGGTGTAGAACTGGTTGTCTGTCGGGTTCTTGACCTTGAACAGCATGTTGGTCGTGCCGGGGGTGTGGCCGGGCGACCAGATCACCTTGATCTGCACGTTGCCGTAGTCATACCACTTGTCGTATTCGTAGAACTGGTTGGTGCGCGCGCGGATCACGGTTTCCGTGGCGGGCAGCGCGCCGGGAATGTTCCAGGTGTTGCCCTGCAGGTCGCTCTTGACGCCTTCGACATCTTCCTTCGATGCCCAGAGGTTGATCGGCTTGCCCACGTTGTCCATCATCTTGAGCTGCTCGACCACGGTGCCGTAGTGGTCGCCGTGGCCGTGCGTGAGCCAGATGTCGGTGACCGAGCGTGGGTCCACGCCCATCAGCTCCATGTTCTTCCAGTACTGATAGCCGCTGTTGGCCCAGCCGGCGTCGATCTTGATGACCTTGTCGTCCGAAGGATCGTTCGGCGTGCCCATGTCGGCCTTGAGGATGTACGACGCGACTTCGTTGTCGCCCACGTAGTACATGGTGCCCTTCACCATCTCGAAGGGCTCGGTGCTGCGCGTATACGGTGCGGCGGTGACACCCGTCGCGTTGATGCTCATAAAGGGCTGGCCGGACACCGGGTCGTTGCCCTTGTCGGCGAGCAGCGGGCTTTGCGAGGGCACTTCCCAGACCGGCTTGCCGTCCGAGGTGGACTGGGGCGTGAAATACCAGACGGCCTTGACCTTGGCGTTCTGCGCATTGTCGAAGTTGTCGTCGAACAGCACGTAGACGGCCTGGCGCGACGTGGTGGCGTAATCGTAGTTGGCCGTGACGGGAAGCTCGGCGAGCGTCGAGACCCGGCTCTTGCCGTAGTCGGAAGTGTCGACGTTGTAGATCTTCGCGTCGGCCGCCAGCGTGTAGGTTTCCTCATAGCGGCGCACGGGCTGCGCATAGGCGCGGCCTGCCTGGTCGGCGCTCACGCTGGTCCCGTCCCCGACGGTGATGGTGCGCGCGGTCTTGTGGTAGACCCAGCCCGCGGCCACCATGCGGCCGGGCGTGCCGTCATGGCGCGTCACGGCCGCGCCATATTTCTTCAGGTTGAACTGGGCGTTGGCCGATTTGCCTTTTTGCAAGATCACATTGAAGGTCTGCGCGGCCTGCGGCGCCAGCGCCACCCGCGTGCCCTCGCCCGGGATCCAGTCGATCAGGTTGCCCTCGACCAGACTGGCCTGCAGCGCGGCCGCCACCTCGGAGCTGACCGGCGGCGTGCTCAGCACCTCCACGCCTTTGGCTGTGAGCACCGGCACGGCGAGGATCTGTCCGCCCGCCGCAGAGCTGACGCTGGCGGCGCCGTAGACCAGCCCCGCGTCGCGGAAGTTCTTCGCGGCCGGCGCCGTGGGTTCGGGCGCCGGAGCGGGTGCAGGCCGCACGTTGTCATCGTTGCCGCCGCAGGCAACCAGCGCTGCCGTTGCCAGCGCCACGGGCAGCATCTGCCATTTCAACCGAACCGTTTTCATGTTGTCTCCTTTTTTTATAGCGTGAGAACACGCGGTGGTTTTCACGATGTGCATCCGCGGCGCGGCTGCAGTACGGAAATATCTGGGCGCCGGCCAGACGGCGCCGATCGCGGGCTGGGACTTTTGCAACCGACCGAATGCCACACCCAAGCGCCTCTGGCAACGGCATCTGCTGCTCGGCCAGAAAATATCTGCATCAAACCGTTAACGTTAACATTTGTTATTTATGCGATTGTTAACGTTATCTTTGCGGAGCTAATCGGTGCAAACCCGAAGAATGGATGCAGTCACAGCGCTTGAGCGGGCGCGGCATCAGGGTAATCGTGAAGCGCTGAGCAACCTATTTCACTCGACATTTTGATAGTCATACGCTATCATTCGAACAATCCAATAGAAAACCAGGCAAGCGCTCCGAAGGCAGGCAGACCCCGCTGTCCCGGCGTGGCTCCCCGGTAAACGTCGAGGTGCACCTTGAAACCCATTTACTTTCTATCGATTGCCAGTGCTCTCCTGGCGCTCGGGCTGGCGGTTGCCGGCTATCCCAAGTTTGCGGCGCTCCTCATTGCACTGGCCACCACGGCGCAAGTCATTGCCTCGGCCATCTCTGGGCAAGCAAAGCAACGAAGGGGACGGGTGACGTGAGGACCCGGGCAAAGACCATGCTTTACACAGGAACCCTTGATGCTCTGGATACGACCCGCCAATGTGTTTGACGCGCCGGTGCTGGGCGATCTGCATGCCGCGAGCTGGCGCAATGCCTACCGGGATATGCTCAGCGACGCCTTCCTGGCGGGCGATGTGGCCGCGGACAGGCGCGCCATGTGGGCCCGCCGTCTGTCCCGCCCGGCGGCCAACGAGCATGTCTTCCTTGCCGGAGCGGGCCATGCCGCGCTGGGCTTCGTTTCCATGTTTGGCGACGAGGACCCGCAATGGGGCTCGTACATCAACAACCTGCACGTGCAACTGTCGCAACAGTGCCAGGGGATCGGCACGCAGCTGCTCCACGCCTGTGCCGGCCTGTGCACGCAACGCTACAGCCACGCCGGCCTTTATCTCTGGGTGGCGCAGAGCAATGAAAAGGCCCAGCGCTTCTATCTGCACCACGGGGCGCGCAACCAGGGCGACTGCACCTGGCGATCCCCGGAAGGCCGGGAGGTTGCGTTGCACCGGCTTGTGTGGACGGATGTGGCGCAGCTGCAGCAGGCAACCACCCACCGCGAGGACTGACCACCCTGGCGCTCAGGGGCGCGCGACGATCTCCACCTCGGCGCCGTTTTCCTGCAGCCGCACCGGCAGCACCAGGGGCAGCGAGCGCCGGAAGTTCTCCAGCTGCCGCGGATCAAAGGTGCCCGACACGCGCAGCGCGGCCACGGCCGGATCGCGCACCCGCATGCGGGTCGGCCCATAGCGCTCGAACTCCGCCAGCGCACTGGACAGCGGCAGGTTGTCCAGCGTGATGCGGCCGTCGCGCCAGGGCGCGATGCCGGAGGCGGCCACGGTGCCCACGATGCCGCCCACGAACTGCTGGCCAGCGCCCAGCAGCAAGGCCGGCGCCTGGTGCGCAGCGGCGGCCGGGGCCACCCGCACCCGGCCCTCCTCCACCGCCACGCTGACCGGGCTGCCCGCGGTATTGCGCACCGAAAAGCGCGTGCCCACCACCGTGACCCGCGTAGTGCCGGCCAGCACGTCAAAGGGCCGTGCGCTGTCGCCCTCGACGCTGAAAACCACCTGTCCTTCGGGCAGGAACACTTCGCGGCGCTGGCGATACAGGCGCACGTCGATGCGCGTGGCGGTGTCCAGGCGCAGCCGGCTGCCGTCGGGCAATTGCACGTTGAGCTGCTGGCCGCGCTGGGTCTCGAAGCTTTGCGCAAACAGCGGCTGCTGCTGCCAGTGCTCCCAGGCGAGATAGCTGCCGCCGCCGGTCAGCGCCAGCACCACGGCGGCCAGCGCGGCCTGCGGCGCCAGTGCCGTCCAACCCTGCCACCAGCGGCCACGGGCCGGGACCGAAGCGGCGGCTTGGCGGGCGGCCTGGGCCTTGTCGGCCTCGAGCTGGCAGCGCAGCTGCTGCACTGCGGCTGCAGGCAGCGCATCGAGCTGGCGCCAGTCGGCCTGCCAACGCGCAAAGGCGGCCGCACGAGCGGGGCTGCCCGCAAGCCAGCGCTCACGGGCCTCGCGCGCGCCATGCGGCGCGGCGCGCGAGCGCACGAACCAGTCCAGCGCCTCGTCATCGAGGTCGCTGCGGGCGGAGGTGGCGTGGGATGGATCAGTCATGCGAATGCGCAAGGCTACATGCAAGTAGACGCATGGGCGGCAAAAAACCCAACCCCCGGGGTCAGGCGCAGCGGGCGGCAATTCATGGCTTCGGCCCCCCGCCCTGCAGCGGCTCCTGGCAGGCACGGCAGGCCTGCATGCCCAGCTTGAGATGGCGCTCGACCATGGTCACGGAAATACCCATCCGCCGCGCGACTTCGGCCTGGGACAACCCATCGAACTTGTGCAGGATGAAGGCTTCGCGGCAGCGCAGCGGCAAGGCAGCGATCGCGGCCAGCAGCGCCTGCACCGACTGCGCCGACATGGCAGCCGCCTCGGGCTCCCAGGCGGCGGGACCGATGGCCGCGTCGCCATTTTCGGCCTCCAGCGCCAGATGCTGGCCGCGCACCTCGCTGCGCCGGTGCTGGTCGATCACCAGGTTGCGCGCGGTGCGGTAGAGCAGTGCCCGGGGCTCGGCGACGGTCTCGCCCGACTGCTGCACGGCCAGCACCCGCGCATAACTTTCCTGCGCCAGATCGGCCGCGGTCTCACGGTCTCTGACCGCGCCTTGCAGAAATCTCAGCAACTCTCGGTAATAGCGTGCGACCACGGGGCAGGAAGGATATCTAGGGAAGCGCGGCCCGCGCGGATGGGCGGTGCTGCAAAGGCCCGAGTATATGTCGCAAATGCGTTTCAATATCATTTGCATTTGCTTTGGCGCTTCATGCCGTGGCCGGCCACGGCGAGCCAGCACCAGCAAAGCGCTTGAGCAAGCCCGCTTATCGCACCCGCTCGCGGCGATAGCCCTCGCCCTTCATGCAAAGATCCTGCATGCCGCCCTGCTCGACCAACGGTGTCTTCTGCAACTGGATCTCGTAGTCGCACTTCGCCTTCGCCGCTTCCATGGTCTGCGTGGAGGCGCCTTCCTTCACATACACATGCCGGGGCAAGACGCCGCAGGCCGCAAGCAGTGCGGCAGCGCCCCATGCGATCAATGAAATTTTCATGGTGTCAGTTCCTTTTTGCGAGCCCTGCGGGAGGGATGTCAAATCGTAACTGATTGTTTCATCACTGTCGATCAGGTTTTGGGCGGCAGTGCGCCGGCCCGCGCCAGCGCATCGGCCACGGCATTTTTGTGGCGAGGAATCCATTGCACGCGCAGGCTGTCGAACTCCACGGCCACCGCCCGTGCCTGATCGTAGACCGCGGCCAGACGCTCGATGCGCTTGGGGCTGGGCCGGCCGAGTTGCTCGGCAAGAATGCTGCTGTCGGTGTAGAGCAGCACCGCGCGCACCTGCTGCGCATGCAGCCACTGCAGGGCGTGGATGGCGGCAAGCGCCTCGGCTTCGTTGTTGCAGCCCGAGTGCGCCAGCACCTGGCTGAAGCTTTGCGCGCTGCCATCGGGCGCGTAGGCAATGCCGCCAATGCACATCTTTCCCGGGTTGGGAAAGGCGCTGCCATCGATGAAGACCGTCCAGAGTTGCACATCCATGCGGCAAGCTTAAACGCAAATTCCACATCGCTTTTTCGCCCTGAAAGCCGCGCTCGATGGCGGCGGGAACGGGTCCCGATGGCCGCCCTTTTCCTACAGGGCCGCGTCTGGCAACGCACTACATTGGTTCTCAGCGCCAGTACCACAGAGCTTTCTCGCACGCTGGCAGCGTCTCATCCGCAACGAGTGTGCTGCGCCCTGCAGCTTCGATCTCCCCGCCATCTGACCACCGCATTCACACCAGGAAGAAGCCCGCCATGAAGAAAACCGACAAGAAATCCACTGCCGCCGTGGAAAAGGCTCTGGCCAAGCCCAAGGGCCTCCCGGGCAAGTCCGAAGCTGGTGCGGCGAACAAGGCGGTGGCCAAGCCCAAGGGCAGCCAGAGCAAGCAAGACGCCGGCGCGGTAGAGAAAACCGTCACCAAGCAAAAGGAGATCCAGGCCAAGCAGGATGCGGCGGACAAGAAGCCCAAGAAGTCCAAGTCTTCCGCCGCCGCGCCCGGCCCGCACCGCGACGAGCCCACCGCGCCGATGAGCCGCCAGCATCTGGAAAAGCCCGGCAAGGAAAGCCAGATGGAGCAGCAGCCCCACTATGACGCGCCCGGCTACAAGGGCAGCGGCAAGCTGCAGGGTTTGAACGCGTTCATCACCGGCGGCGACTCGGGCATCGGCCGGGCGGTGGCGGTGCTGTTTGCGCGCGAGGGCGCCAATGTCGCCATCGGTTATCTGAGCGAGCACGAGGATGCCGAGAAGACCTGCGCGCTGATCGAAGCCGAGGGCACGCAGAGCCTGGCGATTTCCGGCGACGTCAAGGATGCGCAGTTCTGCGCCCGGGCGGTGCAGCAGGTGGTGGAACGTTTTGGCGGCCTCAATATCCTCGTGAACAATGCCGCCTTCCAGGAGCATGCAAAGACCCTCGAGGAGCTGACCGAGGAGCGCATCGAGGAAACCTTCCGCACCAATATCTTTGGCTACATGCATATGGCCAAGGCCGCGTTGCCGCACCTGTCCTCGGGCGACTGCATCATCAATACCGGCTCGGTCACGGGCCTGAGCGGCAGCAAGGACCTGCTGGACTACTCGGCGACCAAGGGCGCGATCCATGCGTTCACCAAGGCGCTGGCTTCGAATCTCGTCGACAAGGGCATCCGCGTGAATGCGGTCGCGCCCGGCCCGGTGTGGACTCCATTGAACCCCGCGGACAAGAGCGGCGACGACCTGGCGAAATTCGGCGCCGACACCGACCTGGGACGCGCCGCGCAGCCCGAGGAACTCTCGCCCGCCTATGTCTTCCTGGCCGCGCCCTCGTGCTCGAGCTACATCACCGGCATCGTGCTGCCGATCACGGGCAGCGTAGGCGCCTGACATGGGGTGTTGGCACAGGCCCTGGCGGGGTTCTGTGCCGCCGGTGGCCCTGCTGGCTTGCTACACTTACCGGCCGAACGGTAGACATGCTGAAATGGGCCGGGCAGGTGCCCGGCAAAAGCCTTTGCGCGACCGCCGCGCCAGCGTTCAACGCGGCCTGTGGCGCTGCGCCCCGGTGCTGCACAGCGGTGAAGCGCGGGGGTCACCTATACTTTTCACTCCAATAGAAAAAATGGGAGCACGATGGCTACTCGTCGTCCGAAAGAAGACCCGGCCGCGGCCGTGGAGGCATTCCGCCCGCGCGTCGACAACCGCCCCGAGCAGATCATCGGCATCGCCTGCCGGCTGTTTGCGCGTCGCGGCTATGAGGGCACGTCCCTGCGCGACATCGCGCAAGAAGCCAAGATCACCAAGGCGGCGCTGTACTACCACTTCCCCAACAAGGAAGCGCTGTTCCACCGCATCGTGCTCGATTCGCTGCGCTCGTTGATCGATGTCGTGCGCGCCGCCGTGGACGCCGCGCCCACGCCGCTCGAGAAGGTGCGCCAGTACATGCTGGTCTCCGCGGACTTCATGGACGCCGACCGCGACTCCTGGATGGCCGGCTCGAACGCTTTCTGGATGGGCGCGGAAAGCGAGGAACGCACCCTGACGATCGCGCTGCGCAACGAATACGAAACCCTGCTGCGCAGCTGCATTGCCGAGGCCATCGAGGCGGGCGAGTTCAAGCCCCATAACGTCGCGCTGACCGGGCGCTTTCTGCTGTCCTCGCTGAACCAGATGACGCGCTGGCACAACCCCAAGGGGGCGATGTCGACGCGCGAGGTCATGCAAGAGTACCTGGACATGGCGCTGCACGGGTTGAAGGCGCGCTGACCGCAAGGCCGCCTGCTGGCGCCTACAACGCCACGCCGACATGATTGCGGCCCTTGCGCTTGGCGCCGTACAGCGCCTTGTCTGCCATGTCCACCAGCGTGGCGCTGGAAGAACCTTCTGCGCAATGGCTTGTGCACGCGATGCCGATGCTGACGGTGATCCGCACCACCCCCGTCTGCTCATTGCCAAATGACATGCCCTCGATCTGCTGCCGGATGAACTCTGCCAGCTTGACCGCGCTCGAGGCATCGGTTTGCGGCAGCAGGATGGCAAACTCTTCGCCGCCATAGCGCGCCACCAGGCTGCCCGGGCGCTGCACCACATGCGCCAGCATCGTGGCGAAGCTCTTGAGCACCTGATCGCCAAATGGGTGCCCATGGGCGTCGTTGATATGCTTGAAGTGATCCACGTCCAGCATGAGCAGCGCCAGCGCTGCGCGCGAACGCAGCGATTCGCTCCACTCGGACTCGAGCACCTCGTCAAAGCGCCGGCGATTGGCCAGCCCGGTCAATGCATCCTTCACCGCCAAGGATTCCAGATGCAGGTTCAGCTGGCGCAGCTCTTCCTGCTGGCGGCGTGACGCGGTGACATCGACATGCGAGAAAAAACTGCTGCCGTTGGCCTGGGTGCCGCGCAGCTCCACGATGCGCACCCAGCGATCTTGCGGCAGCGCCAGCACGAAGGGAGCGCCGGAAAAACGTTGCCGCTCCTTGAGAACGGCAAGACCCCTGGCATAGTCCGCCGTCGGCGGCGCGTCTCCCCAGGTAGCGGCATATATCTCGTCGAAATGGCGAGATGCCAGGCTTTCCATGTCAGGTTGGCCATAAAGCACCAGAAATGCGTGGTTGGCCCACACGGCCCGGTCTTGCTCATCCACCATCAGGATGCCGTCCGCCAGACTCTCCATTGCCCTGGCCGTATCGGCGGAAATCTGCCCGGGAAGCTGTACCAGTCTCGGATTGATACGATCTTGCATGCCCGTGAGCAAGGGCATGGTCTTGCGCCACAACCTGATCCGGCCCCATGCGCCCAGCGATACAGACGCGACCCGGACACGATAGCCGTGATGATCGAACTCGAAAGCGCGTTGCTGGAGTTGATGCCGCTCGATGCCTTCCTCGATGTAGCGCTCCATGGACGGTAGCTCCTCCTTGCCGAGCCGGCTCAGGTAGAAGCGCCGCAGATTCTCCCGGTACTCCTCCCCTTCCCGCATATGCCCCGCATGCTCGGGAAAGAACTGCAGGAAAGTGTCGTTCCAGAGGACGGTCCTGTGCCTGGCATCGAAAACGCAGATTGCCACCTCAAGCTGGTCAAGGACAAGTGCAACCAAGCGCAAGATATTGATCAACGGCATCTATCCAAATGAGGCAACGCTTCAATTATCGATGAACTCCCGGAAATCAGTTGTATCTTCATGATGTCGCGCCTTGGGCCCGGCGGCTCGCTGCGACGGCTCATGCCTCTGGCAAAGCGCCAGAAGAGGCCGATCGTTCACGAGATGCCGACAAACCTGCCGACAGCTCGGCAAACGGCATGGGTCTGGCGAACAACCATCCCTGCGCGAGCTGCACTCCATGGTCGCGCAGGTAGCGTGCCTGTGCTTGCGTCTCGACACCTTCCGCAATCATGGTCAGTTGGAGAGATTTGGCCATTTCAATGATGTGCGGCACCACCTGGCTGGTGGCCGAGTTCCTGCCCAAGGTGTCCACAAAGGATTTGTCGATCTTCAGGTAATCGAGTTCGAAGGTTTCGAGATACGACAAGCTGGAATAACCGGTGCCGAAGTCGTCTATCGCAATGTGGATGCCCATGGCCCGTATATCGCGCAGGATGTCCTTCACGACGTGCGCCTTCATGAAGCCGCGCTCGGTCGCCTCCACCAACAAGTTGCCGCGGCGCGCGCCCGTTTGCTGCGACAGCTTTGCCAGTCCTGCGATGGTCCCGCGGGATTCCAGGTCAGCCGCCGATAAATTGATGGCGATGTGAAAATTTCGATGGTGCACAAAGAATTCGCGCGCATCCTGGCCCACCATCTCCATGACCTGGGCCGTGAGCTCCTGAATGAGGCCCGCATCCTCTGCGGCCTTGATGAATACATCGGGAGCTATCGTCTCGCCGGTGGAGCGGCGCCAGCGGATGAGCGCTTCCGCGCCTACCCATACCCCGGTCTGCAAATCCACCACAGGTTGGTAATGCAGGACGAATTCCTTGCGTTTCAACGCCACCTTGAGTACCACGGGCAATGTCAATTGCTGGCGCGCCAGATGCAAGATCGTGAGCGCCAGCAGCGCACCGGCCAACACCCCGATGGGGACAAGAACGAAGGCCGCCGCATACAGGCCTTGATCGACCCTGGCCACTGGTTCGGCCGCGAATGATGCAAATTCAAATCTGCTGGAACGCCGTACGACGACAAAATTTTCTTTGTCTGTGAATTGAACCTGCTGCTCATTGCCCAGGCGCTCCAGCCAGCGCGGGTCGAACACCCCTCGGCCGACGATGACCCTCTTTGCCGACAGCGAATAGAGGCCTGCGGATACGTAAGGATCACCGGCGAACACGTTCAGAAAGGTTCTGGGCAGGATCGCCACGGTGTAACCCGTGTCTTTTTGCATCAGTACCAAGAACTCCGTGCCCGGTGAAATGGGAAGTTGCTGCGCGGTCCATACCTGGGTGCCCGAGGGCGTCGTGAAGGTCGGAGTGCCCAGGGGAATGTCGTGATGTCCATAGGCTGAGCAAAGGAGGGTGTTGTCTTTCACATAACCGACGGTCTGAATTTCCTCCGACCTCAGACTCAGTTCTCCCATCAAGGTGATGTTCTCGGGCAAGCAAGGATCTGCCGCCCCTGCGCGAGCCAGTGCGGCATAGATGGAGGACATTTGAGCCACGCTGTCAGCGCTTTTGCGCAGCACCTCCTGAGCGACGGAGGCAATGAACTCGATCTGGTTGTCCTGGTTGTGCTTCCATGCCAGGTACATCGATAACACGATCGGCGCGGTAATGGACAGGAGCCCGCCGACGACGGCAATCCAAATGGCGGCCCTTTTTTCCATGCCAGGAACTGAGCGTGAAAAGTCGAAAATGCCCATAAAACCCTTTTGGAAGCGTCCGCAATGGCGCAGGGCGACTGCGCGCATTGAATCGCGCTGATTCTCTGCTCACTATGTTTGAATGCTTCATGAAGGCTACCTGGCAAGTACGCTGCGGCCATTGCAGGCATGCTGCCCTCCTCGATCACCCGCTTGCGCCTGGACTTGGCTTGCGCGCTATTTGTGGGTCTGCAATCTTCTGCGCCGTACGCTCCACCAAAGGCGCGGGAGGGGATTTGATCCACCGTTCCAGGCGAAGCGGGCCCAACCCGGGACCACGCGCGGGCCGCACTGCGGCCTCGCGGTGCTCCGCCTGCCCGCTTCGGTCTTGAATTGTGCGCGGTTCATCCATTGGATCATGCAACGGCCATGGGGCCTCAGGTGGGGCTCAAGCGGTGTCGAGACAACTGGTGGATTGTGCCTGGAGGAACCTTCACTGCCGGTCAATTTCCGCCCCACCGAGCCCAGTATTTCAGCGCCCGGCTGACACCGCCCTGCCAGCAGCCCGTCGCCCGCGCCTTTTGCTCCGCACCGCCCCACCGCCTAGGGTTAGCACGCATTCTTGAACTTACCTGCCGAACGGTAGAATTAATTTCACCTGGTCGGGCCTGCGCTCCGGCTGCATGCCATCGCACTCATGAAAAGGAATGCCGCACCCATGTCCCTCCGACATCTACGCCTCGGTCTTGCCGTCTTTTTCACTGCCCTGGGCGCGCATGCCCAGCCGGCCGCGAACTTCCCCACCAAGCCAGTCCAGATCATCGTGCCCTATGCCGCCGGCGGGGTCACGGACATCCTGGCGCGCATCGTCGCGCAGCGGCTGTCGGACCGCTGGAAGCAGCCGGTGATCGTGGAGAACCGCCCCGGCGCGGGCACGGTGATCGGCACCGCCGCCGCGGCCAAGGCGCCGGGCGATGGCCACACCCTGCTGATCACCGCGTTTGGCTTCACCGCCAACCAGGTGCTGGTGCCCAATCTGCCCTACAACCCGGCAGCGCTCGCGCCACTGGCGATGCTGGCCGACTCGTACAGCTACCTCTATGTCAACGCCGCGGTGCCGGTCAACACCATTCCCGAGCTGATTGCCTATGCCAAGGCGCATCCGGGTATGACCTTCGCGTCCTCGGGCAACGGCTCGAGCCCGCACATCGCGGCCGAAGGCTTTGCCGCGCGCACCGGCATCGACATCGTGCACGTGCCCTACAAGGGCAACGGCCCGGCGATCAACGACCTGGTCGGCGGCCAGGTGCAGGCGCTGTTCGACAGCTCGGCCACCATGAGCTTCGTGCAGACCGGCAAGCTCAAGGTGCTGGGCATCGGCAGCACCGAGACCATCAAGCGCTCGCCCGATCTGCTGCCGATCGCCAAATCGGGCGTGCCGGCGCTGGCCGACTTCACGGCCAGCGGGTGGTTCGGCATGTTCCTGCCGTCTTCCACGCCGCAGGCGCTGCAAAAGAAGATCCACGCCGACGTGCAGGCCGTGCTCGAGACCAAGGACATGCATGAAGCGATCTACAAGACCGGCCTGGAGCCGGTGCTGATGACGCAGCAGGGCTTTGACGACTACCTCAAGAAGACGCTCGCCACCTGGGCCCCGGTGATCCGCGAACGCAAGATCCGCCTCGACTGAAAACAGCCATGACACACACCACCACTTCCATTCCCGAGATGCCGGCGCTCGGGCGCCTTGCCGGCCGGCGCATCGTGGTCACGGGCGCCGCCTCGGGCATTGGCGCGGCCATTGCCGAGCTGTTTGTCGCCGAGGGCGCGCAGGTCGCGGCGCTGGACCGCAACGACAGCGCCATCGCGCATGGCGTGCCGCTCGCGGCCGATGTCTCCGAGGAAGCGTCCGTGGCGCAGGCCATCGAACGCGCGGCCCGGGCGCTGGGCGGCATCGATGGCTTGGTCAACGCCGCCGGCATTGCCAATGGCGAGCTGCTCAGCGATGTCAGCCTCGAGGACTGGCGCCGCGTGATCGACGTGAACCTCACGGGCAGCTTCCTGATGGCGCGCGCCTGCTACCCGTACCTGCGCGCGGTGCAAGACAGCACCATCGTCAATTTCTCCTCGGGCCAGGGCCTGCAGCCCTTCATGCGCCGCGGCGCGTATGCGGCGTCCAAGGCCGGCGTGATCTCGCTGTCCAAATCGCTGGCGATGGAATGGGCGCCGATCCGCGTCAACACCATCTGCCCGGGCGCCGTCGACACGCCCATGGTGCGCAATGGCTACGACCCCGAGGTGCTGCGCACGCAAGTGGGCGCGCGCTATGCGCTCGGCCGCGTCGCCGAGGCGGTGGAAATCGCCCGCGCCGCGCTCTATCTGACGGGCGGCGAATCCTCCTTCATTACCGGCGTTGCCCTTGCGGTGGACGGCGGCCGCAGCTACCACTGACCCGTGGCATCCGATCCTTTTGCTCCTGCTTCCATGACACAGAACCCTACCCTCGATCCCTACGCCGCGTTCCGCCAGGAACTGCTGGAATTCACGCAGCAACCCGCCCTGGCCCCGCTCAAGGACAAGGTGCGCAGCAACCAGAAAATGTCGCGCGCGGAATACAGCGCCTGGCAGAAAGCCTTGTTCGCCCAAGGCTGGGGCGCGCCGAACTGGCCGGTGGAGCATGGCGGCACGGGCTGGGACCTGCAGCAGCGCTACCTGTTCGAGGAGGTGACGGCCCAGGCCGACTGCCCGCCGCAGTACCACCATGGCATCGGCCATATCGGGCCGGTGATCCTGCATTTCGGCAGCGAGGCGATCAAGCAGCGCTTCCTGCCGCGCATTCTCGACGGCACCGAGCACTGGTGCCAGGGCTACTCCGAGCCCGGCGCGGGCTCGGACCTGGCTTCGCTCAAGACCAGCGCGGTGCGCGACGGCGACGACTATGTGCTCAACGGCCAGAAGATCTGGACCTCGCACGCGCACGAGGCCGACATGATGTACACGCTCGTGCGCACCTCGAGCGAAGGCCGCAAGCAGGCCGGCATCTCGCTGCTGCTGGTGCCGCTGGACACCCCCGGCATCGAGATCCGCGAGATCCGCACCATCGACCAGTGGCACCATGTCAACGAGGTGTTTCTCAACGATGTGCGCGTGCCGGTGGCCAATCTCGTCGGCGTCGAAGGCGAAGGCTGGAAATGCGCCAAGTTCCTGCTGGACCGCGAGCGCCTGTCGCCGGCCCCCGTGCCGCGCCTGGCGCGCCAGCTCGAGCAGGTGGCCGAGCTGCTGGCGCGCAAGATGCAGGCCCACCCGGGGCTGCCGAGCATCCACGCGCTGCAGGAGCGGCTGTTCCTGGCGCAGGCCTCCACCCGTGGCGCGCGCCAGATGCTGCTCAGCGCCATCCAGGAGGAGATGCGCGGCACGCTGGCCTCGTCCAAATCCTCGGCGCTCAAGCTCCATACCTCGGAGCTGTCGCAGCAGATCGTCGGCATCGCGTTTGACATTGCCGGGCCCGAATACGCGGCGCGGCTGGTGCCCGAGGTCGAGGCGCCCGATGGCAGCGATGACCTCGATATCGAACGCCAGCTGACCCATACCTATCTGTTCTACCGCTCGCGCACGATTGCCGGCGGCACCAGCGAGGTACAGAAGAACGTGATTGCCCGCGACCTGTTTGGAGCCTGAGATGACTTTCCAAGTGACCCCGATGTTTCCCGGTGACCTGTATGACTCGGCCGACCGCCTGGCCGGCGCGGGCGCGGCCGACTGGCGCCAGATCCTCGAGATGGGCTGGCAGGGCGTGCTGGTGGACGAGGCGCACGGCGGCGTCGGCGCGGCGCTGGCCGAGTTTGCCGCGATTGCCGAGGCCGCGGGCCGCCATGCGCTGGCGCTGCCGCTGGTCGCGCGCTGCGTGGTGGCGCCGATGCTGCTGGCCGCGGCCCAGGCGTCGGATACGGCGCGCGCGCTGCTCGGGCAATTGTCCGCAGGAGAGGCTTCGGTCTGCCCGGTGCTGGGCAGCGCGGTGCAGGCCACGGCCGATGGCGCGGGGCGCATGCGCCTGCAGGGCCAGCTCCGGGGCGCGGATCTGAGCGCAGATGCCAGCCATGTGCTGCTCGACACGTCGACGCAGCTGCTGCTGATCGAGGCCGGCGCGCTGCCCGAGGCACGCTACTTCAAGGGGCTCGACGGCCGGCGCACCGCCGATTTCACGCTGGACGGCGTGGTCCTCGACGCCAGCCAGGTGCTGCTGCAGGGCGAGGCCGTCACCGCGGCGGTCCAGGCCGCCGGCGCTGCCGGGGCCGTGATGACCAGCGTGCAGACCGTGGGCGCGCTCGGCGCGATGGTCGAGCAGACCATCGAATACCTGACGACGCGCAGCCAGTTTGGCGTGCAGCTGTCGACCTTCCAGGCGCTGCGCCACCGGCTCGTCGAGATGTATGTGGCCTATGAAGGCGCGCGCGGCCTGGTCAAGGACGTGATTGAAACCGTTCCCGCGGCCGGACCGCGCGATGCGGCGCTGACCAAGCTCTATCTGGCCAGCGTCGGGCGGACTGTGGCAGAGTCTGCCATCCAGCTGCATGGCGGCATGGGCATGACCACCGAGATGCCGGCGGCGCGCCTGGCGATGCATGCCTTGATGTGCAATCTGCAATATGGCGACCGCTTCCAGCATCTGGATGCGCTGTCGGCGCAGATGACCAAGGACGTGGCTGCGTTGGCGGCCTGACACGACGAGAGCCGTTCGGGCCGAGCCTGTAGAAGCGCGCACTTCGACAGGCTCAGTGCGAACGGGATTGACGCACCGCCCAAGACCCGTTCGGGCTGAGCCTGTCGAAGACCGCATTTCAACAAGCCCAGCGCCAACGGTTGGTATGACCCTTAGCTGCAACGCCTTTCCCATGCAAACCATCCATTCCCTCTTCTTTCCCGAATCGGTCGCGCTGATCGGCGCCTCCTCCGACCCCGAGCGCATTGGCGGGCGCGTGCTGCGCTTCATGCGCGAAGGCGGCTTCCAGGGCACGATCTACCCGATCAACAAGGGCGAGGCGCTGGTGCAGGGCCTGCAGGCCTATAAGAGCATCAGCGACGTGCCGGGCCCGGTCGACCAGGCGGTGATCATCATTCCCGCGGCCGGCGTCGAGACCGCGCTGCGCGAGGCCGTTGCCAAGGGCGTCCGATCGGTGCAGATCCTCACCGCGGGCTTTGCCGAGATCGACGAGGCCGGCAAGGCGCTGCAGCAAAAGCTCGTCGACATCTGCCGCGCGCACGACGTGCGCATGCTGGGCCCGAATTCGCTGGGGCTGCTCAATCTTTCCAACCAGTACTCGGCCACGTTCTCCACGGCGCTCAACGGCCTGCGCCCCGTCAAGGGCCATATCGCGCTGGCGACGCAAAGCGGCGCGTTTGGCTCCGCCACCTATGGCATGGCCTCGCTGCGCGGGCTGGGTTTCTCCAAGATCATCGCCACCGGCAACGAGGCCGATGTCGACGTGGCCGAGTGCATCGACTACCTCGCCGACGACGCCGAGACCCGGGTCATCTGCGCCGCCGTCGAGTCCTGCAAGGATGGCCACCGCCTGCGCCTGGCGCTGCTCAAGGCCGCGAAGGCCGGCAAGCCGGTGCTGATCATGAAGGCCGGGCGCACCGAGGTCGGGGCCTCGGCCGCGGCCACGCATACCGGGTCGCTGGCGGGCAACGACACCGTCTATGACACGGTGTTTGCCGAATGCGGCGCCTACCGCCCGCAGTCGATCGAGGAGATGCTCGACATTGCCTATGTCTGCGCCGTGACGGGCGCGCTGCCGGCCAACTCCGAGGTCGCGATCCTCACCGGCTCGGGCGGCATCGGCATCCTGATGGCGGACCACGCCAGCGACCACGGCCTGGCGCTGCCCGCGCTCACCCCCGCGGCCAGCGCTGCGGTGCGCGAAGTGCTGCCGTTTGCCGTGGCCGCGAACCCGCTGGACACCACGGCCCAGGTCACGGCCGTTCCCAGCGGTGTCACGCGCTCGCTCGATGCACTGCTGACGCATTCGTCGTATGGGACAGTGTTTGCCTATCTCGCGCATGTGGGCCTGTCGCCCACGCGCTTTCAGTCGACCAGCGACGAGCTGATTGCGCTCAAGAAGAAGTTTCCCGATCGGGGCATCGTGATGGTGATGCTGGCCACCAAGGAAGTGGCGGCCGCGCTGGACGCGCATGGCATCCCGACCTTTGCCGACCCCTCTCGCGCGGTGCTGGCCCTGGCCGGCGCACGGCAGCTGGCGCGCCGGCAGGCGGCGCTTTACTCGCCCTCCTCGGCGCAGCGTTCGGCGCAGGCGCTGGGCGATGTCTCCACCGAAGCCGCGGCCAAGAAGGTGCTGGCCGAGGCGGGGCTGCCGATGCTGCCGGAAAAGGTCTGCACCAGCGCTGAAGACGCCGCCGCCACGGCCGTTTCCTTTGGTTTCCCGATCGTGGCGAAGATTTCCTCGCCCGATATCGCGCACAAGACCGAAATGGGCGGTGTGATGCTCAACCTGCAGGACGCCGAAGCCGTGCGCCAGGCATACGGCGAACTGCTGCGCCGCGCCCGGGCCGCCGCGCCCGAGGCGCGCATCGATGGCGTGCTGATCACGCCCATGCTCAAGGGCGGCGTCGAAACGATTCTGGGCATCCACATGGACCCGACCTTTGGCCCGATGGTGATGTTTGGCTCGGGCGGCACGGCCGTGGAGCTGTTCAAGGATGTGGCCTTTGCCTCGGCTCCGGTCAACGAAGCGCGGGCACGCGAGATGGTCGACGCCGTGCAATCCTCGCGCCTGCTGCGCCAGTGGCGCGGCGGCCCGCAGTACGACGAGCAGGCGCTGGTCGATGCGATCTGCAAGCTGTCGGCGTTTGGCGAGGCGCATGCGGATGTGCTTGAAAGCATCGATGTGAATCCGCTGGTGGTGCGCGAGCGGGGGGCGGTCTGCCTGGATGCGGTGATAACTTTGCGGTGAAGCGATCGAACTTATTGCTTCAATCGCCGTAACTGCACCCTTCGACAGTCTCAGAGTGAACGGTTTTCTCCGTTCGCCCTGAGCTTGTCGAAGGGTGAACGGCCTGCACACTCCATGAACTCCCAGCGCCCCAAAAACACCATGCCTCCATACCTTGAACAGAAATTGCAGTCCCTGCTCGACCGCGAAGCCATCCGCGAAGCGATGTATGCCTACTGCCGCGGCATCGACCGCGGCGACGAGGCCGCGCTGCGCTCGGCCTACTGGGAGGACGCCACCGACCGGCATGGCGCGTACCACGGCAGCGCCAGCGGTTTCATTGATAAAGCGCTGCTCTCGCGCCGCAGCGGGTTGCGCATGATCCACCAGGTCAGCAATATCTCCATCGTGCTCGAAGGCGCGCAGGCGGCGGTGGAGAGCTACTTCCAGGCGTTTCAATACGACACCGACCCGGCCACGGGCCGCTTGCGCGAGACGTTTCTCTGCGGGCGTTATGTCGACCGCTTCGCCAAGCGTGGGGAGGAGTGGCGCATTGCGGCGCGCACGGTGGTGTATGACTGGATGAAAGAAGCGCCGGCGCCCGAGGGCGACGAGGCCACGCGGTTCGGGGTGCGGGCACCGCAGGGGCAGATGAAGGCGGGAGATGCCTGGTATGGGTTGCTGGGGTCGGCGCCGTTTGCGCGGTGACCAGCGCCTGGAATGCGGGCATGCCGGAGATTGAAGGCAGGACGTTCATCCTTCGACAGGCTCAGGACGAACGGACGCAGGGCGCTGCGCTCCACTCTCTTCCTCTGTCCTTCTCTTCCCCTGCGCCCTTCGCCCACCCCTGCCGCTCGCCCTGAGCCCGTCGAAGGGCGTTTCAGGGCGCACGCTGCGAGCCCACTGCTGGACCCGGTATTTTTTAGCCGCTAAATTCGAGCAAAAAAAAGCGGGGCTGGTCACCAGCCCCGCCCCAATGGCAACCGCCTCCGGCCGCCTCCCTGCCACAGGTGTCAGGCTTCCACTGACTCCCGTATCCCTTCAAACACAAACCCCCGGTACCCATCGCGCACGGCCGCCGAAGTGAGTTCGCGGTATTTCATGAACCCACCGGTGAACAGCGTCAGCCCCAACGGCTTGTCCTTGACGTTGGCGCCCACATACCAGGTCTTGGCCTTGGTCAGCAGCGTGCGCTGGGACAGCTCGTAGACCAGGTCCATCCAGCCCTGCTCGGCCTCCAGCGTGGGCTCGATGCTCGACAAACCGTTGCGCTCCATATGCACCATGGCCGCCGCGATCCAGTCGACATCGTGCTCGCTGATGCGGATGATGTTGGCCAGCGCCGCCGGGCCGTTCGGGCCGGTGGTCATGAACAGGTTGGGAAAACCCTCCATCATCAGGCCCAGATAGGAACGCGCGCCGTCCTTCCATTTGTCGTTGACCCGCCGCCCGCCGCGGCCGACCACATCGAACGCCAGCAGCGCGCCCGTGAGGCCGTCATAGCCTGTGGCGAAGATCAGCACGTCGAGCTCGACTTCGGCCGAAGCGGTGCGCACGCCCTTTTCGGTGATCTCCTCGATCGGGTCGTTGAGGCAATCGACCAGATGCACGTTCGGGCGGTTGAAGGTCTCGTAGTAGCTGCTGTCCAGGCAGGGCCGGCGCGCAAAGATCGGATAGCCGCGCGGCTTGAGCGCCTCGGCGGTGGCGGGGTCGTCCACCACCTCGGCGATCTTGCCGCGCACGAACTGCGCGACATGCTCATTGGCCTCGGGGTTGCTCATCAGGTCGGAGAAGGTGCCGAGCATGGCCAGGCCGCCGTTCTTCCAGGCGTCTTCGAGCAACTGCTGGCGCTGCCTG
>JBEVDH010000202.1:0-3126 GCA_040514115.1 Comamonas sp. | reverse complement strand
CTCACGCCCACCGATAACGGCAACAAGCTCGATGTGCGCGGCTCGGTCGGGCCGTTCGGGCGCACCCAGACCTGGTTGCGCGTCCAATAAGCCAGGCTTCGCCTGCGCCGCGCGCGGGCGTATTACATGGAATCCAAGATGTCACGATTTGCTGTGAAGAAAGTCGCCGTGCTCGGCGCCGGAGTGATGGGCGCGCAGATTGCGGCCCATCTGGTCAACGTCAAGGTGCCGGTCATCCTGTTTGACCTGCCGGCGCAAGAGGGTTCGAAGAATGGCATTGCCGAACGGGCGATCGCCAATCTGAAGAAGCTCAAGCCCGCGCCGCTGGGCGTGGCCAGCGATGCCGACCTGATCCAGCCGGCCAACTACGAGGAGCACATGTTGCTGCTCAAGGGCTGCGACCTGGTCATCGAGGCGATTGCCGAGCGCATGGACTGGAAAACCGAGCTGTACCAGAAGATCGCGCCGTACGTGGCCAAGCACGCGATCGTGGCCAGCAACACCTCCGGCCTGTCGATCACGCAGCTGGGCGCGGCGCTGCCCGAGGCCCTGCGCCCGCGCTTTTGCGGCATCCACTTCTTCAACCCGCCGCGCTACATGCAGCTGGTCGAGCTGATTGCCACGCCCGCCACCGATGCGCGCGTGGTCGATCAGCTCGAGGCCTTCGTGACCAGCGTGCTGGGCAAGGGCGTGGTGCGCGCCAAGGACACGCCGAACTTCATTGCCAACCGCATCGGCATTGCCGGCATGCTGGGAACGATGAAGGAAGTCGAGCGCTACGGCCTCGGCTATGACGTGGTGGACGATCTCACGGGCAAGAAGCTCGGCCGCGCCTCGAGCGGCACTTTCCGCACCGCCGATGTCGTGGGCCTGGACACCATGGCCCATGTGATCAAGACGCTTCAGGGCAGCCTCGGCGCCGCGACCGACCCGTTCTACGCCAGCTATGCGACGCCGCCCGTGCTGCAAAAGCTGCTGGAGCTGGGCCACCTGGGGCAAAAGGCCGGCGCGGGCTTCTACAAGAAAGTCGGCCGCGACATCCTGCGCTTCGAGCTCGAGAGCGAAGACTATGTACCCGCCGGCGCCAAGGCCGACGAGGTCTATGCGCGCATGCTCAGGAAACCCGCGGCCGAGCGGCTGCAGCTGTTGCGCAATGCCGAAGGCGCGCCGGGGCAGTTTCTCTGGGCGATCCTGCGCAACAGCTTCCACTACGCGGCCGTGCACCTCGAATCCATTGCCGAGAGCGCGCGCGATGTCGACCAGGCGATGCGCTGGGGTTTTGGCATGCGCCAGGGGCCCTTCGAGCTGTGGCAGGAAGCGGGCTGGCTCAAGGTGGCCAGAATGGTCCAGGACGACATCGACGCAGGCCTGGCACTGAGCCGCGCGCCGCTGCCGTCGTGGGTATTCGAGGGCCCGGTGGCCGAGGCCGGCGGCGTGCATACCGCCCAAGGGTCCTGGAGCCCGGCGCTGCAGACATTTGCCCCGCGCCGCGCGCTGCCCGTGCATGCGCGCCAGCTGTTTCCCGAGCGGCTGCTGGGCGAGAGGGGCGCGGGCTTCGAGACCGCGGGCACGACGATCAGCGAAACCGACGCGCTGCGCACCTGGACCATGGATGCACAAGGCGAGGGCCGCGTGCTGATCGCCAGCATCAAGAACAAGATGCATGCGATCAGCCCGGCGGTGATGGAAGGGCTGATGGAGGCGCTGGCGCTGGCCGAGTCCGAGTACGCGGCCATGTGCATCTGGTCGGGCGATGCGCCGTTCAGCGTGGGCGCGGACCTGCAGGCAACGATGCCGGCATTTGCGGTCGGCGGCGCCGCTGCGGTGGAAAGCATCGAGCAGGAGCTGCAGCAGCTGATGCTGCGCCTGCGCTATGCGCAGGTGCCGGTCGTGGCCGGCATCCACGGCATGGCGCTGGGCGGCGGCTGCGAGCTGGCGGTGCACTGCGCGCGCCGCGTCGCGCACATGGAAAGCTATATCGGCCTGGTCGAAGTCGGCGTGGGGCTGGTGCCGGGCGCGGGCGGCCTCACTTACATCGCGCGCCGCGCGGCCGAGAATGCGGCCACGTCGACGGGCAAGGACCTGCTGCCCTTTCTCACCGAAGGCTTCACGGCCGCGGCCATGGCCAAGGTCGGCACCAGCGCGCTGGAGTCGCGCCAGCTGGGCTATTTGCTGGACAGCGACATCATCGTCGCGCACAAGGACGAGGTGCTGTTCGTGGCGCTCAATGAAGCCCGGGCGCTGGCCGCGAGCGGCTGGCGCGCGCCGCACAAGCGGCTGTTCCCGGTGGCCGGGCGCAGCGGCATTGCGACCATCCGCGGCTCGCTGGTCAACATGCGAGATGGCGGCTTCATCAGCGACCACGACCAGCACATCGCGACGCTGATTGCCGAGGTGGTCTGCGGCGGCGATGTCGACGCGGGCACGCTGGTCAGCGAGGAGTATCTGATGGGGCTCGAGCGCAAGGCGTTCTGCAGCCTGATCGCGCACCCCAAGAGCCAGGAGCGCATCCTCGGCATGCTGTCGACCGGCAAACCCCTGCGGAACTGAAGGACCATATATGAAACAGATCCAGGACGCCTATATCGTTGCCGCGACGCGCACGCCGATCGGCCGCTCGCACAAGGGATTTTTCCGCAACTACCGCCCCGACGACCTCCTGGCCGCGACGCTCAAGAGCGCGCTGGCCCAGGTGCCGGGGCTCGATCCCGCCAGCATCGAGGACATCGTCTGCGGCTGCGCGATTCCCGAGGCGCAGCAGGGCCTGAACGTGGCGCGCATCGCGGCGGTGCTGGCCGGGCTGCCGACCAGCGTGGGCGGCATCACCGTCAACCGCTTTTGCGCCTCGGGCCTGTCGGCGGTGCAGATGGCGGCCGACCGCATCCGCGTGGGCGAGGCCGACGTGATGATTGCCGCGGGCGTCGAGAGCATGAGCATGGTGCCGATGATGGGCAACGCGCCCAGCCTGTCGCCGAGCATCTTCGAGCGCGACGGCGATGTCGGCATTGCCTATGGCATGGGCCTGACGGCCGAGAAGGTCGCGCAGCAGTGGAAGGTCAGCCGCGAGGCCCAGGACGCATTTGCGCTGGCCTCGCACCAGAAGGCGCTCGCGGCCCAGGCCGCGGG
>JBEVDH010000200.1:0-4701 GCA_040514115.1 Comamonas sp. | reverse complement strand
CGCTCGAACTGCGCGGGTGTATCGCCCACCACCTCGGCCGCATCGCCATGCAGGCGGCGCAGCGCATCGGGCGCCTTCATCGCCTTCATGGTCTCGGCCGAGAGCTTGTCGATGTTCGCCTGCGGCATGTTGGCCGGCGCGAGCATGCCGTACCACTGGGTCATCTCGAAACCCGGGAAGCCCTGCTCGGCCACGGTGGGCACGTCGGGCAGCTGGGCCAGGCGCTGCGCGGAGCCGGTGGCGATGCAGCGCACCTTGCCCGACTTGATGAAGGGCAGGATCGCGGCGGCGCCAATCGCCGAGGCATCGACACGGCCCGACAGCAGATCGGTGAGCAGCGGGCCCGTGCCGCGGTAGGGCACGTGCAACATGTACACATCGGCCGTCATCTTCAGGTATTCGAACGCGAGCTGCCCCGCGCTGCCATTGCCGGCCGAGCCATAGCTCAGGCGTCCGGGCTTGCTCTTGGCATAGGCAATGAATTCGCGCAGGTTCTTTGCCGGCACATCGGGGTGCACCACGTAGAGGCTCGGAATCTTGGCCAGCAGGCTCACGGGCTTGAAATCCTTGAGTGCCCAGGGCAGCTTGTCGAAGATATACGGGTTCACGGCCAGCGTGCCGATATGGCCCAGGATCAGCGTGTGCTGGTCTTCGGCGCGCGCCACTTCCGACATCGCGATGTTGCCAGCCGCGCCGGGCTTGTTGTCGACAAAGACGCTTTGCCCCAGCGTCTTGGACAGCTCGGCGGCGGCGGAGCGCGCGACGATCTCCGAGCTTCCGCCCGGCGCGAAGGGCACGACAAAGCGCACCGACTTCGACGGCCAGGGCGTCTGCGCGCGCGCTGCGCCGGGCACCAGGCCCGACAGCGCCAGCGCGCCGCCGGCGGCCAGCAGCTGGCGGCGCGTGGGAGCGGCGCAAAGATCCAATGCGGGGGTATCGTGGCGATGCATGTCTGTCTCCGGAATACTTGTGAGGAGGTGATGCTGCCTGGAAGTGGCTTTCAGGAGGCTTTCAGGGGCGGGGTGTTTACCCTAGGACGAGGCTTGCTGCTAATGCCGGTCTGACCGTCATCCTTCGGTCCTTCACTGAGCTCTATCAGCACCAACAGCCCAAACACCGTTCGTCCTGAGCCTGTCGAAGGATGGACGGCCAGTGGTCAAATCATGAGGACAGGCCGTTCATGGTTCGACCAAGGTTTCCCTCGGCAAGATCGCCAAGGCGCCAGCTATGCTTGACCCCCATGCCCTACCGATTTCCCCTCGCACTGCTCCTGTCCGGCCTCCTGTCGACCACCGCCCTCGCCGGGCCGCTCGACCAGACCGAATGCATTGCCCCCGCCAAGCCCGGCGGCGGCTTCGATCTGAGCTGCAAGCTGGTGCAGCGCGCCCTGCTGGACGGGCGTTTCATCTCCACGCCGATGCACCTGCGCTACCTGCCCGGCGGCATTGGCGCGGTGGCATACAGCAGCGTCATTGCGCAGAGCCCGCCGCAGCCCAACGCCATCGTGGCGTTTTCCGGCGGCTCGCTGCTGAACCTGGCGCAGGGCAAGTTCGGGCGCCACACCGAGCGTGATGTGCGCTGGCTGGCGGCCATCGGCACCGACTACGGCGCGGTGGTCGTGGCGCAGGACTCGCCCTTTCAGACGCTGGCCGATGTGATGCGCGCGATGAAAGCCGATCCGTCGAAGGTGGTGCTCGGCGCGGGCGGCACGATTGGCAGCCAGGACTGGATGAAAGCCGCGCTGCTCGCGCGCGCGGCCGGCGCCAGCCCCAAGCGCATGCGCTTTGTCGCGTTCGAGGGCGGCGGCGAGGCGATTCGCGCGCTCGAGGGCGGCCATATCCAGGTGTTCAGCGGCGACGCGGCCGAAACGCACCAGCAGATCCAGGCCGGCGCGCGGCTGCGCATCCTGGCCGTCATGTCCGACCAGCGCCTGCCCGGCGCGCTGTCGCAGGTGCCGACAGCGCGCGAAGCCGGGGCGGCGATTTCCTGGCCCATCGTGCGCGGCTTCTATCTGGGCCCGGGCGTATCGGACGCCGACTACGCCGTGTGGAGCGACACCTTCGCGAAGATGCTGGCCTCGCCCGGCTTTCAGCGGCTGCGCGCCGAGCGCGGACTGTTTCCCATGGCGCTGGTCGGCAAGGAGCTGGACCGGTATGTACACCAGCAGACAGCGCAGTACCGCGAACTGGTCAGGGAGTTCGGGCTGCAGCCGGCGCCATAGTCGCCGCACCCGCACGCGGCAACGTGATGCGCGCCCACAGGCCGCCCTCGTCGGGCGCCCGCAGCAGCTCCAGGCGCCCCTGGTGGCGCCGGGCAATCGAGGCCACGATGGCCAGCCCCAGGCCCGAGCCCGCGCCCTGCGCGTTGCTGGCGCGGAAAAAGCGCTGCATCGCGCGCGGCAGCTCCTCGGGCGGAATGCCCGGCCCGCTGTCGCGCACGCCCAGGCTGATGCTGTCCGCACCCGTCTCTACCTCCACGGTGACCCGTCCGCCAGCCGGCGTGTAGCGCAGCGCGTTGTCGATCAGATTGGCCAGCGCTTCCTCCAGCAGCTCGCGCTGCACCTGCACGCTGGCCGCCTGCGCCGGCGTTTCCAGCCCCAGGTCGATCCGCTGGCCGCGCGCCTGCGGCCACCAGCGCCGCGTGACGTCCTGCGCCAGCTCGGCCAGGTCGACCCGCTCGGTGTCCAGGTCGCAGCTGTCGGCGCGCGCCAGCGCCAGCATCTGGTTGGTCTGGCGGATCGTGTGGCGCAGCTGTTCGCGCAGCGCCGCCAGCGCGGCCTGCACGCTGGGCAGGTCGGTAGCGCGCTGGGCAAACGACAGCTGGGTCTGCAGCGTGCTCAGCGGCGTGCGCAGCTGGTGCGAGGCGTCGTCGACAAAGCGCCGCTGACTGTCCTGCAGCTCGCGGTTGCGCAGGATGTGCTGGTTCATGGCCTCGACCAGCGGCAGCACGTCGCGCGGCACGCGGCTGGTGTCCATGGGCGAGAGATCATCGGGCGCGCGCGCCGCGACCTCCTGGCGCAGCTGGCGCAGCGGCCGCAGCGCCCAGGCCACGGCGGCCGCCACGGCGGCTGCGGCCAGCGCCGCCAGCACCGCGTCGCGCGCGATCGCCCCGACGAGAAAGCGCCGGCTGAACTGGTCGCGCGAGGCAAAGGGCTCGGCCACCTGGATCACCAGCCGCGAATCGCTGCTGCCGCCGATGCGCTGCGCCAGCGTGCGCTGGTAGGTGGCGATGCGCACCTGCGCGCCCGCGTATTCCACGGTGTCGAAATGCGGCTGCCGATCGGCCAGCGGCTGCGCCGGCATCGGCAGATCGGGGCTGCCGATCTCGACCAGGCCGTCGAGCGTCGCCACGCGGTAGTGCACCGGCCCGTTGGCCGTGAGCTCGAAGAACTCGAACAGCACATAGGGCAGCTCCACGGCCAGCCCCCCGCTTTCGGTCGAGACATTGGCATCGATGGCCTTGACGGCGCCATACAGCGAGCGGTCGAACGCGGCGTTCACGGCCGAGCGCGCCGTCTGCCAGGTCAGCCAGACCTGCAGCAGGCTGCCCACCATCACGCCGGCCAGCAGCAGCACGATCAGCATGCGCCGCAGGCTCACGCGGTGCAGCGCCTGCAGATTCACGGCGCCGCTTCCAGCACATAGCCCAGGCCGCGCAGCGTGGCGATCTGCGTGCCGGTGTGCAGCAGACGCTTGCGCAGCCGGTGAATCAGCACCTCGACGGCCTCGGGCGAGACGTCGGTGTCGCCGACAAACACGCGCTCGAGCAGCTCGCGCCGCCCCAGGGGCTGTCCGCGCGCCTGGATCAGCGTCGCCAGCAGCGCATGCTCGCGCGGCGTCAGGGTGAAGGCTTCGTGGCCGAACTCGAAGCGCCGCGTGAGCGTGTCATAGACCAGCTGGCCACAGGTGAGGCGCGTGGCCTCGCGCCCCTTGGCGCGGCGGATCAGCGCCTGCAGGCGCGCTTCGAGCTCCTCGACTTCAAACGGCTTGGCCAGGAAATCATCGGCGCCGGCCTTGAGCGTGGCCACGCGCTGCGCCAGCGTATCGCGCGCCGTGAGGATCAGGATCGGCACGCTCTCGTCGTCCTCGCGCAGGCTGCGCAGCACCTCTTCGCCCGCCAGGCCCGGCAGGCCCAGGTCGAGAATCAACGCGTCATAGCGCGTGGCCCGCAGCGCGCGGCGCACCAGCCGGCCGTCGGCCACCCAGTCCACTTGGAACCCGCTTTGCGCGAGGGTGCGCACCAGCCAGTCGGCCAGCGCCGATTCGTCTTCCGCCAACAACAGTCGCATGCAAGGGCCCGCAAAGTCAGATCAGGCCGCCATTGTCCGATACCGCCAGGCAGATGCATGGGCCGCGTGCCGGGGCCCGGCAAATACATGCGCCAGGCCTCGGGCTGTGCCTGCCGCTCAGCGGTTCTTGTCCAGGCTTGCGGCCAGGCGCTTGTAGAGCCGCATTTCCTTCTCGATCAACCCCCGGCTGCTGCAAACGGACCCTGTGGAGGTGCATGACCTGGGCGACGCTGGGCCGCAGATGCGCTATGGACTGCTGACACGCCAGGAGCTGATCGAGCGCAGGAATGTGCAGGCCGTGGCGCAGGTTCTGGACGAAGTGGTGCGCGAACTCGGGCTGGCGCCCGCCCGTGAGGCACCCGGTTAGACCGGCACGCTCGCCCACAGCGCAAGGCGGCGGGGCGTTTTAGCGG
>JBEVDH010000181.1:0-8295 GCA_040514115.1 Comamonas sp. | reverse complement strand
CGGCTGGAAGCCGCGGTGGCCACGCAGCGCGGCCAGGTGCTGACGGCGTTTCGCGATGTGGAGGACCAGCTCAGCGCGCTGCGCCTGCTGGCGGCGCAGTCCGAGGTGCTCGACCAGTCCGTGCAGTCGGCGGAGCGCGCAAGCCACCTGTCGGACGTGCGTTACCGCAACGGCTATGTGAGCCAGCTCGAACTGCTGGACGCACGGCGCAACGCGCTGCGCCAGCGGCGCAATGCACTGCAGGTGCGCACGGCGCAGTACACGAGCACGGTGATGCTGATCCGCGCGATCGGCGGCAGCTGGGAGCCGCAGGGCAGCGCTGCGCCCGTGTAGCGGGTCTGCGCCGCGCCCGCCTCTGCGTCAGGGCCGGCCGTGGGCGGGCGCGGCCAGCGACAGCAGCCCTTTGAGGTGCAGCGCCTCCTCCCCGGGCGGGCGGCCAAACAGACGCCTGAACTCCCGGCTGAACTGCGACGGGCTTTCGTAACCGACTTGGGCCGCGGCGCCGGCGGCGCTCAGGTTTTGCCGCACCATCAACAGGCGCGCATGGTGCAGCCGTGTGGCCTTGAGGTATTGCAGCGGCGAAGTGGCCGTGACGGCCTTGAACTGGACATGGAAGGCCGGGGCGCTCAGATGGGCCTGTTCGGCCAGTGTCGCGACATCGAGCGGCTGCGCGTAGTCGCAGTGGATGCGCCGCAGCACCCGCGCGATGCGGCCGAAGTGGCTGTTGTGCTGCAGCGCCGCGCGCAGGCTGTCGCCCTGTTCGCCGGTGAGCACGCGGTAGGTGAGCTCGCGCACGATGGCCGGCCCGAGCAGGCGCGCCTCGTCGGGCAATGCCAGGGCTTCGAGCAGGCGCGCCAGCGTGTCTTCGAGCCGCGCATCCATGCGCGACGAAAACAGCGTCGCGGGCCGCCCTGGCGCATTCCCGGCGCCCAGCTCCAGTGCCAGCTGCGCGGTCATTGCGGTGTCGATGCGCAGGCTGATGCCCAGCAGCGGCGTCTCGCGGCTGGCCTCGGTCTCGATGTCGAATGGCAACGGCACCGACAGCACCAGGTAGTGCTGCTGGTCATAGACGTACATTTCCCCCGCATGGAAGCCGCGCTTGCGCCCTTGCACCACGAACACGATGCTCGGCTCGTAGAGCGCCGGCATGCAGGGCAGCGGCCGGTCGGCGCGCATCAGCGTGACGTCGTCGAGGCGCGACCGGGCATAGCCCTCGGCGGGGGCGAGCTGCTGCATCAATTCCACCATGCGGGCGTTGGTCATCGGTCTTCGCGAAGGGAGGGAGCCTGCATTAGGCAAGAAAACGCCGGCACTGGCCAGCCCGCATGGATGCGGCAATAGTTTCAGGCAAGGATGGCAGAGGAACCCGCCTTCGCGCGGACAGCGCCGGTGCCTAGCATGGAAAGCCCGGCGAAACCTGGAACGCAGCGCATCCGCCGCCGCGCCATTTCGCCGCCTTGAACCCAGGAAACCTCACCATGTCCCTCCCATTGCAGTCCAAGGTCGTTCTCGTCACCGGCGCCAGCAGCGGCATTGGCGAAGCCACCGCCCGCTTGCTCGCGCGCCAGGGCCATCGCCTCATGATCGGCGCACGCCGCACCGACCGCTTGCAGGCACTGGCCGATGCGCTGCGCGCCGACGGCGCCGAAGTCGAATTCCAGGCGCTCGACGTCACCCGCAGCGCCGCCGTCCAGGCCTTCGCCGACAGCGCCTTGCGCCGCTTCGGGCGCATCGACGTCATGGTCAACAACGCGGGCGTCATGCCACTTTCTCCCCTTGCCGCGCGCAAGGTGGACGAGTGGGACCGCATGATCGATGTCAACATCCGCGGCGTGCTCCATGGCATCGCGGCCGTGCTGCCGACCATGCTGGCGCAAGGCCAGGGGCAGATCATCAACATTTCCTCGATCGGCGGCCTGTATGTGGTGCCCACGGGCGCCGTGTACTGCGCGACGAAATACGCGGTGCGTGCCATCTGCGACGGCCTGCGCCAGGAACACGACCAGCTGCGCGTGACCTGTGTCTATCCCGGGGTCGTCGCGTCGGAGCTGGCCGACAGCATCACCGATGCGACGGCCGCCGCGGCGATGGCGCGCTTTCGCGCCGTCGCGCTGCAGCCCGAGGCCATCGCCGCCGCGATCGCGCATGTCATTGGCCAGCCCGCAGGCGTGGACACCAACGAGATTGTCGTGCGGCCAACGGCCAGCCTTTGAAAACGACCTCTCCTACACCGCTGCCGGTCAGGTGACTACCTGGGATAGGCGGGCGCGGCGCTAGGCTTGGGGCTTGCAGTCACTCTGCTTCACTTCAGCCAAAGGATCCACATGTACACACCCAATACCGCATCGAGCGTGATTTCCTCCGACCGCGTCAACGGCACCAATGTGTACAACCCCGCGGGTGAGAAGCTCGGCTCGATCGACTCCCTGATGATCGACAAGCTGTCTGGCAAGGTGCGTTACGCCGTCATGGAGTTCGGCGGCTTCCTGGGCCTGGGCACCGACCGCTACCCGCTGCCCTGGGACACGCTCAAGTATGAGCCTGACATGGGCGGCTATGTGGTGTCGATCGCCAAGGAGCAGCTCGAGGCCGCACCGCGCTATACGCGCGAGGAAAATCCCGAGTACACCGACGAATACGGCCGCCGTGTCAACGATTACTACGGCGTGCCCTATCTTTGAGCTTCGCCGCCAGCCAGCGCCCTGTCGTTAGGCCCAGGCCCTTCGTCCAGGGCGCGCTGGCAAAGCGCTCCGCACGGTGTCAGTGTGCCCCGCCCGCGTCGGCCCCGGCTACCCCGGGCGTTGGTCGTTTGGTCAGCCAGATCAGGCCGATCAGCAGCAGGAACAGATACGATGATCCCAGGAAGATATCATCGGCGGCCCGCGTGAAGGCCTGCTGATCGATGAGCCGGTTGATCTGCGTCAGCGCCTGCTCCCTGCCCAGGCCCGATACCTGCAGGTTCTGCAGCATCGCGCCAAACACACCCTGTCCTTCAATCAGCCCCTCGGTCAGATGCGCATGGTGCATGGCCGCGCGGTTGCTCCACAGCGTCGTGGCAATCGAGGTACCCATCGCGCCGGCCGTGATGCGCACGAAGTTACTCAAGCCCGCGGCCGCGGGGATGCGCTCGGGCGGCAGGCCGGCCAGCGTCAAGGTGGTCAGCGGGATGAAGAAGAACGCCATGGCCGCGCCCTGGATCAGCGTCGGCAGCAGGATATGCCTGAAGTCGGTCTCGGTCGTGAAATGCGAGCGCATCCACAGCACCAGCGCAAACACGATGAACGCCGCCGTGGCCATCTTGCGCGGGTCCCACTGGCCGACCTTCTTGCCGACCAGGGGCGTGAGCAGGATCGCGAAGATGCCCACGGGCGCGAGCGCCATGCCGGCCGCCGTGGCGGTGTAGCCCATCCACTGCTGCAGCCACAGCGGCATCAGCACCACGTTGCCGAAGAACAGCCCATACGCGATCGACAGCGCGACCGAGCCGGCGGCGAAGTTGCGCCGCGCAAACAGGCGCAGGTCCACAACAGGGTGCGCATCGGTCAGCTCCCAGACGATGAACACCGCCAGCCCGACCGCGGCCACCACGGCCATCGCGACGATCTCGCCCGAGGCAAACCAGTCGAGCTCCTTACCCTTGTCGAGCATCAGCTGCAGCGCGCCGACCCAGAGCACCAGCAGCGTCAGCCCGATGGCGTCGATCGGCAGCTTGCGCGTGGGGGTCTCGCGCTGGCGGTAGATGCCCCAGGTGAGCGCGGCCGAGAACAGGCCGACCGGCACGTTGATGTAGAAGATCCAGGGCCAGGACATGTTGTCGGTGATCCACCCCCCCAGCAGCGGCCCGACCACGGGCGCGACCAGCGTCGTCACCCCCCACAGCGCCAGCGCCGTGCCGGCCATGGCCGTGGGGTAGCTCGACAGCAGCAGGGTCTGCGACAGCGGGATCATCGGGCCCGCGACCAGGCCTTGCAGCACGCGAAAGAACACCAGCATTTCCAGCGAGGTGGCAAAGCCGCACAGCCACGAGGTCAGCACGAACAGCAGCACGCTCATGGTGAACAGGCGCACGGCGCCAAAGCGCTGCGTGAGCCAGCCCGTGAGCGGCACCGAGATCGCGTTGGCCACGCCAAAGCTGGTGATGACCCAGGTGCCCTGGGTCGGGCTCACGCCCACGTCGCCGGAAATCGCCGGAATCGCCACATTGGCAATCGACGAATCGAGCACGTTCATGAAGGTGGCCAGCGACAGCGCCATGGTGCCCAGCAGCAGCGCCGGGCCATGCAGGGGCGACAGGCGCAGGGGCGTGACGGGGGAGCCAGGGACGCCAGGCGCGCCGGGGCGGGCCCCCGCGGCGGCGGTGGAGGGGGTACTCATCAGAATGCTTTCTTGGCGGGGCTCAAACGCCCGCCGCCGGCGCTGGCGCAGCTGCAGTCGCCGTGGCCGGCGCGGGCAAGGCCTTGAGCGCGGGCAGCACTTCACCGGCAACGATGCGTGCAATGCGCTGATCGGCATCGCCCAGACCGGTGTCATAGACCGTGGTCGAAGCCACGGGCGTGGTGCGCGGCACGCTGGCCAGCACCGCGTTGGCGCTGCCCTCCCGGGCGCTCACATCAATCTTGGCTTCCATCGACAGGCCCACGCGCAGCGGGTGGCTGGCCAGGTCCGCGGGGTCGAGCGCGATGCGCACCGGCACGCGCTGCACCACCTTGATCCAGTTGCCGGTGGCGTTTTGCGCCGGCAGCAGCGCAAATGCCGCCCCCGTGCCCGCGCCCAGACCCAGCACCTTGCCGTGGTAGGTGACCTTGTCGCCATAGACGTCGGCCGTCACTTCCGCGCTCTGGCCGATGCGCAGGCCGGCAAGCTGGCTTTCCTTGAAGTTGGCATCAACCCAGAGGTCGTTCAGGCCGACCACGGTCATGACCGGCGCGCCCGCGGCAATGCGCTGGCCCAGCTGCACGCCGCGCTTGGCGACATGGCCCTCGACGGGCGACAGCAGCCGCGTGCGCTGCAGCGCCAGGTAAGACTCACGCACCTTGGCCGCGGCGCGCACCACGTTCGGGTGCTCCTGCGCCGTGCTGCCCTCGGTCTGCGCCTGCGCGGCGGTGAGCTGGGCGCGCGCGGCGCGCACCGCGGCCTGGGCGGCGCCCACGGCGTTGCGGCTGGACGTGGCCTGGGTCTGGGCGTGGTCGAACTCTTCCTTGCCCACGGCGCCTGTCTCGAGCAGCGGGCGGCGGCGCGCCACATCCTGCTGGGCGCGCGCGGCGTCGGCCTCCAGGCGCTGCAGCTCGGCTTCGCGCAGCGCGACCTGGGCCTGCAGCGGCGCGTTGTTGGCGTAGAGCCCGCGCACTTCGCGCACCGTCTGCGCCAGCTGCGCCTCGGCCTGGGCCAGGCCCACCAGCGCGTCGGCCGCGTCGAGCTGCACCAGCAGCTGGCCGGGGCGCACGAAGTCGGTGTCGTCGGCGCCAATGCTCACCACGGTGCCGCCGAGCTGCGGCGTGATCTGCACGACGTTGCCCGCGGCATAGGCGTTGTCGGTGGTCTCGAAGTTGCGGCCGTGGCTCCAGTGCCAGGCGCCCCAGCCAAGGCCGACGATGGCCACGGCGGCGGCAATCAGGGTCAGGCCCTTGCGGCGGGCTTGGGGGTTGCCGGCCGCGGGGGCGGCGGTTTTTTGGGTATCGGTCATGAGAATCGGCGCTTTGTTATATCGAATGGTTTTTGCGTCCGGGGCAGCGCGCTGCCCGTCGGGAAATCGTGTCTTAGCGTTGGCTCACCCGCAGCTGCGCGGTGGTGTCGCTCCAGCCGCCGCCCAGCGCCTGCATCAGGCCGATGCGGGTGTCGAGCTGGCGCGCCTGCAGGTCCACCGTGAGGCGGCGCTGGGTAATGACCAGGTTCTCGGTCTGCAGCAAGGTCACCTGGCCGCTCAGACCCGCGCGGTAGCGCTGCAGCGCGAAGTCATAGGCTTGTTCGGCCTTGGTGGAGGATTCGGCCTGCAGCGTCTGCTGGCGGCCCAGCGACTGCACCGAAGCGAGCGCGTCGCCCGCTTGCTTCACCGCGTCGAGCACCGCGCCGTTGTACTGCGCAATCGCCGTGTCGCGCTCGGCCTCGCGGCTGCGCAGCTGGGCGCGCAGCCGTGTGCCCTCGAAGATCGGCAGGCGCAGCGCGGGCGTCACGCCCATCTGGCGCGAGCTGCCCTGCAGCAGCTGGTCCAGGCCGATGGCGTTGAGGCCGACAAACGCGCTCAGGCTGATGTCGGGGTAGAAGTCGGTGCGCGCACGTGCGATGTCCTGGCCCGCGGCCTCGACGCGCCAGCGCGCGGCGACGATATCGGGGCGCCGGCCCAGCAAGTCGATGCCCAGCTGCGCCGGCACCGGCTGCAGCGCCAAAGCGGCAAGCCGCGGCTCCAGGCCCTGCTGGGCCTCGGGCGCCTGGCCGCACAGCACGGCCAGCGTGCGGCGTGTCAGAGTGATCTGCTCGCCCAGCATCTCGACCTGGGTGCGCGCATCGGGCAGGCCGGCTTCGGCCTGGGTCAGCTCGACCTGGCTGTCGAGGCCGGCGCTGGTGCGCTGCTGGCTCAGCTGCAGCAGCTGCTGGCGCTGCGCCAACGTGCGCTCGGTCACCTCGCGCTGCGCCAGCAGGCGGGCGAGCTGCACATAGCTGCGCGCGACCTGGGCCGCGAGCTGGTTGGCGGCCGCGGCGCTGTCGGCCTGGGCCGCGCGCGCCTGGCCCAGCGCCGCTTCAAGCTCGGCCGCATGGCGGCCAAAGAAGTCGGGCGCCCAGCTCAGACCCACCTGGGCGTTGCCGCTGCTGTAGGTGTTGCCGGCAATCGGCGCGGGCACCAGGCCATTGGCGCTGTAGTGCTGGCGCGTGGCGTCGAGCCCCACGCTCGCATGCGGCCCGCTGGCGGTGCTGCTGGCCGTGGCCAGCGCCGCGGCGCGCTCGAAACGCGCGCGGCTGGCGGCCAGGCTGGGATTGCCCTGCAGCGCCTGGTCGATGAGCGCGTTCAGGCGCGCGTCGCCCAAAGCGGTCCACCAGGAGGCGGTGGGCAGGGCTTCGGCGGTGGTCAAGGCATCGGTCAAGCCCGCGGCGGCAGGGGTGAGTTGCGCGAGTGCCGCATGGTCCGGTCCGGGCTGGGCGCAGCCGGCCAGGGCCAGCGCCGCGCACAGGGCCAGCAGCCGCGGGCGGCGCAGCAAGGGAAGTGGGTGCATGGTCTGGAAAGAAGGTGGAAAAGAAAAGAGTCAGGCCGGCGCGCCGGCGCGCAGCGCCTCGCCGTTTTGCAGCATGCGCCGCAGCATGTCGATCAGCAGCCGGCATTCTTCGTGGCTGAAGCCGCCTAGATGGGCATTGAGCACGCTGGCCAGCGCCTGCGGCACCTGGGAGGCCACGCCGCGGCCGGCGTCGGTCAGCTCCAGATGCACGACGCGCCGGTCGGTGGTCGAGCGTTCGCGGCGCAGCATGCCCTTGGCTTCAAGCCGGTCGAGCGCGCGCGTGACGGCGGCCGGGTCAATGCCCAGATCGCGCGCCAGGCCCGCGCTGGTGGTGTCACTGCAGACCATCAGCTTGTACAGCGGCAGCCACTGCACATAGGTCAGGTCATGCACCGCCAGTTCGGCATCGGCCTGCTGCAAGATCGAGCTGAGCACGCGGCGCATCAGAAAACCCACGCTGTCCCCGGGCGTGTAAACCCCCGCTTGGTAGAAATCGGAGGGCGGCAGCGGTGCAGAGGGCATGTATTCAAATGTGTTTGATTGCTTAGGCAACTATTGTCATGGATATCATTGTTGCGGCACGGGACAAGGGAGGTTCAACTTGGATGCCGATAGGGTTTTTGTCCGCCGGTGAGGGCGGCCCGCTGCGATGGGCATCGTCGCGGCCGGCCCACCGCGCCAGAGAGTGACCCGGCGCTGGGGCAAGCAGCGCTGCTGTCGGGGGGCATCGCAATGCCTGCGCTCGCGCGGCTGAGGCTGCTGCTGGCGGTGGCGGTGGCGAGGGCAAACGCGCCGCTGGAGGTCTATCTCGCGCTGCCGGACCTGCGGATCCGGACCCTGGGCCTGGTGTTTGGCCACCTCACGGCGCTGACCATGGCGCGGGCGGGCGTGGCTTCGGCGCTGATGGGGCTGCTGCTCTGTCTGATGGGCGCGGTGGAAGGTCGCCTGGTGACGCTAGCCGCGCCCGGGCGCAGGTCGTTGCGGGCGGCCGTCCTGGCGTGCAGGGCGCTGGCGGCGCTGTCATGCTCGATCGCGGGCCCCCCTGCGCGCAGGGGTGGATGGGAGAAAGCCAGGCCTCAAGCGCCTGGCT
>JBEVDH010000157.1:0-12911 GCA_040514115.1 Comamonas sp. | reverse complement strand
CGGTGCGCGCGCCCCATCTGGTGATCGCGACCGGGGGCCTGTCGATTCCCAAGATCGGCGCGACCGACTTCGGCTACCGGCTGGCGCAGCAGTTCGGCCTGCCGCTGATCGAGCGCTCGCCCGGCCTGGTGCCACTGACCTTCGACGGCGCTGGGTGGGCCCCTTACGCGCAGCTCTCGGGCCTGGCGCTGCCCGTGGAGATCAGCACCGGCAGCAAGAAGGAGCGCATGGCCTTCCACGAGGACCTGCTGTTCACGCACCGTGGCCTGTCGGGGCCGGCGGTGCTGCAGATCTCGAGCTACTGGCAGCCGGGCACGCCCCTGTCCATCAACCTCGCTCCCAATGTGGATTTGGCTGCGGCGCTGGGTCAAGCCAAGCTGCGCTCGCGCAAGCTGATTGCCAACGAGCTCACGGCCTGGCTGCCCAGCCGCCTGGCCGATGCCTGGGTCGCGCAGGACAGCGAATGGCAGCGGCCCATTGCCGAGGCTTCGGACAAGGCGCTGGCCCGGCTGGCCGAGCGCCTGAGCCGCTGGGAAATCACGCCCGACGGCTCGGAAGGCTACAAGAAGGCCGAGGTCACTCTGGGCGGCGTGGATACCCGCGCACTGTCGCAGCAGACCATGGAATGCAAAGCCCAGCCGGGGCTGTTTTGCATTGGCGAAGTGGTCGACATCACGGGCTGGCTGGGCGGCTACAACTTCCAGTGGGCGTGGGCCAGCGGCCACGCGTGCGCAAATTCACTGCAGCCCGCCGCAACTGGTCTATAATTCTTGGCTTTGCTGGCAATGCCCCGTCGGCCAATACTAGTTATAGACGGGGAACAACCGCCGCACATGGTGCCCAGGCTCGATCTCCTGCGTACCCGCTGTCGGCAACAAATATTTGGAAACATTAGCTAATGACAACCATCCGCGTAAAAGAAAACGAACCCTATGACGTCGCTCTGCGTCGCTTCAAGCGCACGATCGAAAAGCTCGGCCTGCTCACGGACCTGCGCGCACGCGAGTTCTACGAGAAGCCCACTTCCGAGCGCAAGCGCAAGAAGGCCGCTGCCGTGAAGCGTCACTACAAGCGCGTTCGCAGCATGCAGCTGCCCAAGAAGCTTTACTAAGCACAGCCGGCTGTCACCAGCCGCAAACCCGCGCTCGGGACGCCAGGCGCGGGTTTTTTGTTTTCCGAATTTGGAATTTAGAGTTTAGAGTTTTATCCCAAGGAGATTGCCATGAGCCTCAAAGAGCAGATCACCGAAGACATGAAGACCGCCATGCGCGCCAAGGACAGCGAGCGCCTGGGCACCATCCGCATGCTGATGGCGGCCATGAAGCAAAAGGAAGTCGACGAGCGCGTGGTGCTGGACGACGTGGCCATCATCGCCATCGTCGACAAGCTGATCAAGCAGCGCAAGGACAGCATTGCCGCGTTTGAACTGGCCGCGCGCCAGGACCTGGTCGACAAGGAAAAGGCCGAGCTCGAAGTGCTCAAGGTCTACCTGCCCCAGCGCATGACGGCCGAGGAAGTGACTGCCGCCGTGCAGGCCATCGTGGCCGAGCTCGGCGCCAAGGGCCCGGGCGACATGGGCAAGGTCATGGGCGCGGTGAAGACGCAGCTCGCGGGCAAGGCCGATATGGGCCAGGTGTCGGCGGCTGTGAAGGCGGCGCTGGCCGGTTGATCCTTCGCGATCATGAAAAAGAGCGCCGGTGGGCGCTCTTTTTTTTCATACTTGGAGTGCAGGCCGCTCATCCTTCGACGCGGCCGGCCAGGCAAGCGCAGGACGAACGGTTTCTCACGTTCGTCCTGAGCCTGTCGAAGGATGGACGGCCGTACCGACAGATCTCGAGCCGGCCCCACCCCAGGCCAGGAATCAGCTCCCCGCCACCTTCATCCGGTTGATCAGCACCGACCCCACCGTCTTGGCGCCGTAGTTGTACGCGTCCGAGCCGATGGCTTCGATGCCCTTGAGCATGGTCTTTAGGTTGCCGGCAATGGTGATCTCGTGCACGGGATAGGCGATCTCGCCGTTCTCGACCCAGAAGCCGCTCGCGCCGCGCGAATAGTCGCCGGTCACGTAGTTCACGCCCTGGCCCATCAGCTCGATGACGAACAGGCCGGTGCCGAGCTTCTTGAGCATCGCGTCGAGGTTGTCGCCTTCGCGCGTGAGGCGCGAGCTCATGACCAAGTTGTGCGAGCCGCCCGAATTGCCGGTGGTCTTCATGCCCAGCTTGCGCGCCGAGTAGCTCGACAGGAAGTAGCCCTGCACGCGGCCCGCATCGACCACCTTGCGCGGCTGCACGCGCACGCCTTCCTCGTCGAAAGGCGAGCTGCCCTTGCCGCGCAGGATGAAGGGGTCTTCGAGCACGTCGATGTGCTTGGGGAACACCGGCTTGCCCAGCGAGTCCAGCAGGAAGCTGGTCTTGCGGTACAGCGCGCCGCCGCTCACGGCATGCACGAAGCCGCCGAGCAGGCCCGCGGCCAGCGTCGACTCGAACAGCACCGGGCATTCGGTCGTGGGGATCTTGCGGCTGCCCAGGCGGCTGAGCGCGCGCTGCGCGGCATAACGGCCGACTTCGGCGGGCGAGGCGAGTTCGGCGGCCGAGCGCATCGAGCTGTACCACGCATCGCGCTGCATCTCGGCGTTGCGCCCGGGCAGCGAGGCGATGGGCGCGACCGACAGGCTGTGGCGCGAGCTGGCATAGCCGCCGCGAAAGCCGTTGGAGTGGGCGCTGAAGAAATGGCTTTGCTGGACCGAGACGCCCGCGCCCTCGCTGTTGGTGATGCGCTTGTGCGTCTTGAGCGCGGCGGCTTCGCATTCCATGGCCAGCACTGCGGCCTGCTCGCTGGTGATGTCCCAGGGATGGAACAGGTCCAGGTCGCGGTGCGTGCCGGGCTCGGCGATGTCGGCGGCGTCAGGCAGCCCCCCTGTAGGGTCTTCGGCGGTGAAGCGCGCGATGTCGTAGGCGGCCTGCACGGTCTGCGCGATGGCCGCATCGGAGAAGTCGGAGGTGCTGGCATTGCCGCGCTGGTTGCCCAGGTAGACAGTGACGCCCAGCGACTTGTCGCGGTTGCGCTCCACGGTCTCCAGCGCGCCCTTGCGCACGCTCACCGAGAGGCCGCAGCCCTCGGAGGCTTCGGCGCCGGCGTCGGTGGCGCCAAGCTTCTTGGCGTGCACCAGGGCACGGTCCACAAGGTCTTCAAAGAAGGGGCGGCTGTAGCTGAAGCCGGAATCGGCCTGCGCGGCGGCGGTGCTTACGGAGCGGGGGCGGGGTTTTTTCATAGCGACGGCTATGATACTTGCCACTGCGACGCGCCCTGCGTTGCCCTCCCCTATTGCCCCCTACCATGTCACGCAAACCAAAAAAAGGCTACTTTGTGAAAGGCCAGTTCGTTGCCGAAGGCAGCGAACTCGACCTCGAACTCAAGGCCGAACTCAAAGGTACCTGGGACTCCAGCCGGACCGATATGAAGCGCGAAAGCGATGCGCTGCAAAAGCTCGGTGAAGACCTGCTGGACCTGCGCAGCGATCTGCTCGCGCGATTGCATCTGTCGGACAAGCTGCTCGATGCGCTGATCGAAGCGCGCCGCATCACCAACTTCGAAGGCAAGCGCCGCCAGATGCAGTACATCGGCAAGATCATGCGCAAGCTCGAGGAGTCGCAGATCGCTGCCATCCACGCGGCCATGGAAGAGCAGCGCGGCGGCTCGCCAACGGAAAAGCTCATCGTTATGCAGACCGAACAGTGGCGCGACCGGCTGATGGCCGAGGATGGCGCGCTGGCCGAGTGGCTCGATAGCTTCCCTGCCACCGAGTCGCAGCAGATCCGCGCGCTGATCCGCCAGGCGCGCAAGGATGTGGTCGCCGCCCCGGCCGATGCCGCGCCGGCAGACGCCTCAGCCCCTGCGGATGAAGAAGCAGCCGCAGCCGCGCCGCGCAAGGCCAGCCGCGCCTACCGCGAGCTGTTTGCGCTGCTGCGCGACCAGCTCTCGGGCAGCCAGGGCTTTCGCGGCGCGCCGCAGCCTGCCGCGCCCGTGGCCGCTGCCGACGACAGCGATGACTGAGCCGGTGCCCGGCTGCGACCCGGTGCGCATCGGCATCGTGTCGATCAGCGACCGCGCCAGCAGCGGGGTCTATGTCGACCAGGGACTGCCCGCGCTGCAGGACTGGCTGGGCCGCGCGCTGCGCAACCCGGTCACGTTCGAGTCGCGACTCATCCCCGACGAGCAGCAAACGATCAGCCAGGCGCTGGTCGAACTGGTCGATGCCGGCTGCTCCCTGGTGCTCACAACGGGCGGCACCGGCCCGGCGCTGCGCGACGTGACGCCCGAGGCCACGCTGGCCATTGCCGACCGGGAGATGCCGGGCTTTGGCGAGCAGATGCGCCAGATCAGCCTGCGCTTCGTGCCCACGGCCATTTTGTCGCGCCAGGTGGCGGTCATTCGCGGCCAGAGCCTGGTCATCAACCTGCCCGGCCAGCCCAAGGCCATTGCGCAGACGCTCGAAGGCCTCAAGGATGCGGACGGCAAGAGCCTCGTGCCCGGCATCTTCGCGGCCGTGCCCTACTGCATCGACCTGCTTGGCGGCCCGTATCTCGAGACGCGCAGCGAGGTCTGCGAGGCGTTCCGGCCCAAGAGCGCCCAGCGGCCTGCGGCTGCTGGCTGACCCCCTCCCGCGCCTGCCCCCAGGCGCTTTTTTTATTGTTCCCCCCCGGCTAGGCCTGCCCTGGCCGCTGCCGTTTTCATGCACCCACTGAAACTCACCGTCCTGCTGGCCCTGTTCACGATGCTCGGCCCCCTGGGGATCGATACCTACCTGCCCTCGTTCCACGCCATTGCCCGTGAATTCGCGGTCGACGCCACGGTGGTGCAGCAGACGCTGAGCGTCTATGTGCTGGGCCTGGCACTGATGATGCTGGTCTACGGCACGCTGTCGGATGCGATCGGCCGGCGCCGCGTGATGCTGTTCACCGTGGCCGGCTTCGGCCTGGTCTCGCTGCTGGCCTCGCTCGCGCCGAGCATCGAGATGCTGATTGCGCTGCGCGCCGCGCAGGGCCTGATGGCCGGCGCGGGCATGGTGGTGTCGCGCGCGATGGTGCAGGACCGCTACCAGGGCGCGCAGGCGCAGCGCATGATGGCGATGATCATGGTGGTGTTCGGCCTCGCGCCCGCGCTCGCTCCGATCCTGGGCGGCTGGCTGCAGCTGCACGGTGGCTGGCGCGCCTCCTTCGTGTTCCTCGCGGTTTTTTCACTCCTGCTGCTGGCAACGGCCTGGCGCGCGCTGCCGGAGACGCTGGAGGTGGCACATCGCACGCCGCTGGCCTGGCGGCCTATCGGGCGCAACTACCTCACCGCCATCCGCCACCGCGCGTTTCGCCGCATGCTGCTGGCCATCGGCCTGATGGGCTCGGGCATGGCGGTCTATATCGCCTCGGCCGCGGAGTTCGTCGTGACGCTGCTGGGCCAGAGCGAGACCGGTTTCGGCTGGCTGTTCATTCCGCTGGTCGGCGGTGGCATGCTGGGCTCGGTCATCAGCACCTTCCTGGCTTCGCGCCTGTCGCCGCGCCGGCAAAAGCAGATCGGCTTCGCGCTGATGGCGCTGGCGTGCATCGTCAATGTCGCCTACAACGCGCTGTTCACGGCAAGCCTGCCCTGGGCGGTGCTGCCGATCGCGCTGTACACGCTGTCGTGGTCGCTGATCAGCCCGCTGGTCGTGCTGCAGGCCGTGGGCTTTTTCCCGACGATGCGCGGGCTGGCATCGTCGCTGCAGGGCTTCGTGCAGATGCTGCTGTTTGCGCTGATCACCTCGGCGCTGGTGCCGGTGCTGTTCCACAGCGCGCTGTGGCTGGCGCTGGGGCACGCGACGCTGGTGCTGAGCGGAATGCTGATCTGGGCGCTGTGTGCCCGCGACGCCGCGCCGGCGCCGCACGCATCCGCGAGACCGTGGACCAGCAGTTCCTGCCGGCCGCGCAGGCACTGACGCAGCAGTTGCAGGCCCTGTCGACGCACCAGCGCCAGGCCATGGACCTCGCCGCGCACCAGGCCGGCGAAAGTGCCGCCACTGCGCGCAGTGTGCTGCTGGCGCTGTGCGCGGCCTCGGTACTGCTGGGCCTGTGGCTGGGCTGGGCGCTGCGCCGCTGGATCGTGCAGCCGCTGGCCCAGGCGCACAGCGCGGCCCAGCGCGTGGCTGCGCTGGACCTGCGCACCGACCTGCACAGCCGTGGCCAGGACGAAGCCGGACAGATGCTGGGCGCGATGGCGCGCATGCAGACCAGCCTGCGCGATCTCGTCGGCCAGTTGCAGGGCGCGACGCGCCATGTGGCCGAGGCTTCGCAAGACATCGCGCGCGGCAACCACGACCTGTCGCAGCGCACCGAGCATGGCGCCTTGCAACTGCAGGCCGCGAGCGAGCATCTGGCCATGCTTTCCGAGACGACGACGCTGGCCACGCGCGCCGCCGACCGCGGCCAGCAGGTGGCCCAGCAGGCCAGCCGCAGCGCCCAGGCCAGCGGCGCCTCGATCGAAGCATTGGCCGGCACCATCCACCACATGGCCGGCAGCGCGCAGCGCATTGCCGACATCACCGGGGTCATCGACACGCTGGCCTTCCAGACCAATCTGCTGGCGCTGAACGCGGCTGTCGAGGCCGCGCGCGCGGGCGAGCATGGCCGCGGCTTCAGCGTGGTCGCCGCCGAAGTGCGCGCACTGGCCAACCGCAGCGCCGAGGCCGCCAAGGAGATCAAGCAGCTGGTGCAGGCCTCGGGCGCCCAGGTCGGCGAAAGCAGCCGCCTCGCGACCGAGGCACGCGCGCGCACCGCGCAGATGCTCGACGCCATCGAGCAGGCGACGCTGAGCATGACCGACATCACCAGCCAGGCCCGCGGCCAGCAGCAGGACATCGCGGCGCTGCATGAGGCCGTGCACGCGCTCAGCGACCATGCGCAGCACAACGCGGCGCTGGTGCAGGAGTCGGCGGCCGCGGCGTTGAGCCTGCAGGATCAGGCGGGGGCGTTGTCGCGGATTGCGGGGCGGTTTGCGCTACCGAGGTGAAAGGGCCTGTTTTTGAGGACAGGCCTTTCATCCTTCGACAGGCTCAGGACGAACGGTTTTTCGTCGCGCATGGCTCTATGGGATGCGCTGCGCCAGATCAACCACGGACGGTTTTCCACCGTTCGCCCTGAGCCCCCTAGGCGGGCCCGTCGAAGGGTAAATGGCCCCTCTACAAACGGAAAGCTCAACAACCCGAACGCCTCAGCCGTATCTCAGTTCACCACCACAATCGGCACATAAATCTCCCCTCCCCCTCGCTGAAACTCCTGTGCCTTGGCTTGCATGCCCTCAGCCAGCGCCGCCTCCTCCGCAAGCCCCTTCTTCGCTGCGAATTCCCGCACCTCCTGCGTGATCTTCATCGAGCAGAACTTCGGGCCGCACATCGAGCAGAAATGCGCGACCTTGGCGGAGTCCTTGGGCAGGGTTTCGTCGTGGAAGGCGCGGGCCGTGTCGGGGTCGAGGCCGAGATTGAACTGGTCCTCCCAGCGGAAATCAAAGCGCGCCTGCGACAGCGCGTCGTCGCGTGCGCGCGCGCCCGGATGGCCCTTGGCGACATCGGCCGCATGCGCTGCGATCCGGTACGCCATGATGCCCTGCTTGACATCGTCGCGATCGGGCAGGCCCAGGTGCTCCTTGGGCGTGACGTAGCACAGCATGGCCGTGCCCATCCAGCCGATCATGGCCGCGCCAATGGCGCTCGCGATGTGGTCGTAGCCGGGCGCGATGTCGATGGTCAGCGGGCCCAGCGTGTAGAACGGCGCCTCGTGGCAATGCTTGAGCTGCTCGGCCATGTTGGCCTGGATCAGATGCATCGGCACATGGCCCGGGCCCTCGATCATGGTCTGCACGTCGTGCTTCCAGGCCAGCTGCGTGAGCTCGCCGAGCGTGCGCAGCTCGGCGAACTGGGCCTCGTCGTTGGCGTCGCTGGCGCAGCCCGGGCGCAGGCCGTCGCCGAGGCTGAAGCTCACGTCGTACTGCTTCATGATGTCGCAGATGTCTTCGAAATGCGTGTGCAGGAAGCTTTCCTGGTGGTGCGCCATGCACCACTTGGCCATGATCGAGCCGCCGCGCGAGACGATGCCGGTGCGCCGCGCCGCCGTGAGGTGGATGAAGGCCAGGCGCACGCCCGCATGGATGGTGAAGTAGTCGACGCCCTGCTCCGCCTGCTCGACCAGCGTGTCGCGAAAGATGGCCCAGCTCAGGTCCTCGGCCACGCCGCCGACCTTTTCCAGTGCCTGGTAGATCGGCACCGTCCCGATCGGCACTGGCGAGTTGCGCAGGATCCAGTCGCGCGTCGTGTGGATATTGCGGCCCGTCGACAGGTCCATCACGTTGTCGGCGCCCCAGCGCGTGGCCCACACCAGCTTTTCCACCTCCTCCTCGATGCTCGAAGTGACGGCCGAATTGCCGATGTTGGCGTTGATCTTGACCTTGAAGTTGCGCCCGATGGCCATCGGCTCGATCTCGGGATGGTTGATGTTGGCCGGAATGATCGCGCGCCCGCGCGCCACCTCATCGCGCACGAACTCGGGCGTGATCAGCGCCGGAATGCTCGCTCCCAGCGAATTGCCTGCCAGCCGCAGCTCGCGCGCCGCGTCCTGCTGGTAGGCGGCCATCCACTCGCGCCGGCCGTTCTCGCGCAGCGCCACGTATTCCATCTCGGGCGTGACGATGCCGCGGCGTGCGTAGTGCATCTGCGTCACGTTGGCGCCGCTTTTGGCACGCCGGGGCTGGCGCTGCAGGCCCGCGGCCTCGGCGCGCAGGGTCTTGAGGCGCAGCGCTTCATCGCTGCGGCTGCCGTCGTCCAGCGCCGCGCGCGGGCGTCCCACATACCACTCGGTATCGCCGCGCGCGTCGAGCCAGGGCGCGCGCAGCGCCGGCAGGCCGCGGCGGATGTCGATCTCGACGCCAGGATCGGTGTACGGACCGGAGGTGTCATACACGCTGACCTGCTCGCCGTTGGTGAGCGCGATGTCGCGCACCGGCACGCGCAGATTGACATGCAGCTGGCCTGGCAGATAGCTCTTGCGCGAGGCGGGAAAGGGCTGGCGTGACTGTGCCAGCAGATCGGCAAAGGACGGGTTGGAAAGGTTTTTTTCCGGGGCATTCATCGCGGGTCTCCTCGTAATGGTTGAGTCAACAACGCTCCGAGGAATGCCGGGCCGGGACCTGTGGATGAACCACCATGGGCTGCTGCCACAGGTGGCGCGGATGAAGAACAGCCCGCAGTGCCTGCCGTGGACGTGATGCCTCGACGTTGACTGCCGCCTCCCTTTGCCGCTTCAGGTTCTCGCTCTTCTTCCGCCGGTATGAGCCGGATCAAGTTCATCGGGTTCGCCGGCAGGCCTGTTGAAACAGACCCGCCGGCATCTCAGCGCATGCGCACACCCCGGAGCTGAGGGGAGTATAGCGGGGCACGTTGAGGGCAAGGTCATTGGGGGCCGCCCCGTCGCGCTATGGACCCGCGGTGGCGAGCGATTCTTCAGAAACCCTGCAGCTCCAGCCATTCGCCCGGATCGGCGCGCGTGGCGCGCAGCTGGTTGATCGGCGCATCGGGATCTTCCCAGCCCAGCGCCACGCCAAAGGCCACCGCATAGCCCTCGGGCAACGCCAGCTGGGTTGCCACGGTGTCGCCAAAGCGCCGCCAGTAGCCCTGGGCGCAGGTCGCCAGCCCCTGCTCCACCGCCAGCAGCATCAGCGACTGCAGGTAGATGCCCAGGTCGGCCCATTGCGCCAGCCCCATGCGCGTGTCGACGCTGACAAAGATGCCCACCGGCGCGCCAAAGAACTGCCCGTTGCGCCCGAGCTGGGCCAGGCGCGCGGGCTTGTCGCCGCGCTCGATGCCCAGCGTGCGGTACAGGTCTTCGCCATTGTCGAAACGCCGGCTGCGGTACGGCTCCCAGAGGCTCGGGGGATAGGAAGTACCCGTGGGCCCATCCTCTGGCTCGGCCGTGGCCACGGTCGTCAGCAGTTGCTGCAGCGGCGCGCCCGCGAGCGCCGTCACGCGCCAGGGCTGCAGGTTGCCGCCCGAGGCGGCGCGCGCGGCCGCGTGCAGGATGGAGCGCACCACCGCGGCATCGGGCACGCGGGGCAGGAAGGCGCGCACCGAGCGGCGCGCATGCAGGGCATCTTCGACATTCATGGCAATGGGTCCTTCAGGCGACATGGGGAGGAGTCTAGCGGCGACTGCAGGAACAAAATGGCGGGATGTGTCCACATACCTTCTCCAGGAGAAACCTCATGTGTGAAACCCACAGTGCGCGCGCCCCCGGCCGGCGCGCCTTTCTGGCGCTGGCCGCCGCCGGCCTCTTCAGCGCCACGACGCGGGCCTCGGGCCCGCTGCCCACCGGGCAGATCGATCCCGCCGCAGCCCTGGCGCGGCTCAAGGCCGGCAACGCGGCATTTGTCGAAGCGCCGGCGCTGTGCGCAGCCCAATTGGTGGAACAGCGCGCGCAGTTGGCTGCTCAACAGGCGCCCTGGGCCACGGTGCTGTGCTGCGCCGACAGCCGCGTGCCGCCCGAGCTGCTGTTTGGCGGCCTGGGCCTGGGCCAGCTGTTTGTCGCGCGCAATGCCGGCCACCTGCCCGATGACACGACGCTGGGCACGCTGGAATATGGCTGCACCATGCTGGGCGTGCCCTTGATTGTCGTGCTCGGCCACGAGCGCTGCGGCGCGGTGGCGGCGGCTGCGGCCGTGGTGCAGGGCCAGGCGCGCTTTCCCGGCTTCATCGGCCCGCTGGTGGACGCCATCGTGCCCGCGGCGCGCGCGGTGATCGGGCAGCCCGGCGATTTTGTAGACAACGCCGTGCGCGAGAATGCGCGCCGGACGGCGCAGGTCATCGTGACCTGCAGCGAATCCATTGCCCGCGGCGTGGCCGAAGGCAAGGTGCGCGTGGTGGCCGCGCACTACGATCTGGACAGCGGACGGGTGCGCTTCCTTTGACGGCGCTACTTGCCCATCAGCTGATCGATCTTGTCCTTCTCGAACTTCTGCGGCCGTACGGACTCGCAGGGCACACAATCGCGGGTCTTGGTCTGCGCCGAGAGCTTTTCAATGGCTTCCCACAGCAGCGCGATCTGCTGCTCGTGGCCGGCCGCGCCTTCGCTCAGGCCGCGCATGGCCTGCGAGATCGGGTCGTCTTCCTGGGTCACGCCGTAGGCCGTGAAGGCGCGCGGCGCGGCGGCGGGGGCATCGTGGTCGGTGACGTCGGCGCTCTGCCCGGCCTTGGACGGCAGGATGCGCGCGGGAATGCCCACCGCGGTAGCGCCCGCGGGCACGGGCTTGATCACCACCGCGTTGCTGCCGATCTTCGCGCCGTCGCCGACCTCGAAGCCGCCGAGCACCTTGGCGCCGGCGCTCACCACGACATCGCGCCCCAGCGTCGGGTGGCGCTTGACGCCCTTGTAGAGCGAGGTGCCGCCCAGCGTCACGCCGTGGTAGATGGTGCAGCCGTCGCCCACCACCGCGGTCTCGCCGATCACCACGCCCATGCCGTGGTCGATGAACACGCGCTCGCCGATCACCGCACCGGGGTGGATTTCAATGCCGGTAAACCAGCGCGCGAGGTGCGAGATGAAGCGGCCGAGCCACTGCAGGCGATGGGTCCAGCACCAGTGGGCAGGGCGCTGCAGCCAGATCGCGTGCAGACCGGGATAGCAAGTCACCACTTCCCAGGTACTGCGGGCCGCGGGATCGCGGTCGAGAATGCACTGGATATCGGAACGCAGGCGAGCGAGCATCGCGGGAGAGAGGAAGTGGACGGAGCTTCTCAGTCTAGCGGTTTGGCGGGGTGCTTTGCAGCATGGCTTTGGCGACACCGCGCAGGATGTGGATTTCCTCGGGGCTGAGCTGCGCGCGGTTGAAAAGCTGATTCAGCCGCGGCATGAGTTTCTTGGGCGCCGCGGGGTCGAGGAACCCGACATGCGCCAGCGCCTGCTCCCAGTGGCCCAGCATGCCCGCGACCTGGGCCGCATCGGCGCGGTCGGGCAGTTGCGCGGGCGCGGCGCCCTCGAGCGCGAAGCCGCCCAGCGCCTGGCGCCATTCATAGGCAATCAGCTGGATGGCCGCGCCCAGGTTGAGCGAGCCGAACTGCGGGTTCGAGGGAATCGACAGCGCCACATCGCAGCGGTAGACATCCTCGTTGGCCATGCCGAAACGCTCGCAGCCAAACAGGAAGGCGACGCCGGTCTCGGGCGCCGTGGCAGGGGCCGGGGGGGCGTCCGACGCCGCCTGCAGCTCGCCCCTGACCAGCATTTCCAGGTGCGCGCGCGGCGTGCGCGTGGGCGGGCCGAAGTCGCGCGGCGTCATGGCGGTGGCGCACAGGTGGCTCATGCCGTCGAGCGCTTCATCGAGCGTCTCCACGATGCGCGCCTGGGCCAGCACGTCGAGCGCGCCGCTGGCACGCTGGATGGTCTCCTCGCGCCGCAGCACATTGGCCCAGCGCGGCGCCACCAGCACCAGGTCGTCGAAACCCATGGTCTTGAGGGCCCGGGCGGCAGCGCCCACATTGCCGGCATGGCTGGTCTGGATCAGGACGAATCGGGTCTTCATGGCATTCACAAAAGCAGGTGGCGGGCAGGGGAGACGGGAGCAAAAGGCCGCCGGCCATGCGGGTTGCAGAACAAAGCACAGCACAAATCGGGCAGGCCGGGTAAAATCGCCAGCCATTGTCGCCGCCCGCATCGCCCGGGCCGGCCCTCCCCTGTTCTTACCCGCGTGCCGCGCTGCCTTTTTGCTGCGTGGCGCCAACGCTCACAATCTATGTCGTCTACCCTGCATCCCATGCTCAACGTGGCTATCAAAGCCGCACGCGCCGCCGGCGCCCTCATCAACCGCGCGGCCCTTGACGTGGAATCCGTGCGCATCGCACAAAA
>JBEVDH010000132.1:0-3809 GCA_040514115.1 Comamonas sp. | reverse complement strand
CGCATGTAGGCGCGCAGGCGGCCTTCGATTTCGAGGTTGCCGGGGCAACGCGCTTCCTGCGACGTCTCGAGCGTGTTCACATAGCCGGTGGTGGCCGAGAACGGACGGTCGACACTGTTCTGGCGCGCATGTTCCAGCAGCTCTTCGAGCAGCGCATGGGCGTACTGCGCGCCCTCGCGGTCGATGACGGCGGACAGCGCGTCCATCCATTCGCGGGTTTCTTGCTGATCGGTGCTGGCCACGGGCGTGGCGCCGGCGCCGGCCTGGGGGTCGGTCTGAGCTGTCATGGTGTCTCCTGCAATAGGCGGTAAACGAACACTGCGCGTTGCGCCCATTGTCATCGGCCAGGAACACCCCTGCCAAATGCCCAATCAAGCTGCCGTGCGCGAACGGCCGAAAACCGGCCGTCACTGGGTGAATTTGGACGGAAGTTTCGCACATTTTCGGCAAATTTCAAATGATGCGTTTCAATTTCACAATGTGATATTTTGCTGCGAGCGCACAATTTCCCGCAAGGCCCACGCGGCGAAAATCCGGCGCCGCTCCTCTACACTCGGGCCATGGATCCGACCCCCGCCAAACCCGCCGCGCCCAGCGCCCTGTCCGACACCCTGGTCGCCGCGCCCGTGCGCTGGTGGCGCAGCTGGTGGCGCAGCCTCTCACCCACCCGGCAGGACCGTTTTGCCGCGCTCGCGCCGCTGGCCGCGGTGCTGATGTTTCTCGCGGCGATCGTGGTGGCTTTCTGGTATTTGCGCGTGGAAGAGGTAGAGCGCGAACAGGAAGCGCTGCGCCGCGACGTCGAATATGCGCAGCAGCGCGTGCGCCTGCGCCTGCTCGAGCGCCAGGAGCAGCTGATGCGCGTGGCGCGCGACATCGCCAACAAGGAAATGGGCAAGGGCGATTTCGCGCGCCGCAGCGAGGCGCTGATCACGCAATACCCCGAGCTGCAGTCGATCACCTGGATCGACGAGCACCAGCGCATCCGCGCGAGCCACGCGGCGCCCACCGTGCACAGCGAGCAATTGCGCATCGTCGGCGAAACGCTCAAGCCCGGCGACACCGCCAAGACCTATGCGCTGGTGCAGGACCTGCAGCAGCCGGTGTACGCCCAATCGGCAGGCGTGCCGGGCGAGCCCGCGCCGCTTTTGCAGCTGCAGGTGCCGCTCAACAGCACCGGCGGCTTTGGCGGCGTGGTGCTGGGCGAGTATTCGGTCGACAGCCTGTTGCGCTACGGCACGCCCACCGAAGTGCTCGCGCGTTACGCCGTGACCATGCTCGACGGCAGTGGCAAGCTGCTGGCCGGCGCCGCCCTGCCCCCCCGCGCCAGCGACAACCCGCTGCGCTGGTGGAACGAACATGCCAATGAATACGAGGTGCCGGTCTCGCCCGTGGGCAGCGGTCTGGTGCTGCGCGCCCAGGCCTACCGTACCTCGCTGGGCTTTGTCGGCAACAGCCTGTTCTGGCTGGTCGGCACGCTCAGCGCGATGACCGCCTGGCTGCTGCTGGCGACCTGGCGCCACACACGCCGGCGCATGCGCGCGCAGGAAGCGCTCGTGGCCGAGACCAATTTCCGCCGGGCAATGGAAAACTCGGTGCTCACGGGCATGCGCGCGCTCGATCTCGAGGGCCGCATCACCTATGTCAATGCGGCGTTTTGCCAGATGACGGGCTGGAACGAAAGCGATCTGGTCGGCCAGCTGCCGCCCTACAGCTACTGGCCGAGCAACGAATACGACAGCCTGCGTCTGAAGCTGCGCGACGAGCTCAGCGGCAAGACCATCGTCGGCGGCTTCCAGGTGCGCGTGCAGCGCAAGAACGGCACGCAGTTCGATGCGCGGCTGTATGTCTCGCCGCTGATCGACGCGCATGGCCAGCACACCGGCTGGATGTCGTCGATGACCGACATCACCGAGCCCAACCGCATTCGCGAGCAGCTGTCGGCTTCGCACGAGCGCTTCACCATCGTGCTCGAAGCGCTCGATGCCTCGGTGTCGGTCGCGCCGCTGGGCAGCGCCGAGCTGCTGTTCGCGAACAAGCTCTACCGCCAGTGGTTCGGCTCGCAGACCGATGGCCATCTGCAGCTCGTCGCCCAGGCCGGCGTGCTGCCCTCGCGCCACACCGATTCCGACATGGACGACGAGGACGGACTGATGGGCCTGCCCACCGACCCGCTGACCAGCGCGCGCAGCGAGAACGCCGAGATCTTCCTGCCCGACCTGGGCAAATGGCTGGAAGTGCGCTCGCGCTATCTGAGCTGGGTCGACGGGCGCCTGGCGCAGATGGTCATTGCCACCGACATCACGCCGCGGCGCCTGGCGCAGGAGCAGGCCGCGCGCCAGGCCGAGCATGCACAGTCGATCAGCCGGCTGATCACCATGGGCGAGATGGCGTCGAGCGTGGCGCACGAGCTCAACCAGCCGCTCACCGCCATCAGCAACTACTGCAGCGGCATGATCTCGCGCAGCCAAAGCGGCCAGCTGAGCCAGGAGATGCTGCTCACCGCGCTGCAGAAAACCGCGCACCAGGCGCAGCGCGCCGGTCAGATCATCCAGCGCATCCGGGCCTTCGTGAAGCGCAGCGAGCCCAACCGCACGCTGGCGCGCGTGGCCGACATGGTCAGCGAGGCCGTGGAGCTGGCCGACATCGAGCTGCGCCGCCACAACGTGCGCCTGACGCACCGCGTGGCCGAGCGGCTGCCGCCCGTGATGGCCGACACCATCCTGATCGAGCAGGTGCTGGTCAATCTGATGAAAAACGGCGCCGAGTCCATCGAGAACTCGCAGCGCCCGGGCCACCAGCGCAGCGTCGACCTGAGCGTGCTGCCGCGCGAGATCGAGGGCCAGCAGGTCGTCGAGTTCACGGTGCAGGACACCGGCAAGGGCCTGCCACCCGAGGTGCTCGACCGCCTGTTCGAGGCCTTTTTCACCACCAAGAGCGAAGGCATGGGCATGGGACTGAACCTGTGCCGCAGCATCGTCGAGTCGCACCATGGCCGCATGCGTGCGGAGAACCTCTACAATGGGCCGGATGTCATAGGCTGCCGCTTCACTTTCTGGCTGCCCCTCGCGGCGCCCGTGGATGCGACAACACTCACCACAACGAGGACGATTGCATGAGTTTGATTCCCAAAAAAGGCACGGTTTATGTGGTGGACGACGACGAAGCCGTCCGCGATTCGCTGCAGTGGTTGCTCGAAGGCAAGGACTATCGCGTGCGCTGCTTTGACGCCGCCGAATCGTTTCTCGCGCGCTACGACCCGCGCGAAGTTGCCTGCCTGATTGTCGACATCCGCATGGGCGGCATGACCGGGCTGGAACTGCAAGATCGCCTGATCGAGCGCCGCTCGCCACTGCCGATCGTCGTCATCACCGGCCATGGCGACGTGCCGATGGCGGTCGACTCGATGAAGAAAGGCGCGATGGATTTCATCCAGAAGCCGTTCAACGACGAAGAACTCGTCACGCTGGTCGAACGCATGCTCGAGCATGCGCGAGGCGCTTTTGCGCAGCACCAGCAATCGGCCAGCCGCGACGCGCTGCTGTCCAAGCTCACCGGCCGCGAAGCACAGGTGCTCGAACGGATCGTCGCCGGACGGCTCAACAAGCAGATCGCCGACGACCTGGGCATCAGCATCAAGACGGTCGAGGCGCATCGCGCCAACATCATGGAAAAGCTCAACGCCAACACCGTGGCCGACCTGCTGAAGATCGCGCTCGGCCAGGCAGCACCCGCCAAAGCCTGATTGCTATCGCTTCGATAGCCACGAACGCCCGCCACGCCTGCGTCAGCGGGCGTTTTTACTTGGACAA
>JBEVDH010000106.1:0-18682 GCA_040514115.1 Comamonas sp. | reverse complement strand
CATAGCGCTTGGCCTGTATCAAGTACAGGCGGAAGCTATCTACCAGGAGTGGTAGTTCAGTTGGTTAGAATACCGGCCTGTCACGCCGGGGGTCGCGGGTTCGAGTCCCGTCCACTCCGCCACAGTTTCTGGAAGTGTGCATTTTGCATCGCTCCAAATGGGGGTATAGCTCAGCTGGGAGAGCGCTTGCATGGCATGCAAGAGGTCATCGGTTCGATCCCGTTTACCTCCACCAAGAAGTCAGAACGGAAGTTCTTAGGTTACGACCCTATCGTCTAGAGGCCTAGGACATCACCCTTTCACGGTGAGTACCGGGGTTCGAATCCCCGTAGGGTCGCCAAGTCATAGCGCTTGGCCTGTATCAAGTACAGGCGGAAGCTATCTACCAGGAGTGGTAGTTCAGTTGGTTAGAATACCGGCCTGTCACGCCGGGGGTCGCGGGTTCGAGTCCCGTCCACTCCGCCATAGTTCGTGGATCGACGCTTGCGTTGATTTCGCTGATTACGATAACGCCACTGTGCTTTGCACAGTGGCGTTTTTCGTTGGGGGCAAATGGAAATTAGCCTGCTAACGTATAGCTTTTCTTTTTCCTGGGTACCAAGACCGCCGCGTGGAAGGTGAATAGGTAGTGATGAGGAAAAGCTGAGAATTTTGCGAGAGGGATGTCCATCCTTCGACGGACTCAGGACGAACGTTTCACGGCAAGCCCGATGTTTGCCGTCGATTCTTCAAGGCACACCCATGGCGAGTGGCACGTGTTCTGGCACGCTGAATGAAACCGTTCGTCCTGATCCTGAGCTTGTCGAAGGATCGAAGGATGGACGGCCTTTCCTCGAAATAGCGGCAATCCGTCAAATCATCAAACACCCGCCCGCAACTCCTCGAACAGCATCTCCCCCCCCATCTGCCCCCCCTTGAGCATGATTTCGAGCCCGTCGAGCGCCGGATCATCGCTATGCAGCCGGCACAGCGCCACGCCCGGCGCCAGCTGCGCCTGATAGGACAGGCCCCAGGCATCCAGAGCCTGCACCGCATGGCTGGAAGTATCCCCACCGGCTACGCCCAGGCGCCTGATGGGCGATAGCTTCAAGACCTGTGCCAGCAGTTCACCGCACGCCACAGCGAGTGCCCGCGCATCCGCGGGTGCATCCGTGGCGGCAATCTGTCCTTCGCTGGAGGTGCAGGCCAGCATATCGACACCTTGTTCGAGGCGTGCTGCGATGTGCTGCGCGATCTGCGTGCGGTAGTCCGCGTCCTTTGCCAGACGCGGTGCGTCCAGCAGCAGCTTTTCATAGGAGCTTGCAGCCTGGATCTGGCGCGCTGTCATGGGCGACAGGCTGCCGGCAAGAACCAGCACCGGGCCCTTGGCCGGCGCAATGGTTGCGCTGGAGGTGCAGGCATCGAGCTGCCAGTGCGCGGCCAATGCCTGCACCACGCTGCTCGGTCCTGCGGCCAGCAAGGGCTGCAGTTGTGCCTGTTGCCAGATCAGTCGGCCCACCGCTGCCAGATCACCGGAATTCGAGACATCGAGCAAAACGGCATCGGGTTGCTGCGCGATGACGGCACACATCTGCCGATCGAGCACTTCCTCGGCCTGCGCGTAGTCTGGGTAATCGATCGACGCAACCTGCATCAAACCTTGCCGCGCGAAATGCACTCGCAGATCGGCTTCGTGCATTGGCGTGACCGGATGCTGGCGCATGGTCGGATGTCGGTCGATGCGGTGAACGGCCGGGCCGGCGCTGGCAAACAGATGGCCAAACACGCAGTAGCGGCGCAGATTGGGCTGACCGCCGACGATCGGCACAAACGCATTGCCCGCATGCGGCCGCAGGATCCGGATGGCCGCGCCGATGCTGCCGATATGCGGCGCGCTGTCGAATGTCGAGCAGGTCTTGTAGTGGATGACCGGTGCGCCCAGCTGCGCAAACAGCCGGCCGACCGGTTCGAGCTCCACCTGCATTTCGACGGGCGTCATGGCGCGCGCGGCGCCGGCGATGCCCAGGCAGTCAAGCGGGCCAGCGCGTTCGAGCTGCGCCGCGCTGGGCACGCCCAGGAACAGCAACGTGCGCAATCCGGCGCGTGAGGCCGTGGCCAGCGTATCGGTGGCGCCGGTGAAGTCGTCGCCGTAATAGGCGATTTTCAAGCGGGTCGTCATCGGCCGATCACTTGCCAAAGAAGGCCAGCGCCTGGGCCAGCTCGGGCGCCTCGCGTGCGTAGTCGGCCACTGCAACGCCTGCGCGCGCCGCGGCCCAGGCCTGGCGGATGCTGGCCACGCCCGCGGCCGGGCCGCCCGGGTGCGCCAGGATACCGCCGCCCGACATGAACAGCAGGTCGTCGCTGCGCACTGCGTTCCATGTCGCGGCCACGGTACCAGCCCACTGGCCAGAGGAGAAGGCGGGCAGCACCCGGTCGTCCATGCCGTCGGTGAGCGGCGTGTAGCAATCCTGCGCCGAGGCAATGACTTCCTCGTCGGGCTGGGAGAACTTGCCCTGCAGGCCATGCACATGCATGTGGTCCACGCCCGCGAGCCGCCACAGCGTCTGGTAGGCCTGAAAGGACATGCCCAGCAGCGGATGGCGCGACAGCGCGCCATAACCATTGCGGTGCCCATGCAGCGCCAGACCCGTGTGGCGGCGCAGCGTCTGCAGCGCCGAGTAGCCACACCAGTTGAGGCTGGCCATCGCGCAACTGCCGCCTTCGCGCTCGATCAGGTCGGCGTGGCGCTTCATCGCGTCGGTTTCATCGGTGATGTTGAATGCCACCATGACATGCTTGCCGGTGCGGTCCTGGTGCGCCCGCACGGCAGCCATCACCGCCGGCACGCGCTGGGCCAGGGGAGCATGGGCCGGGTCGGCGCAGACTTCGTCGTCCTTGATGAAGTCGACGCCCGCGGCGCACAGACGCGCGACGAGCTCGGCGGTCTGCGCGGGCGAGAAGCCGACATTGGGCTTGAGGATCGTGCCGACCATTGCGCCACTGGCTACGCCGGTGCGCTCGCGCGTGCCCGCGACGCCCACCTGGGGCAGGTCGAACTGCGCGCGGTAGCTTGCCGGCAGCTGCATGCTTTCCAGGCGCAGGCCGCTGGCCTCGCCCAGGTCATAGAGATTGCCGGACACGGTGGCGGCCAGGGTCGGCAGATTGGCGCCGACATTGGCCACGGGAAAGGAGATGCGCACGCGCGCGCGCCGCCACGGCCCGCTGTGGCCCTGGCGCTCGAGCAGCGCGTTGGGCAGGCTGGGCGCGCCCACGGGCTCGAGCTCTTCAATGGACTCGACGGTCGCGCGCGCGCGCTCGCGCAGCGCATCGGTCTCGCCCTCGACGCGGGTAAAGGTGCCGCAGGACTGCTCGCCTGCCATCACCTCGGCCACATGGGCGGGCGCCAGCGGCGTTTCAATCAAATAGGTGGCTTCGAAGCGGTCGGCAGTCATGGCGCGGCGTTCAGAGTTGGCTCAGATCGGGAAAAGGGCGGACCGGGTCGGTGACACCGTCCCAGGTTTCAGACGCGGCGCGGATCAGGTCGAACATCTTCCCCTTCGGACCCGCGACTTCGGACAGCTCGATGACGGTGCCCGGGTGGTATTCGGTGTCGAAGTAGATGAAGCGGCCGTTGAGGCCCACTTCGCCGCTCATGACCGGTTTGAACCCCTGGCGCAGCAGGCGCTCGAGGTCGGCGTCGTAATTGTTGGTCCAGTAAGCCACGTGTTGCAGCCCGGTGCGCCCGGCCTGCAGGAAGTCGCGGTACATCGACGGCACATCGTTGCGCGTCTGGATCAGCTCGACCTGCACGAACCCCGAGTTGGCCAGCGCCACCGAGTTGTGCGGCGCATGCGCCTCGCCGTTGTAGCGGTAATTCTCGATCGGCACCTTGGGGTTGTAGAACCAGGGGCCCACGCCCAGGGTCTTGCTCCAGTAGTCCATGGCGGCTTCGATGTCGTGCACGACGTAGCCCAGCTGGCGAATTTCTCCGAAATGGCGGCTCATGTTGTTATTTCCGTGAAAGAAAGGGAAAGAAAGAGGCAAGCGGTGCGCGCGCGGCGCTCACTTGAGGAAACCGGTGGAGATCCACGGAATGGCGGCCACCAGCACCAGGCCGACCAGCAGCGCGGCCATGTAGCCGCCGATGTATTTCATGCCTTCGTTGGGGTCGACCTTGCTGATCGCGCAGGCGCCGTAGTAGCCCACGCCGATCGGCGGCGCGAACAGGCCGATGCCCATCGCGAAGATCACCACCATCGCGTAATGCACCGGGTGCACGCCGGCCTGCACGGCAATCGGAAACAGCAGGGGCCCGAACAGCACGATGGCGGGAATGCCTTCGAGCACGCAGCCGAGCACGATGAAGGCGACGATCGAGATCGCCAGGAAGCCATAGGCGCCGCCCGGAATGCTGGCCATCCATTGCGCCAGGTCGGTGGAAAAGCCCGACTGCGTCAGGCCCCAGGCCATCGCGGTCGCGCAGCCGACGATGAACATGATCGCCCCCGACAGCGAGGCGGTCTCGATCAGCATGGGCTTGAGCCGGCGCCAGTCGAACTGGCGGTAGACCAGCAGGCCGGCGAGCACCGAATACACCACGCCGATGGTCGAGACTTCGGTCGCGGTGGCCACGCCTTCGACCACGGCCGCGCGGATCACGAAGGGCAGGGCAATCGCGGGCAGTGCGATCACGAAGAACTTGCCGATCTGGCTTTTGCTGTAGCGCGTGACGCCGCTGAGGTCTTCCTTGCGGTAGCGCCACCAGACCACGGTGCACAGGCACAGGCCCAGCACCAGCGCCGGCAGCATGCCGCCGGTGAACAGCGCGGCAATCGACACGCCCGTGACCGAGCCGATGGTGATCAGCACGATCGACGGCGGAATGGTTTCGGTCTGCGCGCCCGTGGCCGCCAGCAGCGCCACCAGGTCGCCAGGCTTGGCGCCGCGCTTTTTCATCTCGGGAAACAGCACCGGCGCGATGGCTGCCATGTCGGCGATCTTCGAGCCGGAGATGCCCGAGACCAGGTACATCGCGCCAATCAGCACATAGCTCAGGCCGCCGCGCACATGGCCGAGCAGGCTGGCCAGGAACTGGATCATGGCCTTGGCCATGCCGGTCATCTCGATCAGCGCGCCCAGGAAGATGAACAGCGGCACCGCCAGCATGATCAGGTGTGACATGCCTTCATCCATGCGCCCGACCATCACCACCATCGGCGTGTGTGTCGTGAGCGCCAGGTAGCCAAAGGTCGCGAGCGCAAAGCAAAACGCAATCGGCACCCCGGCAAACACCGTGGCCGCGACCACGATCAGGAAAAACACCACCAGATTGAGCTTGCCCAGCGTCGCGAACACCGGCTGCGCCAGCCAGAACGCGCCGATGATGGCGACCGTTGCCGCGACGGTGAGCGCTATCTGGCGCAGACTGCAAAGGCGCAGCATGCGCAGCACCGCAAACACCGCCATCAGGCCCACGCCCACGGGAATGGCCGCGGCACGCCAGGCATTGCTGATCTCGAGCGCCGGCGTGACGATGAAGGATTCCTCGTCGGCGTACTCGTAGGCCGGTGCCATCACCATCACCAGGAAGGCCAGCGACGCGGCAATTGCCAGCGCTTCGAGCAGGCCGCGGGTGTGCGGGCTGACCTTGCTGACCAGCGCCGTCATGCGCATATGCTCGCCGCGGCGCAGCGCTACCACGGCGCCCAGCATCGACAGCCACAGGAAGAAGATCGAAGCCAGTTCATCCGACCAGACCAGCGGCGTATGCAGCACGTAGCGCGCAATGACGCCCGCAAACAGGATGCAGATTTCCAGCAGCACGATGGCCGCGGCAATGGCTTCGACCACGGCGCCCAGGCGCAGGTCGATGCGCCCGGCCAGCGCGCTCAGGGGGTTGGCCGGCGGTGCGTGGGGCGCGCCGGCGGTTTGGGCAGGGGCAAGGGACATGAACGGAACTTTCTACGGGCAGGGTCGGGCCTGCGCCCTGGCGCGGGCGCAGCGTTCGCGGGGAAGTCGGGTCGGCGGGAGGGCAAGCCTCCCGCGCAGTTCAGGCGAGCTTGCCTACGGTCTGTTCGAGCAGACCCCAGGCTTCGTTGCCGAAGCGGCCCTTCCACTCGGCGTAGAAGCCCGATTCGCGCAGCTTGGCGCGAAAGCTCTCGGCCGCGGGGCGGTTGATCTGCAGCCCCTTGGCCTGCAGGTCGGTGATGACCGAATCGTTGAGCTTGCGGATGTCTTCGCGCTGCTGCATGCCGGCATCGTTGATGGCCGCGGCAACGATGGTCTTGAGGTCGGGCGGCAGACGATCCCACGCCCGGCCATTGGCAATGAACCAGTAGCCGTCCCAGATGTGGTTGGTGAGCGAAGCGAACTTCTGCACTTCGTAGAGCTTGGCGACCTGGATGATGGGCAGCGGGTTTTCCTGCGCGTCGACGATTTTCGTCTGCAGCGACGAGTAGACCTCGCTGAACTGCAGGCTCGCGGGTGCGGCGCCCAGGGCCTTGAACATCGAGATCGACAGCGGGCTCACGGGCACGCGGATCTTCAGGCCGTCGAGGTCCTTGGCGCTGGCCACGGGCGCCTTGCTGCTGGTGGTCTGGCGAAAGCCGTTGTCCCACATCTTGTCAAACGCGTACAGGCGCATCTTGCCGATGGCCGCGCGCACATGGGCGCCGAGCTTGCCGTCCATGGCCGACCAGACCTGGTTGTAGTCGGAAAACGCAAAGCCGATCGCGTTGATGGCCGCCACCGGCACCAGCGTGGCAATCACGAGCGCCGAAGGCGTGAAGAATTCAATGCCGCCCGAGCGCACCTGGGCCAGCATGTCGGTGTCGCCGCCGAGCTGGTTGTTCGGGAAGATCTTGACCTCGACCCGGCCCTTGGTTTCCTTGAGGATGCGGTCGGCCGCTTCCTGCGCGCGGATGTTGAGGGGGTGGGTCACCGGCAGGTTGTTGCCGTATTTGTACGAGAACTCGGCAGCGCGCGCGATCGACGGGAACGCGACCATGCCGGTGGCAAGAGAAGCCGCGGGAACGGCGGACAGGCTGCGCAGTACGCTGCGGCGGGTGACTTCGGCCATGGTTGTCTCCAGTTTTATTTTTGATGCGTTTTGATGCATCATTAGGTGAAAGCCACGCTACGATAGGTGTTGGATGGCAAGGAGTCAAATCAAATGAATGATGGGTTTTGATGTATGAGGGTTGACCCTGACGCCCAGCGCGCACGCGTGGCCGACATTGCCCGCGCGGCCAAGGTATCCACCGCAACGGTGGACCGCGTGCTGCACCGGCGCCCCGGCGTGCGCGATGCCACGGCGCACAAAGTGCTCAAGGCTGCGGCCGAGCTCGACTATCTGCCTGAAACCGGCGTCTATGCGGCGCTGGCGGCCGCGCCCATGCGCCTGGGTTTCTTGCTGCCCGATGGCAACAACCGCTTCATCCGCATGCTTGGCGACACGCTGGACTATTCGCAGGAGCAGCTCGCGCCCTTCCACGTCAAATGCCGCAGCGAGCAGTTCGAGGCCTTCAATCCGCAGCAACTGGCAGCGCGGCTGCTCAAGCTGGGCGAGCGCTGCGACGGCATTGCCTTCATGGCGCTCGAGCACCCGGTGGTGCGCGAAGCCGTGGCCCAGCTTGCCGACCGCGGCGTGCCCACCATCACGCTGATCTCGGACCTCGCGGGTTCGCGCCGCGCCGCGTATGTCGGGCTCGACAATCGCGCCGCCGGCCGCACCGCCGGCTATCTGGTCGGGCGCTTCATCGGCACGGGGGCACGCACGGCCAAGGTGGCGCTGATCGCGGGCTCGCGCAGCTACAGCGCGCATGAAGAGCGCGAGGCCGGCTTCCTGCATGTGATCGAGGAAATGTTCCCGGCGCTGCAGGTCGTGGGCCTGCGCGAGGGCCACGACGATGCGCAGAAGAACTACACCCAGACCCGCACGCTGCTCGAGCAGTATCCGGACCTGGCGGGTATCTACAACATTGGCGGCGCGTCCGACGGCGTAGCGCGCGCTCTCAAGGAAACGGGCCGCGCGCACAAGGTGGTGTTCATCGGGCATGGGCTTACGCCCGACACGCGCGCCATGCTGATCGACGGCAGCATGGATGCCGTCATTACGCAAAGCCCCCAGACGGCCATGATGAACTGCGTGCGCATCTTCACCAACCTGCGCGAAAAGCGCGATGCAATGATCGGGGTCGATCCGGCAAGAACGCTGGTGATCTTTCGCGAAAATCTGCCTTAGATACGCGAAAGTGCACCGTGCCAGTCGGCGGCACGGCTTCCGGGCTCAACGCGGCGCGAGCCGGATGGCGCCGTCCAGACGAATGACTTCGCCGTTGAGCATGTCGTTCTCGAAGATATGGCAGACCAGCTTGGCGTAGTCGCCGGGCGTGCCCAGGCGGCTGGGGAAGGGCACGCCCGCGGCCAGCGCGTCCTGCACTTCCTGGGGCATGCCAAACAGCATGGGCGTGCCGAAGATGCCGGGCGCAATGGTCATGTTGCGAATGCCGCTGCGCGCCAGATCGCGCGCGATGGGCAGCGTCATGCCGACGATGCCGCCCTTGGATGCAGCATAAGCCGCCTGGCCGATCTGGCCGTCGTAGGCCGCGACGCTGGCCGTGGAAATCATCACCCCGCGCTCGCCCGTGGCTTCAGCTTCGTTCTTGCTCATGGCTTCGGCCGCCAGGCGCATCATGTTGAAGCTGCCGATCAGGTTGACGGTGATGGTCTTGCTGAACACCGACAGCGCATGCGCGCCGTTTTTGCCCACGGTTTTCTCCGCGGGCGCGATGCCCGCGCAGTTGACCAGCCCCATCAGCTTGCCCAGCTGCGTGGCTTGATCGACCACGGCCTGGGCATCGGTCTCGCTGCTGACATCGCAATGCACGAAGGCGCCGCCAATCTCCTGCGCGACAGCGCGGCCCTTGTCGTCCTGCATGTCGGCAATGACCACCTTGCCACCCCGGGCCGCGAGCATGCGCGCCGTGCCTTCGCCCAGGCCCGATGCCCCGCCCGTCACGATAAAAACCTTGCCTGCGATATCCATGGGTTGTCTCCTAGATTGACGTGAACGTAAACGTAAGAATGGATTATGGCAAGAAACGCGCGTTTGGCCCTGTCGCCTGCGGTCTGCGAAAACGCCGCGCAAGGACATGGGTTGAGGTGCTGATAGGCCGTGCTACTTGCCCCGGGCGGCAAGCCAGCGGCGCATTTTTTGGATTTCCTGCTCCTGCGCGGCAATGACCGCCTGTGCCAGCTGGCGCACTTCCGGGTCCTTGCCGTGCTCCAGCACGACACGCGCCATGTCGATCGCGCCCTGGTGGTGCGGGATCATGCCGCGCATGAAGTCCACATCGGCATCGCCGGTGAAGCCGATGGCCATGTCGGCATGCATGCGGTTGTTGGCCTGCTGGTAGGCGCGCACCACGGGGTGGGCTGCGGCAGGGGCAGCGCCATGGTGAGCATGGTCTGCTGCAGGCGCCTGGGCATGGGCCATGCTGCTCGCGGCCAGCGCAAGTCCGGCCAGCATGGCGGGCGAGATAAGCTTCATATGGGTTCCTGAAAATGCAAAACCCCAATGCTAAAGCTTGCCATCGTGGCAAGGTCAAGCGGCTGCAACTGCCCGCTGGAGGCGAAAAAAAGCCCGGCCATCGGGCCGGGCGGTTGCGCTGGGCGCTGGAGGATCAGTTGAAGCCCACGCGGTCGAGCATCTGCTGGACCTTGGTCATGTTCGCGCCCACCGCGCTGATCGGGATGGTCTCGCTCTTGAACGGCTTGCCGTTGGTCATGGCCTTGAGCGCCGGATTGTCGAGCTGCACGCCCTTGGCCGCGGGCCACTCGTTGTTGCCGTTGGCGAAGTAGTTCTGCGCGGCCGGGCTGGCCAGGTACTCAAGGAACTTGACCGCGTTGGCCTGGTTCTTGGTGTGGCGGGCCACGGCGCCGCCGGCAATGTTCATATGCGTGCCCCAAGACTGCTGGTTGGGGAACACCACGCCGACCTTGTTGGCCACGGCCACGTCTTCGGGCTTGGTCGAGCGGATCATGCGTGCGAGGTAGTAGCTGTTGCTGACGGCAATGTCGCACTCGCCAGAGGCCACGGCCTTGATCTGGTCGGTGTCGCCGCCCTTGGGGGCGCGTGCCAGGTTGGCGACCAGGCCCTTGAGCCAGGTTTCGGCCTGCTGCTCGCCCATGTGCTCGGTGACGGCGCCAAACAGGCTCAGGTTGTAGGGGTGCGAACCCGAGCGGATGCACAGCTTGCCCTTGAACCTGGGATCGGCCAGCGACTCGTAGGTCTGGACATCCTGGGGCTTGACCTTGATCTTGTTGTAGACGATCACGCGGGCCCGGGTCGACAGGCCGAACCAGGAGATGCCACCATCGGCCGCGGGCTTGCTGCGCAGGTTGGAAGGAATCACGTCTTCCAGCAATGGCGAGCGGATCGGCAGGAACAGACCATCGACCTCGCCGCGGTACAGGCGCGCGGCATCGACCAGCAAGATCACATCGGCCGGCGAAGCCGTGCCTTCGGCCTTCAGGCGCGCGAGGATGCCTGCGTCATCGGCGTCGACCCGGTTGACCTTGATGCCCGTGGCCTTGGTGAAACCTTCGTACAGCGCTTCGTCGGTGTTGTAGTGACGCGCGGAGTACAGGTTGACGACGCCGGCATCGGCAAAGGCCGCGCCGGTGGCAGCCAAGGCGCAGGCGGCAATCAGGGTGTGAAGAATCTTCGTCATGGCAGAACCGCAAGTGGAATGGAATCCGGCGATCATACGGCAAACGCGAATTGTTCTCAATAAAGCCGGCGGTGATTGCCCCATTGGCAAAAAGGCAAAAGGGCAAAAAAAAGCCCGGTCAAAGACCGGGCTTGAAAGGATCCAAGAAACGGGGGTTTCGAGAGGATCCAAGGAGACAACTGTTGGTTCAGACTTGCACCTGAACAATGAGGTCTATTATGCGGGTATTCCCTGAAACAGGGAATACCCGTAACAAAATAATTTGGCTATCAGCCTTGTTGCGTGGTGTTCTTGACGGCGTCAGACACATTGCGCGAAGCGGCCTGGATGTTGGCCTGGGCCATGTCGGAGGCTTGCTTCACGGCCTTTTGCACCGATTCAGCAGCGTTGGTGGCAGCGGAAATCGAGTTCTTCAGCACGGCCACGGCGGCTTCGGTGCCGGGAGGCGCATTCTTGGTGGTGCTGTCGATCAGGTCGCCCAGGTTCTTCTGGATTTCAGCCGAACGTGCTTCGACGGTCTGCGCCAGTTCGGAGCCGGTGCCGTTGGCGATGTCATACAGGCTGCGGCTGTAGGCGGCGGTCTTTTCAGCCAGCGGCTGGAGCAGTTGGGCCTGCAGCGTCAGCAGTTGCTGAGCGTCTTTGACACCCAGCAGTTGCTGGCTGTGATTGGCCGCTTCAGACAGTGCAGCGCGCGAAACGGCCACATTGAGTTCCACCAGCTTTTCCACGCCAGCAAAGGCTTTCTGGGTCAGGCCGAACAGGGTTTCGAGGTTGGCCTTGTGGGCGTTCAGAATGGCTTCGGGGGTCAGCGTCATGTGATTTCTCCTTGAATAGCGTTATGGAATGCTTCCAGCTTGCGAGATCTGCGCTGATCGGCCAAAGCCATGTTGCAGTGCAGCATAAGTGCGATTCTAGGCATTTTGCGCGGCGGCGCAAGTGCTTTGTTGCAATGCAACAAAGCCGGCTCTGTAGGCGGATCGTGATATTGCCTCGATACCGCCAAGAATGCGGGTTCGCAGGGAGCGACGGCGCGGCGGCCAGTCTGCACAATGGACGCATATGTCCGATGTTTCTTCCTCTACCGCCGCACCAGCCACTGCCGCTGGCCGAGCTGCCCCGCAGTCGCGCAACTCCTACCAGGCATTTCGCAGCATTTCCACACGCTGGTCCGACAATGACGTCTATGGCCATGTGAACAATGTCGTCTATTACAGCTGGTTCGATACCGCAGTGAACGCGCATCTCATCGAGCAGGGCGCGCTCGACATCGAGCATGGCGAGGTCATTGGCCTGGTGATAGAGACCCAGTGCAACTATTTTGCGCCGCTGGCGTTTCCGCAGACCGTGGAAGCCGGCATTCGCGTGGCGCGCATGGGCAGCAGCAGCGTGCGCTACGAGGTCGGCCTGTTTGCACAGGGCGAGACCATGACGGCCGCGGCCGGCCATTTCATCCATGTCTATGTGGACCGCGCCACGCGCCGCCCCACAGCCATGCCCGCGCGGCTGCGCGAAGTGCTGCAGTCCCTGGCGGCGCTGTAGCGCGGGCGGCACCGCCGCGCCGGCCGGCAGGCGCGGGGGGATCGCCTACACTGTCATATGCCCGCCACTGCCAGTTCGGGCCCTGTCCTCGGCCCTGCCCATGATCATCACCAGTTTGCTCGATACCGACCTGTACAAGTTCACCATGATGCAGGTGGTGCTGCATCAGTTTCCCAGCGCACAGGTCGAATACCGCTTCAAGTGCCGCAATCCGGGCGTGCAGCTGGCACCCTATGTGAACGAGATCCGCGAGGAAATCCGCTGCCTGTGCAGCCTGCAGTTCCGCGATGCGGAGCTGGCCTACCTCGCGGGGCTGCGCTTCATCAAGAGCGACTTCATTGATTTCCTGGGCCTGTTTCAGCTCAATGAAAAATACATCGAGGTGACCGGCCTGCCGAGTGGCGAGATCGACATCACGATCCGCGGACCCTGGCTGCACACCATCCTGTTCGAGATCCCGGTGCTGGCCATCGTCAACGAGGTGTACTTCCGCAATACGCAAAAGGTGCCCGACTTCCCCGAAGGCCGCCGGCGCCTGGAGGAAAAGGTGCGGCAGCTGCAGGCGCCAGGGCTGGAGACGCTGAAGATCGCCGACTACGGCACGCGCCGGCGTTTCAGCCGCGCCTGGCACGAGGAGGTGCTGCGGGTGCTGTGCGCGCGGCTGGGCACGGGCGAGGGGCGCATGGCATCGAACCGCCTCGAAGGCCAGTTCGCCGGCACCAGCAACGTGCTGTATGCGATGAAGCTGGGCGTGACACCGCTGGGCACGATGGCGCATGAATACCTGCAGGCCTGCCAGGCGCTGGGCCCGCGGCTGCGCGACAGCCAGGTGTTCGGCTTCGAGTCCTGGGCGCGCGAGTACCGCGGCGACCTGGGCATCGCGCTGTCCGATGTCTACGGCATGAGCGCCTTCCTGCGCGACTTCGACCTGTACTTTTGCAAGCTGTTCGATGGCGCGCGCCACGACAGCGGCGATCCGTTCACCTGGGGCGAGCGTCTGCTCGAGCATTACCGCATCAACCGCGTCGACCCTCTGACCAAGACGCTGATCTTCAGCGACGCGCTCACCATCCCGCGCACCATTGCGCTGTTCGAGCGCTTTCGCGGGCGTTGCGTGCTGGCCTTCGGCATCGGCACCAATCTGACCAACGACCTGGGCTACGAGCCGCTGCAGGTGGTGATCAAGATGACGCGCTGCGCCGGCCAGCCCGTGGCCAAGCTGTCGGATTCGCCGGGCAAGAGCATGTGCGATGACGAGAAGTACCTGGCCTATCTGCGCCAGGTGTTCGAGATCGCACCCTCGGCATGAGACAGGAGGGAGCGCGATGAAAACTCTGCGCAATGTGGCCATGACTGCGCTGGCGGCCCTGCCGGGCTGGGCGCTGGCGGCTGATTTCGACGGCCGCGCGCTGTCGGTGTGGTGGGGCGTGCCGTTCGCGGGGCTGCTGCTGTCCATCGCGCTGATGCCGCTGCTGGCGCTGCGGTTGTGGCACCACCATTTCGGCAAGATCACCGCGGCCTGGGGGCTGGCCTACGCGCTGCCCTTCACGGCGCTGTTCGGGCTGCAGACCGCGGGGGTGGAGCTGGTGCATGCGCTGCTGGCCGAATATCTGCCCTTCGTGATCCTGCTGCTGGCGCTGTTCACCGTGGCCGGCGGCATCTATATCCGCGGCAGCCTGCGCGGCACGCCGCAGCTCAATGTCGGCATTCTGGCGGCAGGCGCGGTGCTGGCGAGCTTCATGGGCACGACGGGGGCGTCGATGCTGCTGATCCGGCCGCTGATCCGCGCCAACGCGGGGCGCCGGCACACGGCGCATATCGTCGTGTTCTTCATCTTCATCGTGTCGAATGCGGGCGGGTCGCTGACGCCGCTGGGCGATCCGCCGCTGTTCCTGGGTTTTCTCAAGGGTGTGGACTTCTTCTGGACGCTGCGCCATATCTTTCCCGAGACGCTGTTCCTGATCGGCAGCCTGCTGGCGCTGTTCTTCGCGCTGGACAGCTGGTTCATGCGCCAGCGCGGGGAGTGGGCAGACAGCGCGCCTGCCGACAAGGCCAGTGCCGAGCGTTTCGGCTTTGACGGCAAGGCCAATTTCGCGCTGCTGGGCGTGGTCATCGCGCTGGTGCTGCTCAGCGGGTTCTGGAAATCGCCGGTGGCCTTCGACATTGCCGGCACCTCGGTGGGCCTGCCGGGCCTGGTGCGCGATATCGGATTGCTGGCGGTGGTCTGGGCCTCGCTGCGCATCACGCCGGCTGATGTGCACCTGCGCAACCAGTTTGGCTGGGAGCCGATGCTCGAGGTCGCCAAGCTGTTTGCCGGCATCTTCCTGACCATCATTCCCGTGCTTGCCATGCTCAAGGCCGGCGTGGACGGACCGTTTGGCGCCATCGTGCGCGCCGTGACGCGCGCCGATGGCACGCCCGATCCGGCGGCATATTTCTGGGCCGCGGGCATGCTGTCTTCGTTTCTCGACAATGCGCCGACCTACCTGGTGTTCTTCAACACCGCGGGCGGCGACCCGCAGCAGCTCATGACGGCGCTCGCGCCCACGCTCACGGCGATTTCCGCGGGCGCGGTGTTCATGGGCGCCAACACCTATATCGGCAACGCGCCCAATCTGATGGTCAAGGCCATTGCCGAGGACCGCGGCGTGAAGATGCCGAGCTTCTTTGGCTACATGCTGTGGTCGGGTGGCATCCTGCTGCCGCTGTTTGCCGTGATGACCTGGATCTGGTTCCGCTGAGGGCCGCAGAGCAAGGAAAGATGAGCATGGACCGTCCCCGCATTCTTCTGTCACGCGCGCTGCCGGCCGAAGTCGTGGCGCAGCTGGCGCAGCATTTCGAAGTGCAGGCCAACCCCGAGGATGTGCATTGGTCGCGCGCGGAGCTGATCGCGCGGCTGCAGGACCATGACGCGATGCTCGACACCGGCACGCAGCGCATCGATGCCGAGCTGCTGGCCGCCTGCCCGCGGCTGAAGATCGTCGCCAACATGACGGTGGGCTTCAACAATTTCGATGTGCCGGCAATGAGCGCGGCGGGTGTGCAGGGCACGAACGCGCCCGACGTGTTGACCGAGACCACGGCCGATTTCGGCTTTGCGCTGCTCATGGCGACGGCGCGGCGCATCAGCGAGAGCGAGCACTATCTGCGCGCGGGCAAATGGCAGTCGTGGCGCTACGACCTGTTTGCCGGCGCCGAGGTGCATGGCTCGACACTTGGCATCCTGGGCATGGGCCGCATCGGCCAGGCCATTGCGCGGCGCGGCGCGCTGGGCTTCGGCATGAACGTGATCTACCACAACCGCTCCCGGCTGGCGCCGCAGCTGGAGGCCGCCTGCCAGGCGCGCCATGTGGACAAGCAGGAGCTGCTGCGCAGCGCCGACCACCTGCTGCTGGTGCTGCCGTACTCGGCCGAGAGCCACCATGCCATAGGCGCGGCGGAGCTCGCGCAGATGAAGCCCACGGCCACCTTGATCAACATTGCGCGCGGCGGCATTGTCGATGACGCGGCACTGGCACGCGCGCTGCGCGCTGGCACCATTGCGGCCGCGGGGCTCGATGTGTTCGAGGGCGAGCCGCATATACACCCCGAACTGCTGGCGGTGCCCAATGTCGTGCTGACCCCGCATATCGCGAGTGCGACCCTCGCCACACGCTGCGCCATGGCGCAATTGGCGGCGGATAATCTGCTGGCGTTCTTTGCGGGCAAGGACGTGCTCACGGCCGTGAACACGCCCGATGCCCAGGCCGCGCGCTTGCGCGCAACGGCTTGATGGCGGGCCGCGGCGCGGCCTGGTCTTTTGCGGTCCGGTGCGCGGCGCTGCGCACCTTTTTTTGAAGTGTCACCCTTGTCTCTCGAATCCCTTGTCATGCTTGCAGCGCTTGCGCTGGTCGTGGTTTTACAGATCCTGGCGCTGCTGCGCCGCCAGGGCGGTGGCGCCGATGACGTGGCCGGGACGCAGGACGAGATGCTCAAGCAACTCAAGGCGCTCGAGCGCAGCGTGCAGGCCACGCAGCTGGCCATTGCGCGCAACGATGGCGCGCTCGAGAGCATGGGGCAGCAACTGCGCGCGCAGCTGGCCCAGGCCCGCGCCGATGCCGATGCCACGCGCGCGGCGCTGGGCGAGGCACTGTCTGGATTTCGCAAGGAGCTCTCGGGCACGACGGCTGCGCTGACCGGCGAGAGCACGCGCTCGCGCCAGGCGCTGGCCGACAGCACCACGTTGTTCGAGCAGCGCATCCAGCAACGCTTCGAGGCATTGTCCGAGGCGACGCGCGGCACGCTCGATTCGCTCAAGCGCGATGTGCAAAGCCAGCTCGCGGCCATGGCGACGGCGCTCAAGGACCAGCTCGAAGGCAACGGCCACCAGATCCGCCACCAGTTCGGCGTGCTGCAGGACGCGGTGACGCAGCAGCTCGGTGGCCTGGTGCAGGGCAGCCAGAGCAGCGCCGAGCAGCTGCGCGGCGCGCTCAATGAGCGGCTCGCGGCGATCCAGGCCGACAACTCGGCCAAGCTCGAGGAAATGCGCCGCACCGTCGACGAGAAGCTGCATGCGACGCTCGAGCACCGCCTGGGCGAGTCGTTCAAGCTGGTCAGCGACCGATTGGAGCAGGTACACAAGGGCCTGGGCGAGATGCAGACGCTGGCCGGCAGCGTCGGCGACCTCAAGCGCGTGATGACCAATGTGAAGTCGCGCGGCACCTGGGGCGAGATGCAGCTCGGCGCGATCATCGAGAACGTGCTCACGCCCGCGCAGTACGGACGCAATGTGAAGACCGTGCCGGGCAGCGACGAGCTGGTCGAGTTCGCCATCCGCCTGCCGGGCCACGCCGACGACCAGCCGGTGTGGTTGCCGATCGACGCCAAGTATCCGGTCGAACACTACCAGCGGCTCATGGATGCCCAGGACGCGGCCGACAAGGCGCTGATCCAGAGCGCGGGCCTGGCGTTCGAGAGCTCGATCAAGTTCGAGGCCAAGAAGATCTACACCAAGTATGTCTCGCCGCCGCACACCACCGATTTCGCCGTGCTGTACCTGCCCACCGAGGGCCTGTTTGCCGAGGTCATGCGCCGACCCGGCCTGGTCGAGGCAATCCAGAACGACTGCCGGGTGATGATCACCGGCCCGGCCAATCTAGCCGCCATGCTCAACAGCCTGCAGATGGGCTTCAAGACGCTGGCCATCGAGCAGCGGTCGTCCGAAGTCTGGGGGCTGCTGGGCGCCGTGAAGACCGAATTCGCCAAGTTCGGCGAGGTGGTGGCCGCGACCAAGAAGTCGATTGACGCCGCGGCGCGCAAGTTCGAAGAGGTCGGCGTGCGCACCCGCGCCATCGAGCGCCGGCTGCGCGACGTGCAGGACCTGCCCGCGCCCGTCGCCACGACGGTTTCAGTGCTGGCGCTGCCCGAGGTGGAAGATGGCGATGATGCCGACGGCAACCTGCCGGACGGCGCGCAATGAACGCAGCGCTGTTCAAGGTCATCCTGTCACAGGTTGCGGTGCATGCCACGATGGCCGGGGTGCGGCTGGCCGCGCCGCTGCTGGCGCTCAAGCAGGGCTACAGCGCGGCCGCCGTCGGGGTGTTGCTGGCGCTGTTTGCGCTGACCCAGGTGTTTCTGGCGCTGCCCGCGGGCCGCTTTGCCGATCGCCATGGCCTGCGCCGGCCGTTTTTCATCGGCATGCTGATGGCGAGCACCGGCTGCGCGGCAGCGATGCTGCTGCCGACCTTTCCCGTCTTGTGCTTTGCCGCGCTCGCCACCGGCGGCGGTTCTGGCATCGTGGTGATCGCGGTGCAGCGCCACGCGGGCCGCGCCGTGCACGAGCCGGCGCAGCTCAAGAAGGTGTTCAGCTGGCTGGCGATCGGCCCGGCCATCGCCAATTTCATCGGGCCGTTCTTCACCGGGCTGCTGATCGACCATGCGACCTTTGGCGACGACCCGCTGTCGGGCTATCGCGTGGCCTTCGGCCTGCTGGCGCTGAGCCCGGTCTTCGCCTGGCTCTGGGTGCGCCGCACGCACGAGACGCCGCCCGCGCCGCGCCCGCCGCAGCCCGATGGTCAGCGCGCCTGGGACCTGCTCAACGATCCGGCGTTTCGCACCGTGCTGGTCGTCAACTGGCTGCAGTCGGCAAGCTGGGACGTGCATACGTTCGTGCTGCCGCTGCTGGGGCATGAGCGTGGCATGAGCGCATCGGTCATCGGTACGCTGCTGGGCCTGTTTGCCGTGGCCGCGGCTGCGGTGCGCCTGTTGATGCCGCTGATCGCCGACCGGTTGCGCGAGGGCGCGGTGATCGCCGGCGCGATGGCGGCCACGGGCTGCCTGTTTGTGATCTATCCGTTCATGCAAAGCGCGCTGACCATGGGCATCTGCTCGGTGCTGCTGGGCTTTTCGCTGGGCTCGGTGCAGCCGATGGTGATGAGCATGCTGCACCAGAT
>JBEVDH010000062.1:0-26263 GCA_040514115.1 Comamonas sp. | reverse complement strand
TTGGGCTCCTTTTTGGCAGCTTGTATGAAAGCGTCCAGTGTCATGGGCTTGCCGGATTCCTTGTTCGCCACCAACATCGCCGGGTCGTCCACAATGCGCGCAATCAGCCGGATGCGCTCGGGTTGGTACGAGGTCTTGCGGTACATGGGCAGGAATGTGTAGCCGGGTACGTTGATCATGCCCAGCGTGTACCCGTCGGGCTTGGCGTTCTGCACATACGAGGCAGCCAGCTCGCCAGCTGAACCCGGTTTGTTGATGACGACGATCCTGGCCCCGTCGCCCAGTTGTTTTTCGACGAAACGAGCCAGCACGCGCGCCATGACATCGGTGCCGCCGCCAGGTGCAAAACCAACCACCAATTCGATGGGCTTGTCGGCAGGCCAAGCCGCCCACGAGGTGCACCAGGTGAGCGCGCTGACACTGGCGATCGCAAGTTTGCCTAGGTGTTTTTTCATCTTGTCTCCTTTTATTGCTTCTTCGGGGCGGCGTTGCGCATCAGATGGCACTGCTAAAGTTCAGCGATGTGAATGGACCTCATATCTGCTTCGGTGATGAATAGCGTTTTTCCGTTTTTCCTGCGAAAGCGACATTGGTAACTTTTTCTCATCTAAGGACGTCGATTCGGAGTTGGGCTTCACCCTTGTTCAATCAGTTCTTGAAAACCAGCTCCATTCATAAATCGACCATCACGACTGCAACCTGATTCAAATCGTTCACCTCATGACGAAAGGATTTCCCGTGACTGCGCCGCTGTTGATCCAGACCGTCTTGGTCTGCAGGTAATCGCGGATGGCATCGATGCCGTTCTCGCGCCCCAGGCCCGAGTCCTTGTAGCCGCCAAACGGCGCCATGAAGCTCACCGCGCGGTAGGTGTTGACCCACACGGTGCCCGCCTGCAGCCGTTCGGACATGCGGATCGCACGGCCGATATCGCTGGTCCAGACTGCGGCCGCCAGGCCAAAGCGCACACCATTGGCAATGCGCAGGGCGTCGGCCTCGTCCTTGAAGCGGATCACCGACAGCACCGGGCCGAACACTTCGTCCTGCGCAATGCGCATGTCGTTGCGCACGCCGGTGAAGATCGTCGGCTGCACGAACCAGCCCTGGCCGCATTCGGGCGCGTCGCCCTTGGCACCGCCCAGGACGGCAGTCGCGCCTTCGCTGCGCGCGATGTCGATGTAATCGAGCACCTTCTGGTACTGCGGCTGCGTGGTGATCGGGCCGACCTGGGTGTCGGGATGCATCGGGTCGCCCATGCGCGCGGCGCGCGCCACTTCCAGGAGCTTGTCGACAAAGGCATCGTGGATGCTGTCTTGCACCAGCAGGCGCGAGCCGGCAATGCAGGTCTGGCCCGTCGCGGCAAAGATGCCCGAGATCGCGCCAAACACCGCCTGGTCGATGTCGGCGTCCTCAAATACGATATTCGGCGACTTGCCGCCCAGCTCCATGGCGGTGTGCTTGAGCAGCCGTGCGGCCTTCTCGTTGATCAGGCGGCCCGTCGCGTCCGAGCCCGTGAAGCTGATCTTGCTGACCAGCGGGTGCTCGACCAGCGGCGTGCCCACTTCCTGGCCAAAGCCCGTGACCACATTGAACACGCCCGGCGGGAAGCCGGCCTCGTCAAACAGCTCGGCCAGCTCCAGCGTCGAGGCCGAAGTGAACTCGGATGGCTTGACGACGATGGTGCAGCCCGCGGCCAGCGCCGGCGCGATCTTCCAGGCCAGCAGCAGCAGCGGCGAATTCCAGGGCGTGATCGCGGCCACCACGCCCACGGGTTCGTGGCGGGTGAAGGCGAAGTAGCCCTTCTTGTCGAGCGGCAGCGTGCTGCCCTGCATTTTGTCGGCCAGTCCGCCGTAGTAGTAGAACCACTGCGGCAGGTAGTTGAGCTGGCCGTTCATCTCGGCAAACAGCTTGCCGTTGTCGCGCACCTCGGTGGCTGCGAGCTTGGCGGCGTCGCGCGCGATCAGGTCGCCCAGCGTGCGCATCAGCGCGCCGCGCTGGGTCGCGGTGAGCTCGGCCCAGGGGCCGGTGGTGAGCGCGGCATGGGCGGCCTGCACGGCGGCATCCACATCGCGCGCATCGCCGCGCGGGATCTCGGCCCAGGTTTCGCCGGTGAAGGGATTCTGGGTCTCGAACCAGGTGCCGCCTTGGGGCGCGCAATGCTGGCCGTTGATGCGCAGTTGATAGCGTTGCATAGGGTCTCGTCAGTAAAGGGAGAACTTCCAGCGGCCGGGTGGCCAGGCGCTGGACGCCGGCAGGGCTCAGAAGGGCTTGAGGCCCAGGGCTGCGCGGAAGCGGTTCTTGATGTACGGGCCATCGCGCGGGGGCAGGGCGCGCTCGGGCTCGTTGGACTCGATGAACACCTGCACGAAGCGCGTGCCTTGGCGCGCGTTGATGCCCTTGGCAATGTCCGCGCAGGCCTCGGTGCTGTCGACCGAGATGGCATCGGCAATGCCAAAGCCCTTGGCCACGGCGACCAGATCGGTGCCCAGGCTCGAGTGGCTGCGCTGCATGCCGGTCTCACCAAAGTGGCCGTTGTCCAGCACGACGATGGTCAGGTTCTTGGGCTGCTTGGCGCCAATCGTCGCCAAGCTGCCGATGCCCATCAGCTGCTCGCCGTCGCCGGTGATGACCACCACCGATTTGCCCGGTTGCGCCAGCGCCAGGCCCAGGCCCAGGGGCGCGGCGCCGCCCATCGCGCCCCACAGGTAGTAGTTGTGGTCGCGGTCGCCGCTGGCAAACACGTCATAGGACGCCGAGCCCAGGCCGGTGACGATCAGCGCATCGGGGATGGCCGCGATCAGCTGGGCCACGAGTGCGCGGCGATCGGCGCGCTGGGTCAATTGCTTGGTGTTCATTAGTTGCGCTCCCACTTTTTGCGGCCGATCAGTTCCTGTCCCAGCAGCACGGCCACCTTGGCGCCGGCCTCAAACGCGGCATCAAAGCCGGCGCTGACCATTTCCTGCACTTCCTCGGGCTTGTTGACCCGCAGCACCTGGATACCCATCAGCTCCAGCGCAGCCTGCGTGGCCTGGCCCATCGGGCTTTGCCAGGGGTTGAACTCGGCGTATTCGCCGCGCATGGTGACCAGCGTGAAAAACGGAAAGTCCGCCGCCTGCAGCAGCGAGAACATGTTCACGCAATTGCCCACGCCACTGCTTTGCATCAGCAGTACCGCGCGCTGGCCGCCCAGCCAGGCGCCGCTGCAGACGGCCACGCCTTCCTCTTCAGTGGTCAGCACCACGTCGATGATGTCGGGGTCGGCAATCGCGCTGCGGATGACATGGGAGTGGCCCGCGTCGGGCACATAGGCGATCTGGTGGGTACCGCCGGCCTTGAGCACGTTGAAGACGGCTTTTTGCCAGTCAGGCGCCGTATCCGTGGAGGAGTTCATGGGAAGTGTCAGGAGTGATGGGATTGGTGAAATAGTAAAATGTGATGGAAGACAATGTGAAATAGAATTTGAGCATTCCACAATCAGGGTTCTTGATAGGGGTTTGCCCATGGATCTGAAGCAACTGCGCGCCTTCCTCACGGTGGCCGAGACCGGCAGCGTGACGCGCGCGGCCGACTTGCTGCACCTCGTGCAGCCCGCGGTCTCGCGCCAGATCCGGCTGCTTGAGGAAGATATCGGCACGCCCTTGTTCGAGCGCGAGCGCCACGGCATGGCGCTGACCGAAGCTGGCCAGGCGCTGGTGGGCTATGCGCGGCGCGCGCTGCTGGAACTCGACCGGGCGCGCATGGAGCTCAGCGGCAAGAACGCCGCCAGCATGAGCGGCCTGGTGACGCTGGGCCTGTTGCCGAGTACCGTGGATCTGCTCTCGAGCCCGGTGGTGGCAGCAGTGGCCGCGGCCTACCCCCAGATCCGCGTGCGCATTGCCGTGAGCTATGCGGGCACGCTGATGCAATGGCTGGGATCGGGAGAAGTCGACGCCGCACTGCTGTATGGCGCGGAACGGACGGCCGAGATCCAGACCACGCCGCTGATCGAAGAAGCGCTCTGGGTGATCGGTCCTCCCGATAGCGGGCTGCAGCCGCAGCACCCCATGGGCCTGACCGAGTTGGCGCAGCACAAGATGGTGCTGCCCAGCGCGCCGCATGGCATCCGGACGCTGGTGGACCACGCTTGCGCGCTGGCCAAGGTCAAGCTGCAGCTGTCGGCGGAAACCAATGCCCTGAGCGTGCAACGCAGCCTGGTGCTGGGCGGCCATGGCCTCACCATCCTGCCGCCCATTGCCGTGGCCGAGGACCTGCAGACCGGCAAGCTGTGCGGTGCCCCACTCGCTGACCCCGGCATCAGCCGCACGATCGTGCTGGCCCTGCCGGTGCAGCGGCCCACCGCACGGCATGTGCGCTGCGCCATCGATGTGCTGGTGCAGCAGGCCAGGCAGGCGATTGACGCGGGCGCCTGGCCCGAGGGGAGATGGGTGGGGGCATGAGGCGCTGCGGCCCGCTGCAGTGCGCATCCCTCCAACGGGGTTCGTGCAGCGATAAATGGCTCAATGGTCAGAGATTCATTGCGCCCTGATGCTTGCCGCCTGGATGACCCGGCCCCACTTGTCCTGCTCCGCCCGCTGAAACGCCGCCAGATCGCCCGCAGGGCCGCCCACCGGTATGGCGCCCAGATCACCCATGCGCCGCGCCACCGCCGGCTGCTTGCGTACTGCATCGATGGCGCTCGACAGGCGCGCGGCAATTTCCGGTGGTGTGCCGGCCGGCGCGTACATCGCATACCAGGAGGAGGCCTCGAAGTCCTGCAGGCCCAGGGCCTCGGCAATGGTCGGCACCTGGGGGTACTGCGGCAGTCGCTGGGGATCCACCGCAGCGTGATCATTGCGCCGTCGACCTATGGCACGGACAACAGCTGCCTGTTCGAGGCGCTCGACCAACTCGGGCCGCGCAATCACCGGGCCGTCGTCATCCTCGGCGACGAGCGCGACCCCGCAACCTTGCGCGACTGGCATGTGCGCGGCGTGCGCGGCATCCGCCTCTACGCGGGCCATGGCGATCTGGACGATGCCGCGCAGCTGCAGGGCCTGGCAGCGCTGGCCGCCGACCACGGCTGGCACCTGCAACTGGTGGGCACACCCGCAGGCGAGCCTTTCGCCGCGCTCTCGGACCGGCTGGCGAAGCTGCCTTGCCCGTTGGTGTTCGACCACTTCGGATTTGCGCCGCAGCCGGGCGCCGCGCAGTCGCCAACGGCAGATGCATTGCGGCGGCTGGTCGACAGCGGGCATGCCTAGGTGAAGCTCTCGGGCATGTATATCCAGTCCCAGGTCGGCGCGCCCCATTACGAGGATCACGATGCACTGGCCATCGATCTGGTGCAGCGCGCACCCGAGCGCATGCTGTGGGGTTCCGACTGGCCGCACACGCTGGCCACCACGCGCCCCCATGGCGCCGACCTGCTGCGCAGGCTGCGGGTCTGGGCGCCGCACAACGACACGCAGGCGCAGATCCTTCAAGCCAACCCCGAGCGACTCTTTGCGCACCTTGAGCCGGTCCGCCTGGGTCGCCAGTGCGGGATCGGCCAGCAGGCTGTCCAATCCGAAAGCCTGGCAAAACCTGCGCCACTGCTGTTCACTGGTGACGGCAATGAACACCATATCGTCCTGCGTATGAAACAGGTAGGTCATAGACAAGTGAATACATGGCGACGTGACGCTCGTTCGGGGCAGCGCACGGGGCAGCGCACAGTGGCATGCCCGGACCCTGGGGCCGCGCCAGGGACGCCGGCTCGAAGCAGCGTGCCCGTTGCGACGCATGAAGCCTTGCCTCAGTTGTCGATCTTGATGTTGCGGCTCTGGATGACGTCGCGCCAGCGCACCGATTCCTGCTCCATCATCCGGCGGTATTCCTCGCCGCTGCTGGGGGTGGGCGTCTGGCCCTGTTTGAGCAGGCGGTCGCGGACTTCGGGCAGGGCCAGCGCCTTGTGCACCGCGGCGCGGAACTTGTCGGTGATGGCGGCCGGTGTCTTGGCCGGCGCGATGATGCCGTACACCGAGTTCGCGACCACGCCGGGGTAGCCCAGCTCGGCCGTGGTCGGCACCTGGGGCAGCAGCGGCGAGCGGGTGTCTCCCATCACCGCCGCGATCTTGAGTTTGTCCTGCAGCGGGATGGCCGCCGAGATTTCCACCGCCAGCATCTGCACCTCGTCGCCCATCAATGCGTTGATGGCCGCCGCGCCGCCCTTGTAGGGCACATGCATGATGTCGATGCCGGCTTCGCGCTGCAGCAGCTCGCCATCCATATGGGTGCTGCTGCCCTGGCCTGGCGAGCCGTAGTTCAGCTTGGCCGGCGCTTTTTGCGCGGCTCCGACAAGGGATTTGAGATCGCTGTAGCCGCGCGCCGGATTGAGCACAAACACATGCGGGCTCTTGGTCAACAGGGTCACATAGTTGACGTCCGAGGGTTTGAACGGCACCTTGCCCAGGTGCGGCGCCACGGCCAGCACGCCCAGCACGCCGACACCGAAAGTGTAGCCATCGGGTTCGGCGTTCACGGCCGTGCCGATGCCGGTCACGCCCGCCGCGCCGCCGCGGTTCTCGATCACCACGGGCTGGCCCAGCTCCTTGCCGACAAAGGGCATCATCAGGCGCACGATGCCGTCGACAGGGCCGCCGGGCGGGTAGCTCACGATCAGCTTGATGGGCTTGCTGGGCCAGGTGTCGGCGTGGACGGGAGCGGCGCACAGGCCGAAGGCCAGGGTGAGCGCCGAGGCGAGGAAGGTGGAACGCAGCATGTTGTCTCCTGGATTTTTTATGGAAAGATTCGGTCATTCTTCGACGCCGAACCGTGCCTCAAGGATAGGCATGCAGCGTGGTGCGGGTCGTGATGGTTCGGCACCTGGGCCTTTCCCGCTCGCGAATCCTGCCGGTGCAGGCACCCGCGCTCACTGCGCGCTGCTGGCGACGATGCGCAGGTCGTGCAGCCGGCCGATCGCGCCGCCGCTCAGGCCCAGCACCTCGTGCAGCACCTCGTCGGTGTCCGCGCCCAGCAGGGGCGCCGCCCGCGTGGCGCTGCGCTCGAATGCCGGCGCACGCACCGCGGAGCCAGCCGCGAGGTGCTCGCCCATGCCCGGCGTGTGCATGCGCTCGAAGACCGGGTTGGCGGTGCTCACGCGCGGGTCGCTGGCCAGCAGCTCGCCCACGGTCTTGTAGCGCCCGAAGCACGCCTTGTGCGTTGCCAGCGCCTGCTCGGCGGCCTGCGCGGTGCGCTGCGCGAACCAGGGCTCGACCAGGGCGGCAATGGCATCGCGTCCTGCGAAGCGCTGGGCTTCGTCATTGAAGTCCAGACCCAGCGCCATTTCGGCCGCCGCCACCTGCTGGGCAATGCCGCAGGCCTTGACGAGGGCGCGCCACTGGCCCGCGGAGATGGCCGCGACCATGATCCTGACCCGGTCGGCGGTCGCGAAATCGCGGCCGAACGCACCGTAGATATGGTTGCCTATCGACGGCCGCTCGGTGTGCAGCAGCTCGGCCTCGGCCAGCACGCCCAGGTGCGACAGGGTGCCGAAGGCCGTGTCCGAGAGCGCGAGCTTGAGTTCGGCGCCGCGCCCGGTGCGCTGGCGCTGCATGACGGCGGCCGAGATGGCGAAGGCCGCCTGGTAGGCGCAGATCACGTCCCAGGCCGGGAAGCTGTGGTTGACAGGACGGTCCGCGGACCCGCCTCCCGTCGCATAGGGGTAGCCGGTGGCGCAGTTGACGGTGTAGTCCACGGCCGAACTGCCGTCGCCATTGCCCTGGATGGTGCAGGTGATCATTTCGGCGCGCCGCGCCTCGAGCTCGGCATGCGCCAGCCAGGCGGTGCCGATGTTGGTGAGCAGCACCCCGGCCTCGTCGCCGGGGGCCGTGGCCAGCTGCTGCACCAGTTCGCGCCCTTCCGGCGTGCGGATGTCGATGGCCACCGAGCGCTTGCCCTTGTTCAGGCCGGCCCAGTAGATGCTGCGCCCGCGCCCGTCCTCCTGGGGCATGCGCGGCAGGCGCGCGTAGTCGATGCCGCCGCCGGGAATGTCCACGCGGATCACGTCGGCGCCGAACTGCGCCAGCGCCAGCCCCGCCAGCGGCGCGGCGACAAAGGCCGAGCTCTCGATGACGCGCAGCCGGTTCAGGAATTGGTAGCTCATTCAGGCTCTCTCGAAAATGGCCGCCATGCCCTGGCCGCCACCGATGCACATGGTCTCGAGCCCGAAGCGCACATTGCGCCGTGCCATTTCATGCAGCATCGAGGTCATGATGCGCACGCCCGTCGCGCCCACCGGATGGCCCAGCGAGATGCCCGAGCCGTTGACATTGAGCCGCTCGGCGTCGTTCCAGCCCCAGCCGCGGGTGACGGCCAGCGCCTGGCAGGCAAAGGCCTCGTTGAGCTCGACCAGCCCCATGTCGTCAAAGCCCAGGCCGGTGCGCGCAAACAGCTTGTGCACCGCCGGCACCGGACCAATGCCCATGTGCGAGGGCTCGCAGCCCGCGGCCGCCCAGCTGTGCAGGTAGGCAATGGGTTCGAGCTGCAGCTCTTCCAGCCGGTCCTCGGCCACGATCAGGCAGGCGGCGGCCGCGTCGTTTTGCTGGCAGGCGTTGCCCGCGGTGACAACGCCGCCCGGCGTCAGGGCGCGCAGCCGCGCGAGCTGCTCGAGCGTCAGGTCGGCGCGGATGCCTTCGTCGCTGGAGACCCGCAGCGCCTCGCCCTTGCGCTGGGGCACCGCGATAGTCACGATTTCCTGGGCGAACTTGCCCGCTGCCTGCGCCGCGGCCGCGCGCTGGTGGCTGCGCAGCGCGAACGCGTCGGACTCCTCGCGGCCGATGCCGTAATCGCGCGCCAGGTTCTCGGCCGTCTCGATCATTCCGCTGATGGGGCCAAAGCGCGCCTGCGGCTGCGAGCGCTCGCGCCCGCGCTCGAGGCGGTCATGCATGGTCACCGCGCCGGCGCGCTTGCCCCAGCGCAGGTCCGTCGTGTAGTACTCGACATTGCTCATGCTCTCGACGCCGCCGGCCAGCACCACGTCGGCGGCGCCGGTCTGCACCATCATCGCGGCGCTGGCAATGGCCTGCAGCCCGCTGCCGCAGCGCCGGTCGAGCTGCATGCCGGGCACGGATATGGGAAACCCCGCCTGCAGCGCGATCCAGCGGCCGGTGCACGGCACTTCGCCGCTCGCATAGGAGTGGCCGAACACCACATCGTCGATGCGCGCCGGATCGAGCCCCGTGCGCTCGACAATCGCCCGCGCCACTGCGGCGCCGAGATCCTCCACGGGCACGGCGCGCAGCGCGCCGCCAAAGGCGCCGATCGGCGTGCGCAGCGGCGCGACGATCGCCGCGCGCCGCAGCCGCTGGCCTGGTTCCATGGGGCGCACGCTCACAGCAGGCATTCCCGGTCGAAGAACGCCTTGCGCCAGCGCTGCACCCGCACCTGCGAGAACAGCCCCGCGATGTGGAACGGATCACCCTGGATGAAGCGCTCGGCCTCGGCCCGCGTTTCGACCTCGACGATGTAGACACCGCCGCCGGCCGTGGAGCCATCGTCGTTGAGCTTGGCGCCGGCGGCCAGCACCAGGTGGGCCCGCTCCTGCAAATAGGCCAGGTGCGGCGCACGCATCTCGGTGCGCAGATGGGCTTGGCTGGGCTCGTCCCAGGTTTCGATGTGGTATTCCATAAGTACTTTCGGTGTCTGCATGCGCGGTCAATCCAGGGTCGCGCCCGAAGCGCGCACCCGCTCCTGCTGCACCTTGCGATCGTTCGCCAGATAGGCGGCAAAGGCGCCCGGCGCCGAGGCCACGGCCGTATAGGCATAGGGATCGAGGTTGCGTTCCTGGAACTGTGGGTTGAACAGCACGGCGCGGCTGGCGGTGGCCAGCTGCTCGGCAATCGCTGGCGGCAGGCCCTTGGGCGCGCTCAAGCCGATGATGAAGCTGGCCTGCACATCGGTGATGCCCAGTTCGCGGAAGGTGGGCACGTCGGGCAGGATCTTGGGGCGCTTATCCGCCGATACCGCGAGGCCCCGGACCTTCTTGTCCTGGATGTAGGGCGCGAGAAACGCCACCGCCAGCATGGTGGCATCGACCTGCCCGGCCATCAGGTCCGGCAGGATTGGCGCCGCGCCCTTGTAGGGCACATGGCTCCATTGAAAGCCTTCGTTCTTGGCGAACATGGCCATCGGCAGGTGGGTGACGCCGCCGACGCCGGCTGAGGCGTAGTTCACCAGCTGGTCGCCCTTGCGTGCCCGTGCGACGGCGATGAATTCCTTGGCCGTCTGCGCCGGGAAATCCGGGCGCACCGTAAGCACCATCGGCACCTTGATCAGCTCGCTGACCGGCACCAGATCGGTTTCGGGCACATAACCGAGCTTCTTGTAGAGAAACTGGTTTTGCGTCAGCGGCGCTTCGGTCGAGACGAACAGCGTGTGGCCGTCGGGCTTGGCGCGGGCCACGAACTGCGACGCCAGGATCTCGTTGGCGCCCGCGCGGTTGTCGATCAACACCGGTTGCTTGAGCGCGGCCGACAGCTCCTGGCCCAGCGCCCGCGCCAGCGAATCGACCGGCCCGCCGGCCGGATAGCCCACCACCAGCGTGATGGGTTTGGAAGGATAGGTCTGGCCCTGGGCCGCCCCCATACACAGGCACAGCAGGGAAATGGCTCCCAGGCGTCTTGTCAGCTTGTTGCGCATGTTTGTCTCCGTAGTTATTGGAATGTGCTCGCCCTGTGGATGCTAAGCAGTGCGGCGCCGGCGGGCCATTGCGTTCTGTCGAAGGCCGTGTTTCATGGCGCCGAAGGTCCGGTGTTCGGCGCCTCGAAAGGCCGCGTTCCGCCAAAACGAATTCCCCGATCGCGCCCGATCCCGCACCATGCAGTCCAGAGCCAATGACGCAGAACAGAACAGGACAGCACAGGTGATCAACAAACAGGTTATGGATGCCCGGGAAGCGCTTGCCGACATGCCGGATGGCGCCGTGGTGGGTATCGGCGGATTCGGCAATTCCGGCGTTCCCGCCGATCTGATCGACGCGCTGATCGTGCACGGAGCGCGCGATCTCACGCTGGTGAGCAACAACGCGGGCGGCGGCGAGGTCGGCGTGGCGCGGCTGCTCAAGGCCGGGCTGGTGCGCAAGATCGTGTGCTCGTTTCCGCGGGCCGCCGATTCCTATGTGTTCGACGGGTTGTACCGCGCCGGCAAGCTCGAGCTCGAGCTCGTACCGCAGGGCACGCTGGCCGAGCGGCTGCGCGCCGCGGGCGCTGGCGTCGGCGCTTTCTTCACGCCGACCGCCTTTGGCACGGTGCTGGCTGAAGGCCGCGAGGTGCGCAGCTTCAACGGCCGTGAGCAGGTCATGGAGCTGGCGCTGCCGCTGGACTTCGCGCTGGTCAAGGCAGAATGCGCCGACCGCTGGGGCAACCTGACGTACCGCAAGCTGGCGCGCAACTTCGGGCCCGTGATGGCCACGGCGGCGCGCTGCACCATTGCCTCGGCCGCGCACATGCTGCCGCTGGGGCAACTCGACCCGGAGGCCATCGTGACTCCGGGCATCTATGTGAGCCGGGTGGTGCAGCGCCGCCAACCCGCAGATGCCAGGGAGGCCGCATGAGCGACAGCAGAAACCGCATTGCCGCGCGCGTCGCGCAGGACATTCCCGAAGGCTCCTATGTCAATCTCGGCATCGGCCTGCCGACGCTGGTCGCGCACCACATCCCGGCCGACCGCGAAGTGATCCTGCACAGCGAAAACGGCGTGCTGGGCCGCTGGCGCAAGCCCGAGCCAGGCCAGGAAGACGCCGATGTGATCAACGCCGGCAAGGAGCCGATCGCGCTGTTGCCGGGCGCCGCGTTGTTCCACCACGCGGATTCGTTTGCCATGATGCGCGGCGGTCATCTCGACTTCTGCGTGCTTGGCGGCTTCCAGGTGTCCGAGCAGGGCGACCTGGCGAACTGGCACTCGGGTGATCCGCAATCGATTCCGGCTGTGGGCGGCGCCATGGACCTGGCCGTCGGCGCCAAGCGGGTGTTCGTCACCATGGAGCATGTCGGCCGGGACGGCGCGCACAAGATCCTGGCGCAATGCACTTATCCTCTGACCGGCAGCCGCTGCGTTTCACGCATCTACACCGATATGGCGGTGCTCGATGTGCGCGAGGACGGCCTGCATGTGCTGGAGATGGCGCCCGGCGTCACCCGTGAGCAGCTGATTGACGCCACCGGCGCGGCGCTGGTGTTCGGCGCTGGTGCCGCGGATGCCACCGGTGCCGCGTGAATTTTGAATAACAAAGGAGACTGGAATGCTTTATCTGGTGAATATGGAAGTGCGTCTGCCCCACGACATGGACCCCGCGCAGCTGCAGGACCTCAAGGCGCGCGAGAAGGCGCGCGCCGTCGAGCTGCAGAACGCGGGCACGTTCGTGCATCTGTGGCGCGTGGTCGGCCAATACGCCAACGTCAGCGTGTTCGACTGCGAGAGCAACGACGCGCTGCATGACGCGCTGAGCTCGCTGCCGCTGTTTCCCTACCTGAAGATCGAGGTGACGCCGCTGGCCAAGCACCCTTCTTCCATCCGCTGAACGCGAAGGCCATTGCATGCTTGATACCTACCAGGTCGGCGACGTCCGGATCACGCGGATCCACGAGTATTCGGGCCCGACCCATGACCCCAAATTCCTGCTGCCCGACATGACGCCCGAGCAGCTCGCGGCCGAGCGCCACTGGATGGCGCCCGACCATTGGGTGCCGGCCATGAACAAGCTGGTGCTGACGGTGCAGCTGTGGCTGGTGCATGCCGGCGACCAGATCATCGTGGTCGACACCGGCGTGGGCAACGGCAAGCCGCGCGAGGGCATGGCGCGCATGAACCGCCTCAACACCCTGGTGCTGGAGTGGCTCGAGGCCGCGGGCGCGCCCGCCGACAAGGTCACCCATGTGGTGAACACCCATCTGCACATGGACCATGTGGGCTGGAACACGCGCTGGCTTGACAACCGCTGGACGCCGACCTTCCCCAACGCCCGCTACTACCTGCCCAAGGACGACTTCCAGTTCTGCATGGAAGGCAAGAACCACGAGCAGCCGCTCGATGTCTTTGGCGCCGCCATCGAAGACAGCGTCAAGCCGCTGGTCGAGCAGGCCATGGTCGAGCTGATCAGCCCGGGCGACGAGATTGCCGGTTGCCTGGTGGTCGAGGACGCGAGCGGCCACAGCCCGGGGCAGGTGGCGTTTCGCGTGCACTCGCGCGGCGAGCAGGCGCTGTTTTGCGGGGACGTGTTCCACAACCCCATGCAGATCGTCTACCCCGACATCAACTCGGGCTACTGCATCTGGCCCGACAAGGCGCGCCAGACGCGCCGCGCGATGCTCGAAGACCTGGCGCAAAGCGGCGCGCTGCTGCTGCCGGTGCATTTCGGCCAGCCCCATGCCGGCTATGTGCGTCGCGAGCAGGGCGGCTATCGTTTCGAGGCCGCCGGGTCGAAGTCCTGAAGGGTGCGCGCATGGGCCGTCAGCGCCTGCAAGAATTCGCGCGCGAAGCCGGGCAGGCGCTCGAAGCTGCGGGCGCAGACCTGGAAATCGCGCCGTGCCCAGGCATCGCTGAGCGCGCAGACCCCGACGCTGCCCGCGTGGTTCAGGCGCCGCACCAGCACCTCGGGCACGATGGCAATCGACACGCCGGATTCAACCATCCGGAACACCGATTCGAAGCCGGCGACCTGCACGCGGGTCTTCAGTTCCCGGCGCAGCTTCAGCGCCTGCTGCTTGAGGAACTCCTGTGTCACCGCGCCATCGAGCAGCGCCACGAACTCCTCGTCCAGCAGCTCGGCAAAAGCCACCTGCTGGCGGGCCACCAGCGCATGCTGCGGCGGCGTGATCACCACCAGCCGCGACGACAGGATCACCTGGGATTCCAGGCCCTGGGTCGAGATGTCGCCCGACACGATGCACAGCTCGGCCGCGCCTTCGTGCACGGCTTTGACGGCATCCTCGCTGAAGCGTTCGCGCAGGTCGATCTGAACCTGCGGGAAGCGCGGCAGGAAGTCGTGCAGCACCGGCGGCAGCAGCTCGGTGATCGCGGTGGTGTTGGCCACCACGGTGAGCCGCCCGCCCACGCCCGAGCCCAGGTTCTGCAGGTCGCTGGTCAACAATTCGAGCTGCGCGAACAGCTTGCGGCCATGCTGCAGATAGACCTTGCCAGCCGACGTGAGCTCCACCCCGGTCGAGGTGCGCGTCAGCAGCTTCAGGCCCAGCGCCTCCTCCAGGTGCTTGATCCGCTGGCTGGTCGCCGGCACGGAAAGATAGGACCGGGCCGCGCCCCGCGTCAGGTTCTGCTCCTGCGCGATATTCGCAAAGATCCGGAAGTCATCGAGGTCGTAGCGCATGGTTTTCAGTCCAGCCGCGGCGCCCAAGGGGGCCGCGCGGCTTTGTCTCCGGTATGTTTTTCTTGGGCCCGCAGGGCCTGCGGCAGTAGCCGGCAAGCAGCGGGGCGGTCGGCACCGGATTGTGCGGCGGGTCAGCGCTGCCTTTCCTGAGCGCCGACGCCGCGCTCGGCCGCGCGCAGCTGCAGGTGGTCGACGAGGGCGCGCACGGGCGCGGGCAGCGTGTCACGCGGGCGGGTGCAGACCGCGATCTCCCGGCGCGACCAGTCATCGACCAGCGGAATCATGCGCAGGCCCAGCATCGCGGCATGGCCCCGCACGGCATCGGCCGCGAGGATGCCGATCGCCAGGTTCTCGGCAATCACATGGCAGGCCGCCTCGAAGGCATTGACGTAGACGCGGTGGTTGAGCGTGCGGCCCATGCGCGCGGCCAGTCCGGACAGCAGGCGCGTGGTGCGGCTGGTGGGGCTGAGCGCGACGAACTCGTAGTCCAGCGTGTCCTCGAAGCGCAGGCTCTCTTGCGCGGCCAGCGGATGCGTGGCGTGGGTCACGACCACCAGGTGGTCGACCGTGTAGGGATGCATGTCGAGATCAGCCAGCTCGCCGACGGCCTGGCAGATACCGATGTCGGCGCTGGCGTCGCGGATGCTGTCGATGATCGGCCCGCTGCTGCGCTCCTGCAGATCGATGCGGATCGCCGGGTTGGCGACGAGAAAACTGTTGAGGTCGCGCGGCACGCAGGCCACGATCGACGAGATGTTGGCCAGCAGCCGCACATGGCCGCGCACGCCCTGACCGTACTCGGCCACTTCGGCCTGCAGCCGCTCCGTGCTCCGAACGATCTGGCGCGCATGGTTCAGGAAGGACAGGCCGGCCGGTGTCGGGCGCACGCCGCGCGCACTGCGCACCAGCAGCGCCACGCCCGTCGTGGCCTCGATCTCGGCGATGCGCTTGCTTACCGCCGAGGGCACCATGTCCTCGCATTCGGCCGCGCGCGTGATGCTCTGCTCCTCGCACACGGTGACGAACAGGCGCAGCGATAAAAGGTCGGGTCTCCAGCGTGTCATGCCTGCATTGTGACCTATGGGCCTTCACCAACGGGAACGCCAGCGGTGCCCAAACGCCAGTTTCCGCAGGATGCGCATGCCTAAACTTTTGCTCTGTCGATGGTGCTTTGCGCGGCATCGAAAAATCCGCTCTGCGCGCAGCTGCGCTTCTGAAAATTCAACGAAGAGAGACAACATGGCGAAATCCGACCTGGCTCGAAAGCTCAAGAACGGCGACATGATCCTGTGCGGCGGTGTCTGGGACTCCCTGTCCGCGATCATCGAGGAGCGCGCGGGGCTCGATGCCGTCAAGCTCGGCTCCTCCCAGCTGGCGGCCTCGCTGGGGCTGCCGGACATCGGCCTGCTTTCGGCCGCTGAAACCTGCGACCGCATCTTCAACATCACCGACCACATCCAGATTCCCCTGATGGTGGACTTCGAATCCGGTTACGGCAGCGAGCGCGACATTGCCAGCGCCGTGCACTGGGCGCACCAGTTCGAGCGCGCCGGTGCGGCCTGCATCCACATCGACGACTACGGCGACGACAAATGCCCGTGGCTGCCGCCCTTCATTCCCGAGCTGATGTCGGCCGAGTCCATTGCCGACAAGATCAAGGCCATCTGCGACCGCCGCGACAGCGACGACTTCCTGATCATGGTGCGCTCGGGCGCCACCTCGTCGGTGGCGTTTGCCGACAAGGAAGAGGCTTTCGAGGAAAGCCTGCGCCGTTTCCATATGTGGAAGGAGGCGGGCGCCGACATCGTGTGGCCGCGCGTGTTCAACGAGGACCATCTGCAGCGCGCGCGCCAGGAGTTCACGGGAGCGCTGTCGCAATCGATTGCCGGCGAGCGCGCCCAGGGGCGCACCGGCGCGGCCGGCAAGAAGGAGAAATCCTATAGCGCGGCCGAGTACCACGCGATGGGTTACAGCCTGCTCACGGTTGGCGCCACCTTCCAGACCGTGATGATGCAGGCCGTCGCGACGGCCGCCAAGATGTTCCGGGAGAGCGGCAACTGCAACGATTTCGATGCGATGTCCATGCCGTTCAACGAGTGGATCGAGCTGGTCGATTTCGCGCAGTGGTCGGCACTGAACGAGCAAAAACCATAAGCCATGAGCGGATCGAGCGAAAGTGCCGCCCCGAAGGTATTGATCACGCAGCGCTTCATCGACGATGAAACCCTGGCGTTTTTGCGCCAGCACGGCCTGCAGCCGGTGATTGCCGAGCTGCCCGCGGGCGAGGCCGACGGTAACCTGTCCCACGACACTCTGGTGCAGTGGCTGCAGGGCGCGGCCGGATGGATCGTCGGTCATGCGCGCGTCACCCATGAACTGCTGGCCGCGCTGCCCGAACTGCGCGTCGTGGCCCGCCGCGGCGTGGGTTATGACCGCGTGGACACCGAGGCCGTGACCGCACTGGGGCGCGTCGCGACCATTGCCGCGGGCTCCAATGACCCGACGGTGGCGGACCTCACGATCGGCCTCATGCTGGCGCTGGGCCGGCGCTTCAGCGCCGGCATGGACAACGTGCGTCAGGGCGCGATGGGCATCCCCATGGGCGTCGATCTGTACCGCAAGACGGTCGGTATCGTGGGTTTCGGTCGGATCGGCCAGGCTGTGGCCCGGCGGCTGCAGGGGTTCGACTGCCGCATCCTGGTCCATACCCGCAAAGAGGAGCACCTGGGCGCGGGCCTGGAGCATGCGGAATTGCCGGCGCTGCTGGCGCAAAGCGACTATGTGACGCTGCATGCCCCGCTCACTGAACAGACCCGGCACATGCTGCGCGCCGAGACCCTGGCGCTGATGAAGCCCGATGCCATCCTGATCAATACTGCGCGCGGCGGCCTGGTCGACGACCGAGATCTGCTGGCCGCGCTTCAGGCAGGAACCATCGGCGGTGCTGGCCTCGACGTGTTTATGAGCGAGTCCGATGCGCAGCATGCACCCGTGACGCGAGCGCTTGCGGCACTGCCGAATGTGGTCGCGCTGCCGCATGTGGGCGCTTCGACCCGCGAGGGGCTGGCGCGCACCAACCTGGTGGCCGCCAAGTGTGTGGTTGCCGTGTTGCGCGGCACACCCATGCCGGCGGGATGCCTGTTGGCCGATGGACGGCCAGCTCTGCAGGCTGCTGGGCCTGGGTGAGACGAGGCGGCAGCTGATGCATGATGTTGCGGGCCTCTGCCGGCTGATGCAGCACGCGCATTGCTTCCGTTGGAGCTTGGAAAGCTCCGATCATTGATAATATTTTGTCAATAAAACGTCTGAGATTTATTCTTTGTTGCTAAATTATCAACAATGGACGCATTTTCAGACCTCGCCCTTTTTGCCCAGATTGCCAAGCTCGGAAGCATGGCGGCGGCAGCCCAGGAACTGGGTGTCACTCCGCCCGTGGTGTCGCGCCGCCTTGCCACCCTCGAAGCGCGGCTGGGCACCCGGCTGCTCAACCGCACCACACGGCGGCTCAGCCTCACGCCGGATGGCGAGCTGTACCTCAACGATGGGGCGCGCATCCTGGAGCAGCTCACGGCGCTCGAGCACCGGCTGGGCGGCGGCCTGCAGCCGCAGGGCACCATCCGCATCGGCGCGACGCTCGGTTTTGGCCGCCTGCACATCGCTCCGGTACTTTCCAGATTCACCGAGGAATTCCCGCAGGTCGAGGTGCAGCTGCATCTGACGGATCGCCCCATCAACCTCGTGGAGCAGGGCTTCGATCTGGTGATACGGTTTGGCGAGCAGGCCGACAGCCGGCTGACCGCACGCTTGCTGGCCAACAACCGGCGCCTGCTGTGCGCTGCGCCAAGCTACCTCAAGGCCCACCCGGCGCCCGCCACGCCCCGGGAACTGGGCAAGCACAACTGCATCTTCATTCGCGAAGGCGATGAGACCTATGGCACCTGGTACCTGCGCCGTGGCAGCGATGTCGAAGCCGTGAAGGTGCATTCCAATCTCAGCTCCAACGACGGCACGGCCGCGCTGCACTGGGCGCTGGAGGGACGGGGCATCTTGCTGCGCTCGCAATGGGACGTCGCCGAGTACCTGCGCAAGAAGAAGCTCAAGCCGGTTCTGATCGATTGGGCGACCCCGCCGGCGGATGTCTATGTGATGTTCCAGGCCACCAAGCAGATGCCTGCAAAGATCCGCGCGTTGGTGGACCGGCTGGTGCAAGCTTTCGAGCCCTGGCGCCAGCGTGGCGAAGAGCCCTGCGGTCCATGGTGATCGCGGTTGCTGCCTTGCAGGTGCTGGAACGCGCTACGCCACGCCGGCTTATTATTGTTGTGTAGACAATAAAGAATGAATGTGACGTAATTTATTAAATCCCAATTCATTATTAGCATCGGTCTCATTACTTTTACAAAAGCAGGAGACAACGATGAACCGCACAACCCTGGCACTGGCCCTGGCCGCATGCATGCCGCTGACGCAAGTCCTCGCCCAGAGCGCGTATCCGCAAAAGCCCGTGAAGCTGGTGGTGCCGTACGCACCGGGCGGCAGCGCGGACATTGCCGCGCGGCTCGTATCGGATGAGTGGAGCCGGGCGCTGGGCCAGTCCCTCGTCATCGAGAACCGGGGCGGCGCGGGCGGCAATCTCGGCGTCGATGCGGTGGCCAAGTCGCCTGCGGACGGTTACACCATCGGCCTGCAGACCGTGTCCCTGGCCATCAATCCCTGGCTGACCGCCAAGATGCCCTACGACACGCTCAAGGACCTCGCTCCCTTCGGCATGGTGGCCACGTCGCAGCACGTCCTCGTGGTCAACAACCAGCTGCCGGCCAAGAATCTCAAGGAGCTGACCGCCTTGCTGGCAGCCAAGCCTGGGGATTACAGCTATGGCTCGGCTGGCTCCGGCAGCACCTTCCACATTGCCGCGGAACTGTTCAAGAGCGTGGGCAAGGTCGATGTGATGCATGTGCCCTATCGCGGTGGTGGCCCCGCGCTGATCGACACCATCGGTGGACAGGTCCAGATGTCGTTTCCCGTCCTGTCTGCCGCTGCGCCCCATGTCCAGGCGGGAAAGCTGCGTGCGATCGGCGTGACCGGCAAGCAGCGCTCGCCGCTGATGCCCGACGTTCCGACCATTGCCGAAGCCGGCTTGCCGAACTATTCGTTCGAGACCTGGTTCATCGTGTTCGCTCCCGCCGGCACACCCGCGCCGGTTATCGACAAACTCAGCACCTCCTTGCGTGCCGCACTTGCCAATCCGGCGGTGGCGGCGCGCATGTCCAAGGAAGGCTTCGATCCATTGATCTCCACCCCGGCCGAAGCCCGCGCACGCCTCGAGCGTGAACTGCCTCAGTGGGGCAAGCTGGTCAAGGATCGGGGAATCACGGCCGAATAAGAAACCTATGCTCCACGAGAATACTTCCCCACCCAGAACCCTGTACCAGAAGCTGGTCGACAGCCACACCGTGCGCCGGCTCGACGAGGACAACGTGCTGTTGTTCTGCGACCTGCATCTGATGAACGAGTACACGAGCCCGCAGGCCTTTGCCGGGCTGCACGACGAGCAGCGCGAGGTGGCGGTGCCGGGACAGAACGTTGCCGTGGTGAGCCACATCATCCCGACCGACCCGGCAGCGATCCGCATCATCCACGACGCGGCATCGGCGCTGCAGGCCACCAACCTGGCGCGCAACTGCTCGCGCCATGGCATCCCGCTGTTCGACACGAACGATGCGATGCAGGGTATCGAGCATGTGGTCGCGCCGGAGCACGGGATGATCCGGCCGGGAATGGTGGTCATCTGTGGCGACAGCCATACCACCACCTACGGCGCGCTCGGGGCGCTGGGCTTCGGCATCGGCACCTCGGAGGTGGAGCATGTGCTGGCCACCCAGACGCTGGTTTACCGCACGGCGCGCGACATGCGCATCCGGGTGGATGGCACGCTGCCTGCCGGCACCACCAGCAAGGACTTGATCCTGCTGATCATCGGCCAGATAGGCGCGCAGGGCGCGCGCGGTTTCGTGGTGGAGTTCTGCGGCACGGCCATCGAGCAGCTTTCGGTCGAAGCGCGCTTCACGCTGTGCAACATGGCGGTGGAAGCCGGCGCGCGCGGCGCACTGATCGCGCCCGATGCGACCTCCATCGGCTATGTGCTGGAAAAATGCCCCGACATCGTGGGCGCGACGCGGGACGCGGCGCTGGCGGCGTGGGCCGACCTGCGCAGCGATGAGGGGGCCGGTTTCGACCAGGACTACCGCTTCGACGCCACAACGATCGAGCCCCATGTCACCTGGGGCACGAGCCCCGACCAGGTGCTGCCCATCTCCGGGAAAATTCCTTTCCCGCAGAGCCTGGGCAACGAACTGCGCCGCAGCGCCGAGCAGGCGTTGCGCTACACGGGCCTGCAGCCGGGGGCGGCGCTGGCCGGAACACCCATCGAGCATGTCTTCATCGGCTCGTGCACCAATGCGCGCATCGAGGATCTGCGCGCTGCGGCCGCCGTGGTGGCTGGCCGCCAGGTCGCCCAGGGCGTGCGCGCGATGGTGGTGCCGGGCTCTGGCGCGGTGAAGCAGCAGGCCGAAGCCGAAGGCCTGGACAAGGTGTTCACGAATGCCGGCTTCGAATGGCGCAAGCCGGGCTGCTCGATGTGCCTGGCCATGAACGATGATGTACTGATGGACGGCATCCGCTGTGCATCGACCACCAACCGGAATTTCGAGGGACGGCAGGGGCGGGGCGCGATCACGCACCTGATGAGTCCCGCAATGGCCGCCGCCGCCGCCGTGACCGGCGTGATCACCGATGTGCGCAAGATGGAGCCAGTTCATGTCTGAAAAGCGTTTGATTACCGGGCAGGCGGCCGCCCTGCGCATCGACAACCTCGACACCGACCAGATCATGCCCAAGCAGTTCCTGCGTGGCATCGACAAGTCGGGTCTGGCGCAAGGCCTGCTGTACAACCTGCGCTTCGACCCGTCCGGCAACCGGCGGCCCGAGTTCGTGCTCAACCGCCCGGAGCACTCCGGCGCCCGCATCCTCATCGGCGGCTCGAACTTCGGCTGCGGCTCCAGCCGCGAGCATGCCGTCTGGGGGCTGCTGCAGTACGGCATCCAGGCCGTGGTGGCGCCGAGCTTCGGCGAGATCTTCTACTCGAATGCCATGGGCAATCGGCTCTTGCTGGTGCAGCTGAGCCCCCAGGAGATCGAGGCCATGATGGCCATCGCCGAGCAACCCGATGCGCCGGAAATAGCCATCGATGTCGCGGCCCGCAAGGTCCGCGTCGGCAATATGGAGGCCGATTTCCCGATCTCGCAGCGGCACCAGACCATGTTCCTGCAGGGCGTCGACGTCATCGGCCTGACGCTAAGCCATGCAGATGAGATCGATGCCTTTGCCCAGGCGCACTGGCAAAAGCAACCCTGGATCCGGGACGTGGCGCGGCGCATGAAGGAGCGCATTGCCGCGGGTTGAGGTGCTGCGCCAGTGGCCAGGCCGGCTCGCATGGAGCTTGGGCCTGCGCTGGCTTCCCTGCGCCGGGAAAAGGCCACGCAGCCCACGAGCCACCCAATCTACTTTTTTTCCAAGCCAAGTTTGTAGATGATATTTTTCTCGGATTTTATGGTTTCTTCGGCATAGCGGCGATAGTCGGCTGAACTCATATAGTAGGGTTCCATGTCGAATTTCGCCAAGGCCTCCTGGAAATTCGGCATCTCCATGGCTTTCTTGAAGGCATCATGAAGCGCCTTCACCACATCAGGCGCAGCGCCTTTGGGCAGGGCCAAACCAAAGGGAGAAACCTGAACCAGATCGATTCCGGATTCTTTGAGAGTGGGGGCATTCGGGAATTTTTTGGACCTTTTCTCCCCCCATGTGGAAAGCAGACGCAGCTTGCCCGTCTCGACGTAGGGAGCCCAGCCCGGCGTATCCGCCACCGACATCACGTGACCACCCATGACGGCCTGCAGTGACTCGGAGTTACCCTTGTAGGGAATATGGTTCAGCTTGACGTCTGCTTGGGCTGCGATCGCTTCCATTGTCAAGTGAAGCGTGGTGAGCGCGCCCGGCGTTGCGTAGCTTAAATTACCCGGATTTTCCTTCGCATATTTGATGTCGCCCTGCATATCGCGGATGGGTGACTCTGCAGGCACAACCAGGCCAAAAGAGTAACCAGCCAGGCTGATGACGTAAGTTAAATCATTGACCGGGTCCCAATTGAGCTTTGTCGTATAGGGAAGTCTGAACACTGGCAAGGGAATCTGTGCCAAAGTGTAGCCATCCGGTACAGTCGATTGCATCATTTGCGCCGGTATTACACCGCCGGCACCTGATTTGTTTTCAACCAAAACCGGTTGTCCAAGTATTTTCGAGGCGTTTTCTGCGGCGAGCGTCCAGCAGGCCCCGGGTGGAATCGTCGAGCGGGCAGTGCAGGGAAACCACGTTGCTGGTCGTCAGCAGCTCGTCCAGCTCCATCTTGGTAGTGCCCTCGGGCAGTTGGTCGGCGCTGAGGAAGGGGTCGCAGACGACAACGCGCATGCCGATGGCCTGCGCAAATCGTACAACGCGCCCGCCAATGGAGCCGCAGCCCACGACGCCCAGCGTGGCGCCATGGAGCTCCAGCCCCTGGTAGCTTTGCTTGTCCCAGTGTCCTTCATGCATGCGCTTGTCCAGCCACGAGACGCACCGTGCGCAAGCCAGAATCAAGGCCAGGGCCATCTCGGCCACGGCCTGGCTGTTGGAGCCGGTGGCCGCAATCGCTTTCACGCCCAGGCGCTGGGCAGCGACCTGATCGATGGCATCCATGCCCACGCCATGGCGGCCGATGACCTTGAGCTTGCGCGATGCCGACAGCACCTGTTCGTCGATCTTTCCATAACGAGAGAGGATGGCCTCGGGCTGCTCGCGCTCGACCAATGCGACCAGCTCTTGCTGGCTGAAGCGGGCGCCGGTGTAGACGAGACGGTAGTCCTTGAGCAGCGCCACAGCGTCCGGATACTTCTTCTTCGGTGATGACAATGGCTTCTGGGCTCATGGATGCGATCCTAAGGGCGGGAGGGGAAATGCGATGGAAGCTTTGAAACCCTTGAAACGGGGCAGGGCTGTCGACAAGAATGACAGGCAAACCATCAGGCCTTGGGCTTGCGATGGATTGCCACTTGCGCAGGGGCCTGGCACACGGGCATCAATTGCACGGAAGTGACATTGACATGGGCCGGGCGGGAAACAATCCAGAGGACTGCCTGCGCTACGTCATCTGCTTTCAAGGCCTCGGTTCCCTCGTAGATAGCCGCCACGCGCGATTCGTCGCCTTTGAAGCGCACATTGGAAAATTCGGTACCTTCCGTCATACCCGGTTCAACCACGGACACACGCACCGGAGTTCCCAGCAGATCCGCTTTGAGATTCATGGTGAACTGGCGCACAAAAGCCTTGGTGGCGCCGTAGACGTTGGCCCCGGGGTAGGAGAACTGTGCGGCGATCGATCCGATGTTGACGATATGCCCGCGCCCTCGCTGCACCATGCCGGGGAGCAGCGCCTGGGTGACGTGCGCCAGTCCCGCCACGTTCACGGCAATCATTTGTGCCCAGTCCTCGGCGAGCGCTTGCTGCGCTGGCTCCCGCCCCAGCGCGACGCCGGCGTTGTTCACCAGAAGGTCGATGTGCGCAAGTGCCGCAGGCAAGCGTGAGACCAGGGAATCTACCGCAGCCGGATCTGACACATCCATCTGCAATGGGTACACGGCATCTCCCAACTCCAGCTGGAGCTGCTTCAATTTATCGAGGCGCCTTGCCACGGCAATGACTCTCCAGCCATCGGCGACAAGTGCGCGCGTCAGCGCTTCGCCATAGCCTGAACTCGCTCCGGTCACCAGGGCGGTACCGCCCTTCACAACTTCAAGATGCATGCTTTCCCCTTTGGTAAAAAATGGCACTGTCGGACTGCTCTGAAGGATTCCCCCCATGGGTGTGATCTTCATTGCCAAAGCGCACTGTAGCGCGGGCGCCTTGGCAAATTCTGGTCGGCGCGCAGCGGCACTGCGCGCCGGTTTAGAGCCACGCCGATGATGATTGTGCTCAGGCAGCCAGTGCACTGTCTTGCCGACCATGGGGTCGTGGCGGCTCGAAACGGTCGAGATCAATGGGCGTGTGCGCATTGCGGGCGTCAGCGTCGACGCGGGCGATCTGGTGCTCGCGGATGAAGCGGGCATCGTCTTTGAGCCGTTCGCCCAGGCACAAGCCGTGCTGGCCGAAGCCGAGAAAATCGCCCAAGGCGACACGCGCCAGAAGAGCGACATCGCGGCAGGCATCGATCTGGCGACGCTGGCTGCCACCAAATACAAGTGACTCAGGCGCTCGGCACGGCGCCGCGCAAACCGCACGGGTCTGCGCGGCGCTGTGCCTGACTGCACCACTCTGGAAGCAGCGCCCAAGCGCTCCACGGCGAAATATTGTGAAGCGGCACCTGGGATGAATGCCATGAAAAGGTGGGCTCGCGATCAAGGCTGCAAAATGTCCGGTGGCTGACTCCAGCGATAGCCTGTCGCCGATCGTTTCCAATCCGGCGATTCACTGTGAACTCATGAAACTTGTCCTACGCTCGGTCGCGGGTTATCGCAGGGACACGCGGCAGCATGTGTTCGAGGATAGGGGTTTGGTCCGCAAATGGAACATTCATGCAAAAGCTAGGTCTTCTTTACTCTGCCCTCATCGGCGCCGTGGCCAGCGCGCGATCCATGACACCGATGGCCACCTTGTCGGCCGCCCGGCTTCTAGGTCATGCCACGCCAGGAAAGCTCGCACTGCTCGATCGCCCGGTGTTCAGGTTCGGGGCGCTGCTCATGGGCGCTGGTGAACTGGCTGGCGACAAGATGAAGACCGCGCCTGACAGAACCGTGTTCCTGGGCCTTATGGCCAGGGTCGCCAGCGCCGGCATCGCAGGTGCGGCCCTGGCGCCCCCCGGCCGCGAGCAAGCCGGAGCGGTGGTCGCCATTGCAACCGCTGTTCCTCTGGCATATGTGACCTTGGGTGCAAGAAAAAGCGCCATGAAGCACATCGGCCAGACGCGCAGTGGTCTGATCGAAGATGCGCTCATCATTGCCGGCGGTATCACCATCGTGGCCCTTGCTGTGAGTGCAAAAGGCCGTCGATAGCCGAGATGCAAGATAGCAAACTGCCCAGGCGGTAGTACATGAATGAATTGAAAGTAGCGGCGGTCAGGCTGGCCGAGTCGGTCGGATGCCATGAAGCGGCGCGCCGCTGGAACGTTCGGGGACCCCACTGGGCAGCTGGAAGCGCCGCACGGTAGTGCGCGATCCGCTGACGCGCGAGGCCTTGCGCCCGCGCTGATACGGCCCGCGCGCCAGGAAGCGGGCGTATTGTTCATCGGGCACGAATGGCCCGCCGGTGGTCTAGGCGATGTGGGAGGCCTGGGGCAACCGCGCTTGCAGTGCGTGGCGCGACGGATAGTCGCGGCCGCAGACCCTCTCCCGCCCGTCGAATCCTGCTGCAGCCGAAGGCCCGATGCGCAGCCCCCGGGTGTCCATGGCCGTGCGCAGGTGGCGCAACAGTGTTTCGTCCTCGACCGTGAACACGCCCGCGAGCACCGGCCGCATAAGCGCCACCACCAGTGGGCAGGCGCGCGGCACCGCCAGGCCATCGGCCTCGGTGCGGTTGGCCGGGCCTACGCCGCAAGGGCAGGTAGACGAAGAGCGGATGCTTCGCATCCACCACCACGCCGCACTGCGCCAGCTGTGACTGCAGGTGCCGCGCGGCAGTGCCTTAGCCAGTCACGACGGTGAGGTGGCTTATCTCAGAGGCCCCACGTTGGCCCGCTGATGGCCAGCGTATGCGCGTGGACTTGCCGCTGCGTCGAACTTGTGGATGGATGTTGTCGGGCCTGGGCAGCCGGGGGATGCATATCGCACAGGTTGCGCTAAGCGG
>JBEVDH010000286.1:0-17409 GCA_040514115.1 Comamonas sp. | reverse complement strand
GCAGAACAACGACCTGCAGACGGCGCTGGCGCGCGTGCGTGAAGCCCAGGCGCAGCTTGCCAGCGCGAATGCGGCCGGCACGCCCCAGCTCAACGCGACGCTGGGCACGCAGTCCGCCCGCACCCTGGGCGCGGTCGGCCCCACGCACACGCGCTCCGTCAAGCCTGGGCTGCAGGCCAGCTGGGAGCTCGATATCTGGGGCCGGTTGTGGCAGCTGAGCCAGGCGGCGGGCGAGCGCCTCGCGGCCAGCCGGGCGGACCGCGACGCGGTCGCGCTCAGCGTGGCCTCGACCACGGTGCAGGCCTATGTGGGCCTGCGCGCGCTGCAGGCCCAGCAGACAATCAGCGAGGCCACGCTGGCCGCGCGCGCGCAGGCATTGGAGCTCGCGCTCGACCAGGTGCGCGTAGGCTATATCTCGCAATTGCAGCAGACCCAGGCCCAGGCCGAACTCGCGGCCGTGCAGCAGCAGCTCGAACAGCTGAACTGGCAGATCGACAGGCAGTTCAATACCCTGAACCTGCTGCTGGGCCGGGCCGGGGGGGCGCAGCCCGCAGCCAGCGTGCGGCTGCAGGAGCTGCAGTTGCCCGCCGTGCCCGCCACCCTTCCCTCGCAGCTGCTCGAGCGCCGCCCGGATATCGCGCGCGCCGCAGCGCTGCTCGCGGCCAGCGACCACCAGCTGCAGGCCCAGCGCGCCGCCTTTCTGCCCCAGGTCAGCCTGAGCGCCAGCGTCGGCAGCCTCCTGGTCAATGCGCTGTCCTACAACCCGCTCACCGTCTGGAGCCTGGGCGGGAGCCTGCTCGCGCCGCTGTTCGACGCCGGCCGCCTGCAGGCCCAGGCGGATGCCGCCAGCGCCCAGCGCGACCAGGCAGCACTTGCTTACCGCAGCGCGGTGCTGGCCGCCTTTGCCGACACCGAAAACGCGCTCACGGGCACCGTGCGCCTGGCCCGCCAGACCACGCAGGCCATCGCACGCCGCGATGTGCTGCAGCGCAGCCTGGGCTTCGCCCATGACCGCTACCAGGCGGGGTATGCCAGCTATATCGAGGAGCTCGATGCACAGCGCAATCTCTACGCGGCCGAGCTCGAGGTGGTGCGGCTGCACCAGGCGGAACTGGAGAATCGGGTGCAGCTATACAGGGCGCTGGGAGGGGGGTGGGGGTAAGGATTGCCATGGTTTGCATCGCGCCCGGAAACGCCCTTCGACGGGCCCGCCTAGGGAGGCTCAGGGCGAACGGTGTTTCTCAGTTTAGAGTTGGGTAACCCATTCATGCTCTGCACTGTCCCTGATCCGTTCGTCCTGAGCCTGTCGAAGGATGGACGGCCTAGACGAGGATGAGCGCATGTTTTGTGCCATTGTCCGGGCCCCTATATGCGAGCACCATGCCCCCAAACGCCCTTCGACGGGCCCGCCCAGGGAAGCTCAAGAGAACGGTGGTGGGGAAGTGGAGCGCGACCGGGTCGCGCTTCGCTCGACCGGCATTGGCCTCGCCTAGAACCTATCCCCATCCCATCAGCACTGTGGCCAGCTCAGTGCGCCGCCTTGCCCTTGCCCCGCATCCGCTGCACCATGGTGACCACAGCCAGCACCACACAGCCGACCAGCGCGCCCACGGCCACATGCACCAGCTGCGGCAGCAGGAAGCGCCAGAACCCGGCAATCGGCCAGTTGGTGGCCGCGGCCAGCGCCGTCTCCAGCCCATGCTCGATGAACGGCATGCCATGCACCAGCAGGCTGCCCCCGACCAGGAACATCGCCGCCGTGCCGACAATCGACAGCGTGCGCATCAGCCAGGGCGTGGCCGTGAGGATGCCGCGGCCCAGCGACTGGGCCGCGGCACTGGTGCGCGCCATCAGCGCCAGGCCCACGTCGTCAAGCCGCACGATCAGCGCCACCAGCCCATAGACCACCACCGTGACCAGCAGCGCCACCAGCGACAGCACCGCGGCCTGCTCGATCAGCGGCTCCGACGAGACCGTGCCCAGCGCAATGGCGATGATTTCCGCCGACAGGATGAAGTCGGTGCGGATCGCGCCGCTGACCTTGGTCTTCTCGAGCGCCTTCATGTCCTGCGCGAGCTGTTCGAGCGTCTGCGCCACGGCGGCCACCGGCGCCGCGGCCACGTGCGGCGTGCCGGCGCGCTTGGCCTGCATCTTCTGCCACGAATGGATGACCTTCTCGACGCCCTCGTAACACAGGAAGGCGCCGCCCAGCATCAGCAGCGGAATGATCAACCACGGCAGAAACACGCTGATCAGCAGCGCCGCGGGCACCAGGATCACCTTGTTGATCAGCGAGCCCTTGGCCACGGCCCAGACCACCGACAGCTCGCGGTCGGAGTGCACGCCCGACACCTGCTCGGCGTTGAGCGCGAGGTCGTCGCCCAGCACCCCGGCCGTCTTCTGCGTGGCCAGCTTGGTCATCGTCACCACGTCGTCGGCCATGCCGGTCGACTGGCGCGCGGCGGTCTTGGCCAACAATGCAATGTCGTCAAGCAAGGCGGTGATGTCATCGATCAACATCAGCAAACCGGTTGCAGCCATAGGGAATTTTCCTTTGTGAGTTGCCAGGGAGGCCGCAGCCATTGTGCCCGGCAAAAACCCGCACTCTGAACCCTTACGGCGCGAAGCGTGTAGGCAAAAGCCCCATACTGCATGCTTCCTCACCGATACCGCCTCGTCCTCATGGCGCAGGTGCGTCTCCCAGCCATGTCCGGCTACCTCACCAAGCATGAATCCATTGCCATCGACGGCGTGGATCAGCTCACCATCCGCTCGCTGCTCGACAAGCAGCAGTTCGACGATCCGCACGGCGTTGCCGAGCGGCTGGGCATCTCGGATGCGTTCTGGCCGCTGTTCGGCCTGCTGTGGCCGTCTGGCGAACAGCTCGCGGCCTGCATGGCGGCGCGCCCGCGCGTGGTGGGCGAGCGCATTCTCGAGCTGGGCTGCGGCCTGGGGCTGGCCAGCCTGGTGTGCCACCGCCGCGGCGAGGACATCACCGCCAGCGACTGCCACCCGCTGGCCGGCACCTTCATGCGCGAGAACCTGCGGCTGAACCATTTGCCGCCGATGAAATTCCGCATTGGCCACTGGGGCGCGACGCATTCCGAAGAGACCGCCTACGAGCGCATGGACATTGCCGACCGTGCACATGACGACCTCGCGCACGGCGCGCGCAGCCTGCCCACCGACTTCCAGTCGGCCACCAGCGAACAAAGCGATGCCTGGGCCGTCGACGGCCGCTTCAACCTGATTGTCGGCAGCGACCTGCTCTACGAGCGCGATGCGCGCGCCACCCTGCCCCATTACATCGATTCGCACTGCACGCCGTCCGCGCAGATCTGGGTGGTAGACCCCGACCGCGGCAACCGCTCGGCTTTCAGCCGCCAGATGGCCGAGCTGGGCTTCGGCGTCGAGGAGCAGCGTCTGGACCGCGCCGCCAGCGCGCTGCTGCCCGCCTACAAGGGCCGGCTGCTCAAGTACCAGCGCTGAACGCGACCGGCGGCGCATCCACCGCGCCGCCCGGCCATGCCAGACGCCGCTGCGTCGGCAGCCCCGACGCCGGCCTACGGCTGTCGGCGCACGCTGGCAAGAAGGCGGCCTTTGAATGGCAAAACACGCAGGTTCAACGGCGTTATCGTGCGTTGAATTCCACAAACCTGCGATGACCTCCCCTGCTCCGGCCTTGTCCTCCACGCTGTGGCTGCACCCCGGCGCGGTCGACCTTGCCTTGCTGCGGCGCATTCATGCAGGCGGCGCGGTCCTGCGGCTCGACCCCGCAGCGCTTGCCGCGATGCAGGCCTCGCAGGCCGCGGTACAACGCATCGCCAATGAAGACCGCGCGGTCTATGGCATCAACACCGGCTTTGGCAAGCTTGCCAGCACCCGCATTGCACGCGAGCGCCTGGCCGAGCTGCAGCGCAATCTGGTGCTGTCGCACAGCGTGGGCACGGGCGCGGCGCTGGGCGATGCGGTGGTGCGCCTGGTGCTGGCCACCAAGGCCATCGGCCTGGCGCGCGGCTATTCAGGCGTGGAGCCGGACATTGCCGGTGCCCTGCTCGATCTGGCCAACAGCGAGGTGCTGCCGGTGATTCCCGTCAAGGGCTCGGTCGGCGCTTCAGGCGATCTCGCGCCGCTCGCGCACCTGGCCGGCGTGCTGATCGGCGAGGGCCAGGCCCGCATCCAGGGCCGGCTGGTGCCCGGCCACGAGGCGATGCGGGCCATTGGCCGCAAGCCCTTTGTACTGGGCCCCAAGGAGGGGTTGGCGCTGCTCAACGGCACGCAGGTATCGACGGCGCTGGCGCTGGCCGGCCTGTTTGCTGCCGAAAACCTGCTGGCCGCGGCGCTGGTCGCGGGCGCGCTGTCGCTCGAAGCGATTCGCGGCGCGGTCACGCCCTTCGATGCGCGCATCCACGCGGCGCGCGGCCAGCCCGGGCAGATCGCGGTGGCCGCTGCGCTGCGCGCGCTGCTCGAAGGCAGCGCGATTGCCGGCTCGCATGCACAGTGCGGGCGCGTGCAGGATCCGTACTCGATACGCTGCATGCCGCAGGTCATGGGTGCCTGCCTCGACAACCTGCAGCATGCCGCGCGCGTGCTGGTCACCGAGGCCAATGCGGCCTGCGACAACCCGCTGGTCTTCGACAACGGCGAGGTGCTTTCGGGTGGCAACTTCCATGCCGAACCGGTGGCGTTTGCGGCCGATATCCTGGCGCTGGCAATTGCCGAAATCGGCGCGATGTCGGAGCGGCGCACCGCGCTGCTGCTCGACACGCAGCTGTCGGGCCTGCCGGCGTTCCTGGTGCATGACAGCGGCCTGCATTCGGGTTTCATGATGGCGCAGGTCACGGCCGCGGCGCTGGCCTCGGAAAACAAGTCGCTGGCGCACCCGGCCAGCGTCGACAGTCTGCCGACCTCGGCCAACCAGGAGGACCATGTGGCGATGTCCACCTTTGCCGCGCGGCGCCTGGCCGAGATGGTGGACAACACCGCGGTCGTGGTCGGCATCGAGGCCGCGGCCGCGGCGCAGGGCCTGGAGTTCGACCGCCGCCGCAAAACCTCGCCGCTGCTCGAGGCCCAGTTCGCCGCCGTGCGGGCGCGCGTGGCCTTTCTCGCGCACGACCGGTGCCTGGCGCCCGACATCGAGGCCATGCGCCAGTGGGCGCTGCAGGGCCCCTGGCCCGCCGCGCTGCTGCAATGCCTGCCCAGCCACGCGCTGGAGACTGGAGGAGCCCCATGAAAACCGATGCTGCAAGAACCAGCGCCGGCCACCGGCATGACCCGGCGCGCGTGGTGCGCGCGCCGCGCGGCCCGCAGCTGAGCTGCCGGAACTGGCTGATCGAAGCCGCCTACCGCATGCTGCAGAACAACCTCGATGCCGAGGTGGCCGAGCGCCCCGAGGACCTGGTGGTGTACGGCGGCATCGGCCGCGCGGCGCGCAACTGGGAGTGCTATGACCAGCTCCTCGCGTCGCTCAGAAGGCTCGCGCCCGACGAGACGCTGCTGGTGCAGTCGGGCAAGCCCGTCGGTGTGCTCAAGACCTTTGAGAACGCGCCGCGCGTGCTGCTGGCGAACTCCAACCTGGTGCCGCACTGGGCGCACTGGCAGCACTTCCACCAACTCGACCGCAAGGGCCTGATGATGTTCGGCCAGATGACGGCCGGCAGCTGGATCTACATCGGCACCCAGGGCATCGTGCAGGGCACCTTCGAGACCTTTGCCGAGGCCGGCCGCCAGCACTATGGCGGCGATCTGGCCGGGCGCTGGATCCTCACCGCGGGCCTGGGCGGCATGGGCGGCGCGCAGCCGCTGGCCGGGGTGCTGGCCGGCGCCTGCGTGCTCGCCGTCGAATGCCAGCAAAGCCGCATCGACCTGCGCCTGCGCACGCGCTATGTGGACCAGCAGGCGCGCGACCTCGACCACGCGCTGGCGCTGATCGCGCAGCACAGCGCGGCGCGGCGCGCGTTCTCGGTCGCGCTGTGTGGCAACGCGGCCGAGGTGTTTCCCGAGCTCGCGCGCCGCGCCCAGGCCGGCGGCATGCGCCCGGATATCGTCACCGACCAGACCTCGGCGCATGACCTGGTGCATGGCTACCTGCCCGCGGGCTGGAGCATCGCGCAGTGGCGCGCCGCGGCCGACGATCCGGCCGAGCACGCGCGCCTGGCGGCGGCGGCCGCGCACAGCTGCGCGCTGCAGGTGCGCGCGATGCTCGACTTCCACGCCATGGGCATTCCCACGGTGGACTATGGCAACAACCTGCGCCAGGTCGCGCTCGATGCGGGAGTGCAGAACGCGTTCGACTTCCCGGGCTTCGTGCCGGCCTATATCCGGCCGCTGTTTTGCGCAGGCAAGGGGCCGTTTCGCTGGGTCGCGCTCTCGGGCGACCCCGAAGACATCTACCGCACCGATGCGCGCATCAAGCAGCTGTTTCCCGCCAACGGGCACATCCACCGCTGGCTCGACATGGCGCGCGAGCGCATCGCCTTCCAGGGCCTGCCCGCGCGCATCTGCTGGCTGGGCCTGGGCGAGCGCCACCAGGCGGGCCTCGCGTTCAACGCGATGGTGCACAGCGGCGAGCTCAAGGCACCGATCGTGATCGGGCGCGACCACCTCGACTGCGGCTCGGTCGCCAGCCCGAACCGCGAAACCGAAGCCATGCTCGACGGCAGCGATGCGGTCTCGGACTGGCCGCTGCTCAACGCCCTGCTCAACACGGCCAGCGGCGCGACCTGGGTCAGCCTGCACCACGGCGGCGGCGTCGGCATGGGCTACTCGCAGCACGCGGGCATGGTGGTCGTGGCCGACGGCACGCCCGAAGCCGCGCAGCGCCTGGCGCGCGTGCTCTGGAACGACCCGGCCAGCGGTGTGATACGCCATGCCGACGCGGGCTACGCGCAGGCACTGGACACCGCGCGCCAGCATGGCCTGGACCTGCCGATGCAGCGCTGACGCCATGCCCTACGCCGTCCCTTTTGCCGCGCGGCCCTCGGCCGATGGCTGCTGGCAGCCGGTCACGCTCGCAGCGGAGCTGTGCGCGCCCGATATGCGGGTCGGCACCGGCGAAAGCGCGTGCATTGTCGTGGACCAGGGGCGCATTGCCTGGGTCGGCCCCGCAGGCGCGCTGCCCGCGGGCCATGCGCATCTGCCCCAGCAGGATGGCCAGGGCCGGCTGGCAACGCCGGGCCTGGTCGACTGCCACACGCATCTGGTCTATGGCGGCCAGCGCGCGCAGGAATTCGCGCTGCGCATCGCGGGCGCCAGCTATGAGGACATTGCGCGCGCGGGCGGCGGTATCGTGTCGACCGTCGCGGCCACGCGCGCCGCGAGCGAGGATGAATTGCTGGCCCTGGCGCTGCCGCGTCTGCGGCAATTGCTGCTGGACGGCGTGGGCGCGATCGAGATCAAATCGGGCTATGGCCTGGCGCTGGCGCACGAACGCAAGCAGCTGCGCGTGGCGCGGCGCCTGGGCGAAGCCTGCGGCGTGACGGTGCGCTGCACCTTCCTGGGCGCGCATGCATTGCCGCCCGAATACGCCGGCCGCAGCCAGGCGTATATCGACCGGGTCTGCAACGACATGCTGCCCACGCTGGCCGCAGAAGGCCTGGTCGATGCGGTCGATGTGTTCTGCGAGCGCATGGCGTTCTCGCTGGCTGAAACCGAGCAGGTATTCCTCGCCGCCAAACGCCTGGGCCTGCCGATCAAGCTGCACGCCGAGCAGCTGTCGAACATGGAAGGCGCGGCGCTGGCTGCGCGCCATGGCGCGCTGTCGTGCGACCATGTGGAGCATCTGTCGCCCGCGGGCATTGCCGCGATGCGCGCCGCGGGTACGGTGGCGGTGCTGCTGCCCGGCGCGTTCTACACGCTGCGCGACACCCGGCGCCCACCGATCGAGGCGCTGCGCGCCGCCGGCGTGCCAATGGCCGTGTCCACCGACCACAACCCCGGCAGCTCGCCCTGCCTGAGCCTGCTGCTGATGGCCAACATGGCCTGCACCTTGTTTGGCCTGACGGTGTCCGAGGCGCTTGCCGGCATCACGCGCCACGCCGCGCGCGCGCTCGGCCTGCAGGACTCACACGGGCTGATTGCCAGCGGGCGGCCGGCCAATTTCGTGCTCTGGCCGGTGCGCGAATCCGCTGAGTTGGCCTACTGGCTGGGCCAGCGTCCGGCCTGCACCATCGTGCGCCAGGGGCGCATTGCAGCATGAGCACGGCGGGCGCGACTTTCACCGCCCCGGTGCGCGCGCTCTGGGCCGAGGATGCGCTGCTGCCCCAGGGCTGGGCGCGCGAAGTGCTGCTGCGCTGGGATGCGCACGGCTGCTTTCGGCAGGTCGAAAGCGGGGTGCCGCCCCCCCCGAACGTGGCGCGCGCGGCCGGGCCGGTGCTGCCGGGCCTGCCCAATCTGCACTCGCATGCGTTCCAGCGCGCGTTTGCGGGCCTGACCGAATGGCGTGGCCCGGGGCCGGACAGCTTCTGGAGCTGGCGTGAGCGGATGTACGGCTTTGCCAACCGCATCACGCCGGAAATGCTCGAAGCGATTGCCGTCTGGGTGTATCTCGAGATGCTCGAAGCCGGCTATACCTCGGTCTGCGAGTTCCACTACCTGCACCATGACGCGGGCGGCCGGCCCTATGCCGACGACGCCACCTTGAGCCTGGCGCTGCTGCGCGCCGCGCGCCGCACCGGCATCGGCATGACGCTGCTGCCCGTGCTCTACCAGACCGGCGGCTTCGGCGCCCCGCCGACGGCCGAGCAGGCGCGCTTTGTCCACGGCACCGAGACGCTGCTGGCGCTGCTGCAGCGCCTGGCGCCGGTGGTGCGCGCGCAGGGCGCGGCGCTGGGCGTGGCGCCGCATTCGCTGCGCGCGGTGCCTCCCGAAAGTCTCAAGTCCGTCGTTGCCGGGATGCATGCGCTGCTACCCAAGGCGCCCGTGCATATCCACATTGCCGAGCAGCGCCAGGAGGTCCGCGACTGCCTTGCCTGGAGCGGCCAGCCGCCGGTGCAGTGGCTGCTCGACCATGCGCCCGTCGATGCGCGTTGGTGCCTGGTGCACGCGACCCACATGACGGCGCGCGAATGCAAGGCGGCCGCACGCCGCGGCGCCGTCGCCGGCCTGTGCCCGAGCACCGAGGCCAATCTGGGCGACGGCGTTTTCGATCTGCCGCGCTGGCTGCGCCATGGCGGGCGCTGGGGCGTGGGCTCCGACAGCCAGGTCTGCGTCAACGCGGCCGAGGAACTGATGCTGCTGGAATACAGCCAGCGGCTGCAGCGGCGCGAACGCAATGTGCTGGCCCATGCCGCCCATCCGCAGGTCGCCACCGCGATGCTGCTGCAGGCGGTGGCCGGCGGTGCCCAGGCCGCGGGCCGCGCGATCGGCGGGCTGCAGGCGGGCCAGCAGGCGGATCTCGTGGTGCTCGATGCCGACCATATCGCGCTCAGCGGATTGCCTTTTGAAACCGCGCTGGCCGGGCATGTGTTTGCCAGTTCGCGCAGCTCGGCGCTACAGCAGGTCTGGGTCGCGGGGCAGCAGCGCCTGCGCGCCCCTCATGACCCGCTGCGCATGCAAGCCAGGTCCGACTTCATTGCCGCGCGCAGGCAGCTTCTGGAGGGCTGAAGCCGGCCCATGAAAACGGGCCTTGCGGCCCGTTCCTTTTTCTCTCGACAGAGATTATCCAACCCATTTGCGGGCGTTGCGCCATACATGCATCCAAGGGCTGAACTCGCTCTTGTCGCCCGAGGTCCAGCTCATCTGCACATTGCGGAACACGCGCTCGGGGTGGGGCATCATGGCCGTGAAGCGGCCGTCGGCCGTGGTCACTGCCGTGAGGCCATCGGCGCTGCCGTTCGGGTTGAACGGGTACTGCTCGGTGGGCTGGCCGTGGTTGTCCACGAAGCGCATCGCGGCCAGCGCCTGCGCGGCATTGCCGCGCTCGCTGAAGTTGGCAAAGCCTTCGCCATGCGCCACGGCGATCGGCAGGCGGCTGCCGGCCATGCCCTGCAGGAACAGGCTAGGCGACTCCAGCACCTCGACCATCGACAGACGCGCCTCGAAGCGGTTGCTCTGGTTTTGCGTGAAGCGCGGCCAGTCCTGCGCGCCGGGAATGATCTCGGCGAGTTCGGCAAACATCTGGCAGCCGTTGCATACGCCCAGGCCAAACGTGTCGGTGCGGCCGAAGAACTGCTGGAACTCCTGCGACAGGCGCTCGTTGAAGGTGATCGAACGCGCCCAGCCAATGCCCGCGCCCAGCGTGTCGCCGTAGCTGAAGCCGCCGCAGGCCACGACGCCGGCGAAGTCCTGCAGCCTGGCGCGGCCGGTCTGCAGATCGGTCATGTGCACGTCGACGGCCTCAAAGCCGGCTTCGGTGAACGCATAGGCCATCTCGACATGCGAGTTCACGCCCTGCTCGCGCAGCACCGCGACGCGGGGTTTGGCGAGATGGAGGAACGGCGCGGCCACGTTCTGCTGCGGATCGAAGCTCAGCTCCAGATGCATGCCCGGATCGGTGGCTGCGCCCGCGGCCGCGTGCTCGGCATCGGCGCAGGCCGGATTGTCGCGCTGCTGCGCAATCTTCCAGCTCACCGCGTCCCACACCTGGTGCAGGTCGCTGATCGAGGCGCTGAACACCGACTTGGCATCGCGCCACACCTCCAGCTTGCCCTTGCCCGCATCAATGGTGCTCGACAGCGGACGGGTCTTGCCGACGAAATGGCTGCACTGCGCCAGGCCATGCTCGCGCAGCGTCTGCATCACGGCATTGCGCTCGGAGGTCTTGACCTGCAGCACCACGCCGATCTCTTCATTGAACAAGGCCTTGAGCGTGAGCTCCTCGCGCCGGCCGCTGACCTGCTGCGCCCAGTTCTTGCTGTCGCCGCTGTCCATGCGGCTGTCGGAAATGCCGTCGCCTTCGATGACCAGCATGTCGACATTGAGCGACACACCCACGTGGCCGGCAAAGGCCATTTCCGCGGCCGTCGCCAGCAGGCCGCCGTCGCCGCGGTCGTGGTAGGCCAGGATCTGTCCCTTGGCGCGCAGCGCGTTGACGGCCTTGACCAGCTGCACCAGGTCCTGCGCATCGTCGAGGTCGGGGGTTTCATTGCCGCTCTGGCCCAGCACCTGGCCGAGGATCGAGCCGCCCATGCGCATCTTGCCGCGGCCCAGATCCACCAGCACCAGCGTCGTGTCTTCTTCCAGCGCATCGAGCTGCGGCGTGAGCGTGCCGCGCACATCGTCGATCGAGGCAAAGGCGGTGATGATCAGGCTCACGGGCGAGGTGACCTTCTTGGTCACGCCGTTTTCCTGCCACTGCGTGCGCATGGACAGGGAGTCCTTGCCCACGGGAATGGAGATATCGAGCGCCGGGCACAGTTCCATGCCGACGGCTTTGACGGTCGCATACAGCGCGGCGTCTTCGCCCGGCTCGCCGCAGGCCGCCATCCAGTTGGCCGAAAGCTTGACGCGCGGCAGCTCGATGGGCGCGGCCAGCAAGTTGGTGATGGCTTCAGCCACGGCAATGCGGCCCGAGGCCGGCGCATTGATCGATGCCAGCGGCGTGCGCTCGCCCATCGCCATCGCTTCACCCGCGAAGCCGCGGAAGTCGGCCAGCGTCACGGCGGCGTCGGCCACCGGCACCTGCCACGGGCCGACCATCTGGTCGCGGTGCGTCAGGCCGCCCACGGCGCGGTCGCCAATGGTGATCAAAAAGCGCTTGGAGGCCACCGTCGGGTGCGCGAGCACGTCGATCACGGCGGATTCCAGCGGCACGCCGGTCAGCAGCATGGCGGGCAGCGTGCGCTCGACCGAGGTCACTTCCTTGTGCATCTTGGGCGGCTTGCCCAGGAGCACATTCATCGGCATGTTCACGGCGAATTTCTGGTCGCCCGCGGCCACGGCCGTGTCTTCGAGCACCAGCTGGCGCTCCTCGGTGGCCGTGCCGATCACCGCGAACGGGCAGCGCTCGCGCTCGCAGAACGCGCTGAACTGCGCCAGCGACTCGGGCGCGATCGCCAGCACATAGCGCTCCTGGCTTTCATTCGACCAGATTTCCTTGGGCGACAGACCCGACTCCTCGAGGTTCACGGCGCGCAGATCGAAGCGTGCACCGCGGCCCGCGTCGTTGATCAGTTCCGGAAAGGCATTCGACAGCCCGCCCGCGCCCACATCGTGGATCGCGAGAATCGGATTGTCCGCGCCCTGCTGCCAGCAGTGGTTGATCACCTCCTGCGCCCGGCGCTCGATTTCGGGGTTGCCGCGCTGCACCGAGTCGAAGTCGAGCTCGGCCGCATTGGTGCCGGTGGCCATCGAGCTGGCGGCGCTGCCGCCCATGCCGATGCGCATGCCCGGGCCGCCGAGCTGGATCAGCAGCGAACCCGCGGGGAACAGGATTTTTTGCGTTTGCTCGGAATCGATCACGCCCAGACCGCCGGCAATCATGATGGGCTTGTGGTAGCCGCGCAGCACGCTGCCGACTTCCTGCTCGTACTCGCGGAAATAGCCCGCGAGGTTCGGGCGCCCGAACTCGTTGTTGAACGCCGCGCCGCCCAGCGGCCCTTCGGTCATGATCTGCAGCGGGCTGGCGATGTGCTCGGGCCGGCCGATCTCGCTGCCCCAGAGCTTGGAGACCGTGAAGCCGCTCAGGCCCGCCTTGGGCTTGGAGCCGCGGCCGGTCGCGCCTTCGTCGCGGATCTCGCCGCCGTTGCCCGTCGAGGCACCGGGAAAGGGCGAGATCGCCGTCGGGTGGTTGTGCGTCTCGACCTTCATCAGCACGTGGTGCGTGGCCTGCTGCTTCACATAGCTCGGCGCGCTGCCCTGGCCGCCAGCGGCATCGAGCCTGGCGACAAAGCGTTCGACTGCATGGCCTTCCATGATCGACGCATTGTCCGAATAGGCCACCACCGTGTGCTGGGGCGAGACCTGGTGCGTGTGGCGGATCATGCCGAACAGCGATTTCTCCTGCGCCACACCGTCGATGGTGAAGCTGGCATTGAAGATTTTGTGGCGGCAGTGCTCGGAGTTCGCCTGCGCGAACATCATCAGCTCCACATCGGTGGGATTGCGCTGCAGGCCCTGGAAGGCATCGACCAGATAGCCGATCTCGTCTTCTGCCAGCGCCAGCCCCCAGGCCTTGTCGGCCGCCAGCAGCGCGGCTGCGCCGCCGCCGAGCACATCGACAAAGGCCATCGGCTGCGCCTGCAGCTCGGTGAACAGCTTGGCGGCTTCATTGCGCGAGGTCATGACCGACTCGGTCATGCGGTCATGCAGCAACGCGGCGACCTGGTCGAGCTGCTCCGGCGTGAGCTCGGGCGTGCCGCCAAGCAGGCCGGTCTTGAGCTGGATGCGGTATTCGGTGATGCGTTCGACGCGCTGGATCGCCAGCCCGCAGTTGCGCGCGATGTCGGTGGCCTTCGACGCCCAGGGCGAGATCGTGCCCAGACGCGGCGTCACGACGACGACCAGGCCGTCGGTCGGGCCGGCATAGGGCTCGCCATAGGTCAGCAGCGCGGCCAGCCGGGTGTGGGCATCGGCGTCGGGCGCGGTGTCGGTGGCCACGAGGTGCACGAAGCGCGCGGACACGCCGTTGATCTTGGGGTGGATCGCTTCCAGGGCGGAAAGCAGTTGTTGGGCGCGGAAAGAGCTCAGGGCGTTGCCGCCCTCCAGCTGGGTCAAATGCAAGGTCACGTGGCAGCCTGTCGGGAATATGAGGCGTGGAGACGGCGCGGGGGCGCCGTGGGCGATGGCCGGCATTTTACCGGTGCCACGTGAGGTCCGCCGGCGTGATCCCTGCAGGCCCGGAGGTGCAATGGGATAATCGAGCGATGAGCATCACCATCAAAACAGCCGAAGACATCGAAGGCATGCGCGTCGCCTGCCGTCTGGCTTCCGAAGTGCTGGACTATATTGCCCCCCACATCAAACCCGGCATCACCACCGCGGAAATCGACCGCCTGGGCGCCGAGTGCATGGCCAGCCAGGGTACCGTGTCGGCCACCATCGGCTACCAGCCGCCGGGCTACCCGCCCTATCCCGGGCACCTATGCACCTCGGTCAACCATGTGGTCTGCCACGGCATTCCCAGCGACAAGCCCTTGAAGAAGGGCGACATCGCCAACGTGGACGTCACCGTGATCACGCCCGAAGGCTGGTATGGCGACAACTCGCGCATGTACATGATCGGCGAATGCTCGATTGCCGCCAAGCGCCTGTCGCAGCTGACGTTCGAGTCGATGTGGCTGGGCATCCAGCAGGTCAAGCCCGGCAACACGCTGGGCGACATCGGCCATGCAATCCAGCACTTTGCCGAGGGCCACGGTCTGTCGGTGGTGCGCGAGTTCTGCGGCCACGGCATCGGCCGCAAGTTCCACGAGGAGCCGCAGATCCTGCACTATGGGCGCCCCGGCCAAGGCACGGTGCTCGAAGCCGGCATGGTGTTCACCGTCGAGCCCATGCTCAACCTGGGCAAGCGCGACATCAAGGAGCTGGGCCGCGACGGCTGGACCATCGTCACCAAGGACCACAGCCTGTCGGCGCAATGGGAGCACACGCTGGTCGTGACGCCGACCGGCTACGAAGTCATGACGCTGTCGGCCGGCTCGCCGCCGCTGCCCGCATTCGTGACCACGACGCGCTGTTGAACGCGGTGCCCGGCAAGGGTGCCCGGCGAGGGCTTTCACGCGCATGATTCTTGCTTGAGCCATGGTGGATTTTTTCTATTCTTCTATTGCACATGAATCCTTTGCACGCCCTGCGTGACACCTATCGCCTCGACAAGGCGGCCCTCGTGGCCACCCTGCTCACGCCCGCCACGCAAAAGCGCAATATCCGCCAGGCGCTGCACCAGTTGAGTGCACTGGCCGACCGCGTGCTGTGCCAGCTCTGGGAGCATTCCGGGCTGCCGGCCGATGCCGCCCTGCTGGCCGTCGGCGGCTACGGCCGCGCGCAGCTGTTTCCGGCGTCCGACGTCGATGTTCTGGTGCTGCTGCCCGCGCCCGCCGTGGCGGGCAGTGCGCTCGCGGGCCAGCTCGAGCAATTCATCGGCAGCTGCTGGGACGCGGGGCTGGAGATCGGCTCGAGCGTGCGCACCGTGGCCGAATGCCTGGAAGAATCCGAGCGCGATGTCACCGTGCAGACGGCGCTGCTCGAGGCGCGCCGCATCTGCGGCGGCCAGGCGCTGTTCGAGGACTTCTCGCGCCACTACCGCGAACAGATGGACCCGCGCGCGTTCATGACGGCCAAGACGCTGGAGATGCGCCAGCGCCACAACAAATACGAAAACACGCCCTACGCGCTCGAGCCCAACTGCAAGGAGTCGCCCGGCGGCCTGCGCGACCTGCAGTACATCACGTGGCTGGCGCGCGCCGCGGGCCTGGGCAACAGCTGGCGCGAGCTTGCCGTCAACGGCCTGGCCACCGAGCTCGAAGCCCAGCAGCTCGAAGCCAACGAAGCCCTGCTGAGCCTGGTGCGCGCGCGGCTGCATGCGATTTCAGGGCGCCATGAAGACCGGCTGGTGTTCGACCTGCAGACCGCGGTGGCCGAGAGCTTCGGCTTCCAGTCCACGGCGCCCGACGGCCAGCGCCTGGCGCTGCGCGCGAGCGAAACGCTGATGCGCGAGTACTACTGGGCCGCCAAGGCCGTGATGCAGCTGTGCCATATCCTGCGGCTGAACATCGAGGAGCGCGTGAGCCCCTGCTCGCACGAGCTGGTGCCGCTCAACGAGCGCTTTTTCGACAAGGCGGGAATGATCGAGATCGCCAGCGACGATCTCTATGAGCGCCACCCGCATGCGATTCTCGAGACCTTCCTGGTCTACGAGACCCATGTCGGCCTCACCGACCTGTCAGCCCGCACGCTGCGCGCGCTCTACCATGCGCGCGGCCTGATGGACAGCGGCTTTCGCCACGACCCGGTCAACCGCGCCACCTTCCTGAAAATCCTGCAGCAGCCCAGCGGCCTCACGCATGCGATGCGGCTGATGAACCAGACCTCGGTGCTCGGGCGCTACCTCTGGCCGTTCCGGCGCATCGTCGGCCAGATGCAGCACGACCTGTTCCATGTCTACACCGTCGACCAGCATATCCTGATGGTGCTGCGCAACATGCGCCGCTTCTTCATGGCCGAGCATGCCCACGAGTACCCGGCATGCTCGCAGCTCGCGGGTGGCTGGGACAAGCCCTGGCTGCTGTACCTCGCGGCGCTGTTCCACGACATCGGCAAGGGCCGCGGCGGCGACCACTCGGTCATTGGTGCCGTGGAGGTCAAGCGCTTTTGCCGTGCGCACGGCATCGACAAGGCCGACGCGGCGCTGGTCGAGTTCCTGGTGCGCGAGCACCTGACGATGAGCCAGGTCGCGCAAAAGCAGGACCTGGCCGACCCCGAAGTGATTGGCGCCTTCGCGCAGCGCGTGGGCAACGAGCGCCGGCTCACGGCGCTGTACCTGCTCACCGTGGCCGATATTCGCGGCACCAGCCCCAAGGTCTGGAATGCCTGGAAGGGCAAGCTGCTCGAAGACCTGTACCGCTCGACGCTGCGTGTGCTCGGCGGGCGCGCCCCCGATGCCGCGGCCGAGATCGAGTCGCGCAAGCGCGAGGCGCTGGTGCAGCTGGCGCTGTCGGCCCAGCCCTTCGAGTCGCACAAGAAGCTCTGGGAGACGCTGGACGTGAGCTACTTCATGCGCCACGAAGCGGCCGACATCGCCTGGCATACGCGCCACCTGTCGCGCAACGTCGGCGCCTCGCACCCGATCGTGCGCGCGCGCAAGTCGCTCGCGGGCGAAGGCCTGCAGGTGCTGGTCTACGCGCGCGACCAGGCCGACCTGTTTGCGCGCATCTGCAGCTACTTCGACCGCGCCGGCTTCAGCATCCTCGACGCACGCGTGCATACCGCGCGCAACGGCTATGCGCTCGACACCTTCCAGATCGTCGCGCCGGCCATGCAGGAACGCTACCGGGAATTGATGAATCTCGTGGAAACCGAGCTCGTGCAGACCATCGAGCGCGGCGGCGAACTGCCCGAGCCCTCGCAGCGCCGCGTCTCGCGCCGCGTCAAGAGCTTCCCAATGGTGCCGCGCGTGAGCCTCAGCCCCGACGAAAAGGCCCAGCACTGGCTGCTGAGCATCTCCGCCATCGACCGCGCCGGCCTGCTCTACGTGGTCGCCCGCCTGCTCGCGCGCCACCGCCTGAGCATCCAGCTGGCCAAGGTCAGCACGCTGGGAGAACGTGTCGAGGACACCTTCCTGATCGAGGGCGCGCAGCTGCAGCACAATGCGCGGCAGATTGCGATCGAGACGGAGTTGATCGAGGCGTTGTCGTTTTAGGAAGTGGGGCTTGCCTGCTCGGTAAGGTCATGCCTGTACCGAAGGACAGGCCGTCCATCCTTCGACAAGCTCAGGACGAACGGTAAAAGTAGCTATCTTGCCCCCGGTCCCCG
>JBEVDH010000253.1:0-4515 GCA_040514115.1 Comamonas sp. | reverse complement strand
GCTCGTGCACCACCCAGTGGGAGGTGTTGCGCAGGTGCTGGATCTGCAGCCGCGGCACCCATTCTTCAAGGCCTTCGAGCAGCCCCGGGCGCAGCGCCGGATCGTTCATGCCCCACAGCACCAGCGTCGGCACCGCGACGTGCAGCACCGGCTCGGGCAGCTGCAACGCGGCAAGATGGTCGGGCTCGCCCGGTGCGGGAGGAAACAGCGGGCTGGCGCCGTAGTAGTGGCACGGGCCCTGCAGCCCATGCGCCCATTGCGCCCGGTACTCGTCCTGCAGCGCGGGCGTGAGCCAGGCCGGCAGCTGGCCGTCGGGCTGCGCGAAGAAACCAAAAGTGCGCTGCCAATCGTTCTCGGCAAGCAGCTGCGGCGCATCCGCGCGGCGCAGAAAGCGCATGTAGTCGCTGGCGTTGCGCTGCTCGGCCTGTTCGCGCAGCTCGCGCAAAAACGCCCCCGCGTGGGGGGCGTTGAGAATCATGAGCCGGTCCATGCAGTCCGGGTGCTGGCCGGCCACGCTCCAGGCGACGGCGCCGCCCCAGTCATGCGCCACCAGGGCCGCCAGCGGGGCCTGCGGGCTCTCGATGGCAATCAGGGCGCGGATGTCCTGCACCAGATTGCGCGCCTGGTAGGCCGCCACCTCGGGCGGGCTGCTCGAGTCGCCATAACCGCGCAGATCGGGCGCCACGCAGCGGAAACCGCCGTTTTCCGGGGCGCAGAAATGCGCCAGCAGCGCATCCCAGATGAACGCGCCTTCGGGAAATCCATGGAGGAACAGCAGCACCGGCTGGCCCGGTGTGCCCGCGGTGCGGCAGCGCAGGGTGATGCCGTGGGGCAGGACATGGTCGCAGGTCTGGATCATGAAGCTACTCTCTCTCGGTAGCTTCCAGCGCCTGGCGGACCCTGTGCTGAAAGCTAGTTGGCCTGAGGTTCGTCGGTGCCTGGCGCGTCGGCGGGCGGCACTGCGGGCGTGGCCGCCGCAGGTTCTGCGGGATGCGACCACCTCCATAGTAGCTGAGCTACATCTTCCACGCCCTGTTTCTTGAGCGCCGAGAACAGCATTGCCTCGCCGCCGCCGGCCTGCAGCCGTGCAATGGACAGCGCCTTGGTCTGCTCGGCACGCGTGAGCTTGTCGGCCTTGGTCAGCAGGATCAGGAACTTGAGACCGTCCTCGACGCGCGGGCGCACGGCTTCGAGCAGCGCTTCGTCCAGCTCGGTCAGGCCCAGGCGCGGATCGCACAGCAGCACGATGCCAGTGAGGCCTTCGCGCGTGATCAGGTAGTTGAGCATGACCTGTTGCCAGCGGACCTTGTCCGAGCGCGACACTGCGGCATAGCCATAGCCGGGAAGATCGGCCAGCACCGCATCGGTGAGGCCCTGGCGACCCAGCGAGAACAGGTTGATGTGCTGCGTGCGGCCGGGCTTCTTGGACGCGAACGCCAATTGCTTTTGCTGCGTCAACGTGTTGATGCAGGTGGACTTTCCGGCGTTCGAGCGGCCGACAAAGGCAATTTCAGGAACTTCAATGGTGGGCAGATGGTGCAGCTGCGCGGCCGTCGTGAGAAAGCGCGCGGTGTGCATCCAGCCCATGGCGAGCTTGCCATCGATGGCGGGAGAAGGCGTGCCCGCAACCGGTGCGGGGGAGGAGTTCGTCATGGGGGGGTATCAGTGCTTGGGAGCCTCATTGTAGAATTGTGCGGTTCAGTGCACCTAACAACAGGCCCTCGATATGAAGTTGCTCGCCTCTATGCTGATGGCTGCCTTTTTGGCAGCACCCGCTCTTCCGGCCCTTGCGGCAGGCGAAAAGCCTGCGGCACCCCAGGCAAACGCCAAGCTGGACTTGGCCAAAGGGGCGTCAGGGTTTACCGCAGTGTGTGCAGCATGCCACGGTGCAGATGGCAACTCGACCATTGTGGCTAATCCGGCCCTGGCCCAGCAGCATCCCGAGTATCTGGTCAAGCAGTTGCAGGATTTCAAGAGCGGCGCGCGCAAGGACCCGGTCATGCAGGGCTTCGCCTCGGCGCTGTCGGATGAGGAAATGAAGAACATCTCCTTCTGGCTCGCGGCCCAGAAGTCCAAGGGCGGCTATGCCAAGGACAAGGAGCTGGTCGTGCTGGGCGAGCGCATCTTCCGCGGTGGCATCCAGGAGCGCAACATCGCCGCCTGCGCCGGCTGCCACAGCCCCAACGGCGCCGGCCTGCCCGTGCAGTACCCGCGCCTGGCAGGCCAGCACGCGGACTACACTATCAAACAGCTGATAGAGTTCCGAGACGGCAAGCGTGGCAACAGCCTGCCGATGTCCCAGGTGGCGGCCAAACTCAACGACCGTGAAATCAGGGCCGTTGCGGACTATATTGCCGGCCTGCGTTGATCCACTGATTCGTTGTTGCCTGCAGCGCGGGGAACCAAACATCGGTCACAAAACCCAATCTGGGCGGGTCCATCCTTCGCTGTGATGGTCCCGCCTTTTTGCTTCCGGGCTTTGCGTCATTCTTCCATGCCAGATACCTCTCACCGCGCGCCTTCCTCCCTTCGATCCCGCGCCTGGCGCGCAGGCGTCGAGCTGCTGTCGTCGATGCGCTTTGCGATTGCACTGCTCACGATCATCTGCATCGCGTCGGTCATTGGCACGGTGCTCAAGCAGCATGAGCCAGCGGTCAACTATGTCAACCAGTTCGGGCCGTTCTGGGCCCAGCTGTTCCTGGCACTCAAGCTCAACGCGGTCTACAGCGCCTGGTGGTTCCTGCTGATCCTGGCGTTTCTGGTGGCCAGCACCAGCCTGTGCGTGGCGCGCAATGCGCCCAGATACCTGGCCGACCTGCGCAGCTACCGGGAAAACATCCGCGAGAAGAGCCTGGAGGCGTTTCGTCACCGCGCCCAGGCCGAGGTGCGTGGCACGCCGCAGGAAGCCGCCGAGCGCCTGGGCACGCTGCTGGCGACAGGCGGCTGGAAGGTGCGGCTGCAGCCGCGTGGCACGGGCACGATGGTGGCGGCCAAGGCCGGCGCGGCGCACAAGCTGGGCTACATCGCGACGCACAGCGCCATCGTCCTGATCTGCCTGGGTGGGCTGTTTGACGGCGACCTGATCGTGCGCGCGCAGATGCTGTTTGGCGACAAGACGCCGTACACGGGCGGCGGCCGGGTGGCCGATGTCGCGCCCGAGCACCGCCTGTCGGAGCGCAACCCGACCTTCCGCGGCAACCTGATGGTCGCCGAAGGCACGCAGTCGAGCACCGCCATCCTGAACCAGTCGGACGGCGTATTGCTGCAGGAGCTGCCTTTTGCGGTGGAGCTCAAGAAGTTCATCGTCGAGTACTACTCCACCGGCATGCCCAAGCTGTTTGCCAGCGAAGTGATCATCCACGACAAGGAAACCGGCGAGCAGACCGCCCGGCGCATCGAGGTCAACCATCCGGCGCATTACAAGGGCGTGGAGATCTACCAGTCAAGCTTCGATGACGGCGGTTCGTCCGTCAAGATGCGCGCCGTGCCGCTCGATGGCACGGCCACGCCGTTCAACGTCGAGGGCACGATTGGCGGCACCAGCGAGTTCACGCGCGCGGGTCCGGGCCGCGGCGACCCGCAGGAAACCTTGACGCTCGAATACACCGCGCTGCGCACCATCAACGTCGAGAATTTCGGTGCGGCCAAGGGGGCGGCGGCGGGCTCGGGCACCGACGTGCGCAAGGTCGATTTGAAGTCGGCCATCGACGCCCGCCTGGGCGCGGGCCACAAGACCACGACCGAAAAAGAGCTGCGCAACATCGGCCCGAGCATTGGCTACAAGCTGCGCGATGCGTCGGGCCAGGCGCGTGAATACCAGAACTACATGCTGCCCGTCGATACCGGCGACGGCAATCCCGTGTTCCTGCTCGGCGTGCGCGAGAACCCGGCCGATGCTTTCCGTTTCCTGCGCGTGCCGGCCGATGTCGAAGGCACGATGGATACCTTCGTGCGCCTGCGCATGGCGCTGGCCGACCCGGCGTTGCGCGAGCAGGCCGCGCGCCGCTATGTGGCGCAGGCGGTCGATGCGGGACGCCCCGATCTGCGCGAGCCGCTGATGCAGTCGGCGCTGCGCGCGCTTCAGATGTATGCCGGCACGACCGACGACGCGGGCGTGAAGATCGGTGGCCTGCAGGCGATCTCGCGCTTCATGGAGCTCAACGTGCCCGAGGCCGAGCGCACGCGCGCCAGCGAAGTGCTGGTGCGCATCCTCAATGGCGTGCTGTTCGAGCTGGCCCAGTCCGTGCGCGAACAAAACCGCCTCAAGCCGCTGGAGAACGACGCGCAGACGCTGGCGTTCATGACCCAGGCGGTGTTCTCGCTGAGCGACGCGCAGTTCTATCCCGCGCCCATGACCTTCATGCTCGATGACTTCACCCACGTGCAAGCGAGTGTTTTCCAGGTCACGCGCGGGCCCGGCAAGAACGTAGTCTATCTGGGCTGCCTGTTCCTGATCCTGGGGATCTTTGCGATGCTTTATGTGCGCGACCGGCGCCTGTGGATCTGGCTGGTGCC
>JBEVDH010000204.1:0-12954 GCA_040514115.1 Comamonas sp. | reverse complement strand
CGACTACGGCGAAGACCGCCACGGCTTCCTGCCGTTCAAGGAAATCTCGAAGAACTACTTCCGCGAAGGCGCCAGCGTCCGCGACGCGCGCATCCAGGACTGCATCTCCAACGGCCAGGAGCTCCTGGTCCAGGTCGAGAAGGAAGAGCGCGGCAACAAGGGCGCGGCCCTCACCACCTTCGTCTCGCTCGCCGGCCGCTACCTCGTCCTGATGCCGAACAACCCGCGCGGCGGCGGCGTCTCGCGCCGCATCGAGGGTGAGGACCGCGAGGAGCTGAAGGAAAACCTCGACCAGCTCGAGTACCCGAAAGGCATGAGCCTGATCGCGCGCACCGCCGGCATCGGCCGCAGCGCGCCCGAGCTGCAGTGGGACTTGAACTACATGCTCAAGCTGTGGACCGCGATCGACGATGCGTCGCGCGCCGGCAAGGGCGCGTACCTGATCTATCAGGAGAGTTCGCTGGTGATCCGCGCGATCCGCGACTACTTCAACCACGACATCGGCGACATCCTGATCGACACCGACGACGTGTACGACCAGGCCCAGCAGTTCATGGCTCACGTGATGCCGGAGCATGCGCCGCGCGTCAAGCGTTACCGCGACGACGCGCCGCTGTTCAGCCGCTTCCAGATCGAGCACCAGATCGAATCAGCCTACTCGCGCACCGTGACACTGCCCTCGGGCGGAGCGGTGGTGATCGATCACACCGAAGCCCTGGTGTCGGTGGACGTGAACTCGGCGCGCGCCATCAAGGGCGGCGACATCGAGGAAACCGCCACGCGCACCAACCTCGAAGCCGCCGACGAAGTCGCGCGCCAGATGCGCCTGCGCGATCTGGGCGGCCTGATCGTGATCGACTTCATCGACATGGAAGAGTCGAAGAACCGCCGCGAAGTCGAGAACCGCCTGCGCGACGCGCTGCGCCAGGACCGCGCCCGCGTGCAGTTCGGCAGCATCAGCAAGTTCGGCCTGATGGAAATGAGCCGCCAGCGGCTCAAGCCCGCGCTGTCCGAAGGCGCGCACATCAACTGCCCACGCTGCGGCGGCTCGGGCCACATCCGCGACACCGAAAGCTCGGCGCTGCAGATCCTGCGCATCATCCAGGAAGAGTCCATGAAGGACAACACGGCCGCCGTGCACTGCCAGGTGCCGGTGGAAGTGGCGTCGTTCCTGCTCAATGAAAAGCGCAACGAGATCGCCAAGATCGAACTCAAGCAGCGCGTGTCGGTGCTGATGGTGCCCAACAAGTCGCTGGAGACGCCGCACTACAAGCTCGAGCGCCTCAAGCACGACGACCCGCGCCTCGAGAACCTCGACGCCAGCTACAAGCTGGCCGAGGAAGTCGAAGCCAACACCACCGTGACGCGCCGCTCGCAGGAGCCGACCATCAAGCAGACCCCGGTGATCAAGGGCGTGCTGCGCGATACCCCCGCGCCCGTCGCCGAGCCGCGTGCGCAAGCCGCGCCGGCCGCCGCCGTGCCGGGCGCCGCTGCGCCGGGTGCCACCGCTGCGGCTACGCCGCCTGCCGCTGGCGCCGCTGCGCGCCCGGTGCGTCCGGCTGCGCCAAATGCCGCGCCCCGCGCTGCGGCACCGCGCGAGCAAGGCTTCTTTGCCTGGCTCAAGAACCTGTTTGGCTTTGGCCCGGCACCCGTGGCTGAAACGCCGACGGCGGCAACGCCTGAAACGCCTGCTGCCCGCGAAGCGCGTGAAGCGCGCCGCGAAGCCCGCAACGGCGAGAGCCGCGGCCGCCGCGGTGAACGCAACGGCCCGCGTGAAGGCGGCCGCGAAGGTGGTCGTGACGGCAACCGTGAAGGCAGCCGCGACGGCGCCGGTGAAGGCCGTGGCCGCCGCGGCGAACGCGCCGATGGCCGCAATGGCCGTCCCGAAGGCGAGCGCAACAGCCGTCCCGAAGGCGAGCGCAGCAATCGCCCCGAAGGCGAACGCAACAGCCGCCCCGAAGGCGAACGCGGCGGCCGCAACCGCGGTGAACGTGGTGAACGTGGTGAGCGTGGTGAACGTGGTGAGCGCAACGAGCGCCGCGAACAGGAAGCGCGTCAGCCACTGGAAGCTGCAGCCCATCTGGCACAGGTCGGCGCTGTCGACAATGAAGTCTCCCTCGAGGCCGATGGCCGTGGCGAGCGCGGCCCCCGCCGCGAACGTGGCGAGCGCACCGAAGGCACTGGCCGCCGTGAACGTGGCGAGCGCGGTGAACGCGGCGAGCGCCGTGAACGCGCGCCCCGCCCCGCGGATGCGCCCGGCGCCGAAGGCCTGCCGCAGGAGCTGAACGCAGCCGCGCCAGAGCCACTGGCACCGGCCGACGACGAGGGCTTCCCGGCGCCCGTGGCAGGCGAAGGCGAGCCCCGCCAGCGCCGTTCGCGTGACCGCTATGGCCGCGACCGCCGCGAGCGAGGTGACCGTCCCGCACGTGACCTGTCGGCCCAGCCGGCATTCGAGGCCACCCAGCCGCCCGAGCTCGATGCGCCGGTCTACCAGCCCGAACAGGCCGAAGCCGAGCCCGCACGCCGCAGCTACTTCAGTGCAGGGGCCGCAGAGTCCCTGGCACCTGTGGCAGCGGCTCCCGTGGCACCCGTGGCACCGGCTCCGGCCGCCCCATCGTGGACTCCCGCAACGACACCCGTGGCACCCGCTCCCGTGGCCGAGGCCGAGTGGGAGCAAGCTCCGGCTTTCGTCGCCCAAGCCCCGGTTGCTGCTCCGGTCGCTCCGGTGCAAGCACCCGTTGCAGCGCCCGTGCCGGCACCGGTGGCTATGGCTCCTGTTGCGGCTCCTGTTGCGGCTCCCGTGGCTGCTCCGGTTGCAGCACCGGCGCCCGCACCGGCTGCAGCACCGGTAGCCGCACCCGGCCTGCCGCAGATCGCAAGCTTCGACCTGCCGCTCGATACGCTGCATGGCATTGCGCGTGAATCCGGCCTGGAATGGGTGAACTCGGATGTCCAGAAGATTGCTGCCGTGCAGGCCGCGATCGCTGCCGAACCCAAGCCGGTCCATGTGCCGCGCCAGCGCCCCGCGCCGGTGGTGATCGACGAAGGTCCGCTGGTGCTGGTGGAAACCCGCCGTGACCTGCGCGAGATGACGCTGCCATTCGAGCAGTCCAGCAACGCTTGAATGCGCTGAAACCAGGGGCCTTCAGGGCCCCTGGTTGTTTCTGGGCCTGTTGTTCCCTGTTTTCGCTTTCCTGACCATGCTGCTGCTGCTGTCCCCTGCCAAATCCCTGGATTACGAATCGCCGCTGCCTGCCGGCCTCCAGCACACGCTTTCCCCCTTCATGGCGCAATCGGCCGAGCTGATTGACGTGCTGCGCGCGCAGACGCCGCAGTCGCTGGCCGCGCTGATGGGCCTGAGCGACAAGCTGGCCGCGCTCAATGTCGCGCGCTACGCCGCCTGGAGCCCCGAATTCACCGCCGAGAATGCGCGCCAGGCGCTGTTTGCCTTCAATGGCGACGTCTACGAAGGGCTGGACGCGGGCACGCTGTCGGCCGCCGACATTGCCTTTGCCCAGGAGCACCTGGCCATGCTCAGCGGCCTCTACGGCGTGCTGCGCCCGCTGGACCGGATGCAGCCCTACCGGCTGGAGATGGGCACGCGCCTGGCGAATTCCGCCGGCAGCAACCTCTATGCGTTCTGGGCACCGCGGATTGCCGCGCACCTGAACCAGCGCCTGCAGGACGAGACCGATCCGGTCGTGGTCAATCTCGCCTCGCAGGAATATTTCAAGTCGGTGGACCTCAAACAGCTGCGCGCGCGCGTCGTCGAGTGCGTGTTCGAGGATTTCAAGGCCGACAAGTACAAGATCATCAGCTTCCACGCCAAGCGCGCGCGCGGGCTGATGGCGCGCCATGCCGTGCGGCAGCGCCTGACACGACCCAGCCAGTTGCAAGGATTTGCGGCCGAAGGCTATGCTTTTGCGCAGGCCGCCTCGACGCCCGAGCGCCTGGTGTTTCGCCGCAAGGCCGACTGATCGACCCAGGAACCCACCCGCATACTGCCTTCATGACCTCTCACTCGACCGCGCAAGACCACGCCGCCGCCGCTTCCCCGCAATTGCACGACTGGATCACCCAGCAGCGGCTGCTGGGCGTGCAAGACGGCCCGCTGCTCTCGGCCATGGTCGCTGCGGGCTGGAATGAAGCCGTGGCGCGCACGGCGCTGGGCACTGGGCTGGACGCCGGGCGCGTGCAGGGGCTGCCCGAACCCGCGCTGGGCGGCGAGCCCGGCGTCATCGATGTCGGCGACCGCGCGGTGCGCGTGCTGATGAGCATGGACGCGCCGCGCGTGGTGCTGTTTGGCGAGATCCTGTCCGCGGATGAGTGCCAGGCGCTGATCGATGCCGCGCGGCCCCGGCTGGCGCGCTCGTTGACCGTCGAGACCGCTTCCGGCGGCGAGGAGATCAACCCCGACCGCACCAGCGAGGGCATGTTCTTCCAGCGCGGCGAACTGCCGCTGGTGCAGCAGCTCGAGGAGCGCATTGCCCGGCTGCTGAACTGGCCGCTGGAAAACGGCGAGGGCCTGCAGGTGCTGCGCTATGGCCCGGGCGCCGAGTACAAGCCGCACCATGATTATTTCGACCCCCATGAACCCGGCACGGCCAGCATCGTGCGCCGCGGCGGCCAGCGCGTGGGCACGCTGATCCTCTATCTCAACGAGCCCGCGCAAGGCGGCGCCACCATCTTTCCCGAGGCCGGCCTGCAGGTCGTGCCCCAGCGCGGCCATGCCGTGTTCTTCAGCTACGAGCGTCCCGACCCGGCCACGCGCACGCTGCATGGCGGCGCGCCCGTGATCCAGGGCGAAAAATGGATTGCCACCAAGTGGCTGCGCCAGGGTCGCTTCGACTGATTTCCCACGCGTCTTTCGGCGGCCGCGCGCCGCAACCTTCCGAGATGTCCCCCGATGAACACCCCTGAACACTCGCAGCTGGGCAAGCCCTCTGCCTATATCGACCAGTACGACCCGAGCCTGCTGTTTCCGCTGCCACGCGCGACCAAGCGCGCCGAGCTCGGGCTCACGGGCCAGCCGCCGTTCTTCGGCGCCGATCTGTGGACCGCGTTCGAGCTGTCGTGGCTCAACCTGCGCGGCAAGCCCCAGGTCGCGCTGGCGCATGTGACCATTCCGTGCGAGACGCCGAACATCATCGAGAGCAAGTCCTTCAAGCTCTATCTCAACAGCTTCAACAACGCGCGCCTGGCCGATGCCGGCGAAGTGCTGGCGCGGCTGCGCACCGATCTGGGCGAGGCCGCCTGGCGCGGCAGCGAGCAGCGCGGCAGCGTCGGCGTGCAACTGCTGCTGCCCGAGCTGTTCGACCGCCAGCAGGTGCATGAATTCGACGGCATCAGCCTTGACCGGCTGGATGTCGAATGCACGCATTACCAGCCCGAGCCCGGGCTGCTGCGCGCCGACCACAGCGAGCCGGTCGTGACCGAGACGCTGACCAGCAACCTGCTCAAGAGCAACTGCCTGGTCACGGGCCAGCCCGACTGGGGCAGCGTGCAGATCCGCTACACCGGCGCGAAGATCGACGAGGAACGCCTGCTGCAGTACCTGGTGAGCTTTCGCAACCACAACGAATTCCACGAGCAGTGCGTCGAGCGCATCTTCATGGACCTCTGGCGCCGCTGCGAGCCGCAAAGGCTCTTGGTGTACGCGCGCTATACGCGCCGCGGGGGCCTGGATATCAATCCGCTGCGCACCAGCCATCCGCAGGCGCTGCCCGCGAACATCCGCAACGCAAGGCAATAGAGGGCCGGCCTTTGCGCCTTCCATGGGCTCGGGACGCCGCTCGCCCCGGGCCCTTTGTCATTCCAGCTTGAAGACCGCCACCGAGCGTCGCAGCATCTGCGCCCGCCCGCCCAGAGAGACCGCCGACGCGGCCGACTGTTCGGCCATCGCCGCATTCTGCTGCGTGGCCCGGTCGAGCTCGACCACGGCCGCGTTGACCTGGGCAATGCCGGCCGACTGCGAGCGCGTGGCCAGGCTGATTTCGCGCACCAGTCCGCCCACGCGGTCCACGGCCTCGACCATGCCCTGGATGGTGTCGCCGGCCTGGGCCATGCGCGCGTTGCCATCGTTGATGCCGTCGACGGTGCTGTTGATCAGCGTGCCGATTTCCTTGGCCGAGGCCGCACTGCGCTGCGCCAGCGCGCGCACCTCGCCGGCCACCACGGCAAAGCCCCGGCCCTGCTCGCCCGCGCGCGCGGCCTCGACGGCGGCGTTCAAGGCCAGCAGATTGGTCTGAAAGGCAATGCTCTCGATCACGCCGATGATTTCGCGCATGCGTGTGGACGAGCCGCGGATGCGCTCCATGGCCGCGCCCACTTCCCCGATCGCGGCGCCGCTGCGGTTGGCCACCTGCGTGCTCTGCTCGCTTTCCACCGCCATATGCTGGGCGGTTTCGGCGGTCTGAGTGACGGTGCCGGCGAGCTGCTCCAGCGTGGCGGCGGTCTGCTGCAGCTGGCTGGCCTGGGATTCGGTGCGCGCCGCGAGGTCGGCGCTGCCATGGGCGGTTTCCTGCGCGTTGTCGACGAAGCCGCGCGCATCGTGCAGCAGATCACCGAGCACGGCGCGCAGGTTGATCTGGATCTGCTGCATGCGCCGCAGCAGCGTGCCCACGGCGCCGCTCGCGCCCACGTGGCGGGGGTCGGGCTGGGTCAGCAGATTGCAGCCCGCGAGATCGGCGGCAAACCGCTGCGCGGCCTCAAGGCCGGTGGCGCAGCGCGAATGAAAGCGCCACAGCACCCACACCCCACCGAGCGCCAGCACCAGCGCCCGCGTGCCCCAGGCCAGCGGGCCGGTCCAGCCCAGCAGATCGGGCAGCAGCGCCAGCACCGCCACCACCACCAGCATCAGCGCCATGCGCGCGGTCAGCCCCAGGTCCTGCCACTGGTTGGGCAGGCCGCGCCAGCCCAGTTGCCGCACCTCGCCGCCGCGCAGGCGCAGCGTGGCCCGGCCCGCGGCCTCCTCGGCGCGCATGCGCGCATACAGCGCTTCGGCCTCGCGCACCGCAGCCGCGTCGGGCTTGCTGCGCACCGACATGTAGCCGCTGGGTTTGCCGTTTTCCATGATCGGCGTGACATTCGCGCGTACCCAGTAATGGTCGCCATCCTTGCGCCGGTTCTTGACCACGCCGGTCCAGGGAAAGCCATGCGCGATCGTGCGCCACATGTCCTTGAACGCGGCCGCGGGCATGTCGGGATGGCGCACCAGGTTGTGCGACTGATCCATCAACTCGTCATATGAATAGCCACTGACGCGCACGAACGCGGGGTTGCAATGCGTGATCTCGCCTTTGGTGTTGGTGGTCGAGACCAACAGCTCTCCTGGCGAGAATTCATGGTTTTTCTGGGTGACGGGCAAGTTGATACGCATGCAAGAGGTTCCTGGCTTTATAGTTTTTACGGCACGGCAAAGCCGTACAGGCCCATTGAAGGGCCGGTGCGGGATCATCGCATGGCGCGCAGGGGTGTAAAGGCTAGAAAAGCGGTGCGGTGAACGGGTCGGCTTCGGTGCGCGCACGGCGCGCCGCGGGGCGTGCGGCGGGCGCCTCCTCGCCCGCCTTGACCAGCGCCCCCACGCGCACGCCCAGCAGGCGCAGGCGCTGCGTCAAGGGCACGCGCTTGAGGCACTGGCCGGCGGCGCGGCGAATCGATGCGGCATCGGCAATGGGCAGCTCCAGCGTCATGTCGCGCGTGGCGATCTTGAAGTCGGAATAACGCAGCTTGATGCCGATGGTGCGGCCCGAGTAGCCCTTGCGCTGCAGGTCGGCCGCCACCTGCTCGCACAGCGCGGTGAAGACGCCGGCCAGCTCCTGGCGGTCACCCTGCGCATGCAGATCGCGCTCGAAGGTGGTCTCGCGGCTCATGCTCACGGGCTCGCTTTCGGTGACCACGGGCCGGTCGTCGCGGCCCCAGGAGGCCTCGTGCAGCCAGGCACCATAGGCCTTGCCGAACTGCTGCACCAGCCAGCTGCGCGGGCGCGCGGCGAGATCGGCAATGGTCTCGATGCCCAGCGCCCGCAGCTTCTCCTCGGACTTCGGGCCGATGCCGTTGATCTTGCGGCACGCCAGGGGCCAGACCAGCGCCTGCAGGTCCTCGGCCTGCACGATCGAGATGCCCTGGGGCTTGTTGAACTCGCTGGCCATCTTTGCCAGCAGCTTGTTGGGCGCGACGCCAATCGAGCAGCTCAGGCCCGTGGCATCGGCAATCGCGCGCTGCATCAGCGTGGCGAGAGACCTCCCGCCCTGGCGCTGGCCGCCGGGCACCTCGGTGAAGTCGATGTAGACCTCATCGACGCCGCGGTCCTCCATCAGCGGCGCCATCGACAGCACCACTTCCTTGAACAGCCGCGAAAACCGCCGGTACTCGGCAAAATCGACAGGCAGCAGGATCGCCTGGGGGCACAGCCGCGCGGCCTTCATCAGGCCCATCGCCGAGCCGATGCCGAACTGGCGCGCGGCATAGGTGGCGGTGGTGATGACGCCGCGGCCGGTGTAGTCGCTCAGCAGCGGGAATTCCTCGACGGGAATGGACGACAGCGGCTGGTCGGCATAGCGCTGCAAGAGCGCGTTGTCGGGCCCGCGCCGGCCGCCGCCAATCACCAGCGGCAGACCCTTGAGCTGCGGATAGCGCAGCAGCTCGACCGACGCATAGAACGCGTCCATGTCGAGGTGGGCAATGCGGCGCGGCAGGGGCGTTTCGGCGCTATCAGTCACCGATCGATTGTGCTTGCAGACGCTCGCGCGTGCCCGCGCGCGGTCAATACTCCAGCGTCACAAGCACCAATCCCAGCAACATCAGCAGCATGCCGATTTTCTCCGGCCAGCTCAGCGGCTCGCGCAGCACGCGGCGCGAGACCAGGTAGCTGAACACCACTTCGATCATGCCCAGCGTGCGCACCTGCGCCGCGCCCTGCATCGCATAGGCGCTGAACCAGGCCATGGACGCGACCGCGCCCATGCTGCCCGCGACCAGCGACACGCGCCAGGCGCGAAAGATCGGCAGCAGCCCGCCCGGATGGCGCCACGCGATCCAGGCGCCGAGCACCAGCGACTGCAGCGTCTGCGCCAGCACCACGCCCCAGGCGCCGTTGATCCAGGGCGAAGGCTCATCGAGCGCCAGCGCGGCGCCGCGAAAACCGACGGAGGCAATCGCGAAACAAGCGCCGCAGGCCAGGCCGTAGAGCGCCGAACGGCTGAACCAGGCCGACAGCGACCAGCGCTTGTCGCGCGCGGGCAGCGACAGCGTCAGCACGCCAATGGTGGCGATCACCATCGCCACCACGGCCAGCGTCGTCGGGATTTCATGCAGGAACATGCTCGCGAACAGCGCCACCTGCAGCACCTCGGTCTTGGACAGCGTCACGGCAACCGCGAAGTTGCGCTCCTTCATCGCCAGCAGCAGCATGGCCGTGGCCCCCACCTGGAACAGCGCGCCGAGCGCGATCCAGCCCAGGTACACGGCGCTGAACTGCGGCAGCGCGCGCGGCGCCAGCAGATAGAGCAGGCCCAGCCAGAGCAGCGCAAACGGCAGTCCGTAGAGAAAGCGCACCAGCGTTGCCGGCAATGTGCCGATGGCCTGGGTCAGGGAACGCTGGGCGGTATTGCGCGCCGTCTGGGCCAGCGCTGCGAACAACACCAAGGGCGCCCAGAGCCAGCTCGAATCAATCAGGGAAGGAGGCATGCGGCAAGAAACAAAAAGGGGGCGGATGCCCCGTGCGCGCAGCATAGCGCCGCGGGGGTGCGCGCGGCAGCGCTATTGGCGAGGCGCGCCACAGCGATCAGAGATTGCCGGCGCTGGCGCTTTCAAGCGACGGGAAAGGGCAATGGATAGCTGCCGGGAACCAGGATGGAACGGTCCACCTGGTCGATCTGGGTGCGGCCGCAAAAGGCCATGCTGATATCGAGTTCGCGCTGGATGATCTGCAGCGCGCGCGTGACACCGGCCTCGCCATAGGCGCCCAGTCCATAGAGAAAGCTGCGCCCGATCAGCGTGCCCTGCGCGCCCAGCGCGCGCGCCTTGAGCACGTCCTGGCCGCTGCGGATGCCGCCATCCATCCAGACTTCGATGTCCTTGCCCACGGCTTCGACGATCGAGGGCAGCGCGGCAATGGACGAGGGCGCGCCATCGAGCTGGCGCCCGCCGTGGTTGCTGACGATCAGCGCGTCGGCGCCGCTGGCCACCGCCAGGCGCGCATCCTCGGCGTCCATGATTCCCTTGAGGATGATCTTGCCGCCCCAGCGCTTCTTGATCCATTCGACATCGGCCCAGCTCAGCTGCGGATCGAACTGCTCGGCCGTCCACGATGACAGCGAGGACAGGTCGGTCACCCCCTTGGCATGACCGACGATATTGCCGAAGGTGCGGCGTTTGGTGCCCAGCATGCCCAGGCACCAGTGCGGCTTGGTCGCGAGGTTCAGCAGATTGCGCAGCGTTGGCCGCGGCGGCGCCGACAGGCCGTTCTTGATGTCCTTGTGGCGCTGGCCCAGGATCTGCAGGTCGAGCGTGATCTGCAGTGCGCTGCAGTTCGCGGCCCGGGCGCGATCGATCAGATTCTCGATGTACGAGCGGTCCCGCATCACGTACAGCTGGAACCAGAACGGGTGGCGCTGCGTGGCCTCGGCCACGTCTTCCAGCGAGCAGATGCTCATCGTCGAGAGCGTGAACGGAATGCCGAACGCCTTGGCCGCGCGCGCGCCCAGAATCTCGCCATCGGCATGCTGCATGCCCGTCAGGCCCGTGGGCGCAATCGCCACCGGCATCGCCACTTCCTGGCCCAGCATGGTGGTGCGCGTGCTGCGGCCGCTCAGGTTCACGGCCACGCGCTGGCGCAGCTGGATGCGCTGGAAGTCGCTTTCGTTGGCGTGGTAGGTGCACTGGGTGTAGGAGCCCGAATCCGCATAGTCATAGAACATGCGCGGCACGCGCCGCTGGGCGACGGCGCGCAGGTCTTCGATGCAGGTGATTTTGGAGAGATCGGATGCCACGGGGGTGCCTCGGTTTTTCTGAGTCTGGATCGTAATGCGGGGTGGATGCTGACGCGTTGAAAGAATTTCTGGCGGTGTGAAATTTTGTACTGGGGGACCGAAATGGGCCCCGCTCTTCACGTGAGGGGGGCCGATCACCCTTCGACTAGCTCAGGGCGAACGTTAATCACGTTCGTCCTGAGCCTGTCGAAGGATGGACGGCCTGCACTATAGATTCGTCACCCGGGCCATATAGACCCCACCCTCACCTTACTCCCGCCCCCCTGACCTCGAACCCCACACTGTCCAGCACCACCCCCGTTGCATCCCGCAACTCCATCCGATGCCTTCCCGGCCAGGGCAGCCAGGCCCAGTGCGCGCCGCGCGCCGCCTCCTTGCCGTCGAGCCACCAGCGCAGCGCGCGGGCATCGCCCGTGCTCAGCTGGGCGGCAAACTGCAGGCGCTGGCGTTCGGGCGGGATGTCGGGGTCGAGCGCGACGATGGTGCCGGGCGCGGGGCGCAGGATCCGGCCCTGCGATGCGGTCGCTGCCGCACCGCCCCGATCGAGCGCAAACAGCGCCTGCTGCGTGCCCGGCACGAACCATTCACTTCGCGCCGCGGCCAGCGGCTCGCCTGTCGCCGGGTCGGGGCCATAGCGTACTGCCGCGTGCACCAGCGCCGGTTGCATGGCCGCGGCGGGCGGCGGAGCGGGCGCGCGGCTGGAGCGCCTGGCGTGCAGCTCGGTCATGATGTCGGCCCAGATCGGCGCCGCGCCGCTGCTGCCGCTGACGCCGTGCATCGCCGCGCCGCCTGCGTTGCCGACCCAGACCCCGACGGTGTAGTGCTGCGACCAGCCCACGGCCCAGTTGTCGCGCATGTCCTTGCTGGTGCCGGTCTTGACAGCCGTCCAGAAGCGCGTGGCCAGCACGCTGTCGGTGCCGAAAGTCGGCGCGCGCGCGTTGCCGTCGGCGAGGATGTCGCCGACGATGAACGCCGCGCGCGCATCGAGCGCGCTCTTGCAGGCGGGCGCGGGGCGTGCCGCGCGGCTCCACTGCGCCGCGGCCACGGGCCGCCAGCAGCCGCCATTGGCCAGCGTGCGGTAGGCATTGGTCAGCTGCAGCAGCGGCACCTCGGCGCTGCCCAGCGCCAGGCTGTAGCCGTAGTAGCTGCCGCTCTCGCGCAGCGGCATGCCCAAAGCGCGCAGCTGCGCGAAAAACGCATCGGGCGAGACCATCGCCAGCGTGCGCACCGCGGGCACGTTGAGCGAGGCCGCCAGCGCCGTGCGCACCGGCACCCAGCCCTTGAAGCGCCGGTCGTAGTTCTGCGGAATGTAGAGGCCCCCGGGCGTGGGAATGTGCGCCGAGGAGTCCTCGATCAGCGAGGCCGCCGTGAGGCGCTTTTCCGCCAGTGCCTGGGCATAGAGAAAGGGTTTGAGCGTCGAGCCGGGCTGGCGCAGCGCGAGCACGCCATCGACTTCGCCGGCCTGGCTCAACGCGCCCGAGGAGCCGACCCAGGCCAGCACCTCGCCCGTGGCGTTGTCCAGCACCAGCACCGCGCCATCCTCGACATTGCGGCCCTGCAGTTCGCGCAGGTGCTGCTGCAGGCTGCGCATCGCGTGGCGCTGCAGGGGCGCGCTGAGGGTGCTGCGCAGGCGCGCGGGCGGCGCGGCATTGCCCTGCTCGCCCAGCACCCGCCGCGCAAAATGCGGCGCCACGCCCTCGGCCGCGGGCCATTGGCGTTGCTGCAGGCTGCTTTCCACAGACAGCGCCAGCGCGTCGCAGTCCACTGGCTTTTTTTGCACCTGCTGCAGCAGCGCGCAGGCGCGCTGGGCCACGCGCTGCGCCGACGCATTGGGCGCGCGCACCAGCACCGCGGCGACGGCGGCTTCGCGCGCGTCCAGGCCATGCGCGGCCTTGCCGAACAGCGTGCGCGAGAGCGCATCGATGCCCACCAGCTCGCCGCGAAACGGCACCAGGTTCAGATA
>JBEVDH010000166.1:0-26955 GCA_040514115.1 Comamonas sp. | reverse complement strand
CGCTCAGCTCCGTCAGGCCCGGGGTGATGGCGACGGCGGGCGTGCCGCCGCTGGTGGCCTTGATCTTGTTGACGATGCCCTGCGCCACCGGCCCTTTGTAGAACGCGTCGGCGCCGCCGTCGGCAATGGTTTTAAGCGTTGCGGCGTAGGCCGGGTTCTTGATGTTTGTGCCCAGCGCCTTGGGGGTGCCGTCGGCATTGAAGAAGTAAGCCACGGCCTCGGGGTCGCGCGACAAACCGGTGGTCGCGCCCGCAATGGCGCTGGCCATGCGGCCGCTGATCGGGCAGCCATTGGACGCGAGCTGCTCGGCATTGCCGAACAGGCCCTTCCAGGCCAGCTTGCCATGGTCCTGGTGCGCCATCTCGAGCATGCGCACGGCGCCGGGCGTGCCGATGGAGCGGCCGCTGGCGCGCGCGCCGCCGGGCTGGGGCGCCGTGCGGTCGCTGTCGCTCACCCAGCGCAGGTAGTTGGCGGTGGCCGCCGCGGGCGCGGTCTCGCGGCCGTCGTAGGCGACCACTTTCTTTTGCGCTGCATCGTAGTGCAGCATGAAGGCGCCGCCGCCCAGGCCGGACGATTGCGGCTCCACCAGCCCCAGCACCATCTGCACCGCGACGGCCGCATCCACGGCAGAGCCGCCCTGCTTCAACACTTCACAGCCGGCGCGCGATGCCAGGGGATTGGCCGTCGCCACCATGTATTGCTTGGCATGCACGGCGGCCTTGCCCAGGCGGTAGCCCGATGCGGGTTCCGGCGCGGCCGGATCACCCGGCAGCCCGGAGCCGACAACCACCGACCCGGTAGTGCTGACCACCTCGCAGGCGGTATCGGGGCCCCCCGGCGGGGTGACCACGACGTCGGCACGCTCGCCGCCGCCGCCGCAGGCACCAAGCAGCAGCAAGCAGGCCGTCAGCGTGGCGCTGAGGCGCCAATGGGGGCGCGATGAAGAAGGGGCGTGACGCATGGAATTCCTTGATGGTTTTTGGCAAGAAAACAGGTGCCGCTGTCTCTGCGGCGCTTCATCATAAGTACTGCAGGGGTGCGGCGCGCGCATGGGCGGGACAGGCCGCACCGATCTGGCGCGTGGATCTGCGCCGGCGGGCCGCGACGGGCCATGGAATGCAAGAACCAGGCCACGGGGCGCCGTCGGGTGCCTGCGCCGGCTTGGCGGGCTAGAGGTATTCCCGGAGATTGGCCTGTCTGAAGGAAAATTCCTGCATCGAAGCAAAATTTTCGCCGCCTTCCGGTTTATCTTCCGCAGGCCTGCGCGACCATCGGCCGCGCACCCTTCCAAAGACAACAGGAGACATCCATGACCCCGACCCGCCTTACCGGCCCTACTGGCCTTGCCCGCCGCACCTGCCTGGGCCTCGCGGCCGCCACCGCCATCGCCCTGTGCGGCCCGGTGAGCGCGCAGCAGGCGCGCGAGATCAAGATCGGCTATGCGCTGGCGCAGAACTCGCATTTCGGCGCCGGTGCGCTGGCTTGGGCGGACACCGTGGAGAAGGCCACCAACAACGCCTTCAAGTTCAAGCACTTCGCGTCGAGCGCGCTGGGCGGCGAGCGCGAGCTGATCGAAGGCCTGACGCTGGGCACCGTCGAAGCCGTGGTGGTCTCCAATGGCGCCGTGAGCAACTTCGTGCCCGACGCCGGCGTGATGGATGTGCCCTTCCTGTTTCGCGACACCGCCCATGCGCGCGCGGTGCTGGACGGCAAGATCGGCGAGGACCTGCTGGCCAAGTTCCGCGCCCGCGGCCTGATCGCGCTGGCCTGGGGCGAGCAGGGTTTTCGCCACCTGTCCAACAACAAGCGCCCGGTGGTCAAACCCGCGGACGCCCAGGGGCTGAAGATCCGCGTGACGGAAAACCAGACCCACATCACCGCCTTCCGCCAGCTCGGCATGTCGCCCACGCCCATGTCCTGGCCCGAAGTCATCGGCGCGCTGCAGCAGGGCACCATCGACGGCCAGGAGAACCCGGTATCGGTGTTCACCTCCGCCAAGCTCTGGCAGGTGCAAAAATACCTGTCGCTGACCAGCCATGTCTATGCGCCGATGGTGCTGATCGTCTCGCCCTCGGTCTGGGGCAGCCTGAGCGATGCGCAGAAGAAGGCCTTTGTCGATGGCGCGCGCGCCGGCAGCCTGGCTTCGCGCAAGTTTGTCGACGACGTCGAGAAAAGCGGTGTCGAGGAGATCAAGCGCCATGGCGTGCAGGTCGTGAGCGAAGTCGACCAGGCGGCCTTCCGCGCCGCGTTGGCACCGGCCTACAAGCAGTTCGCCACCAAGTTCGGGCAGAAGACGCTGGACGCCATCTCGGCGGTCAAGTAAGCAGACCTCCGGCCCACTGCGGGCACCGGCGAACGCCGTGCCCGGAGCATCGCACGCATCAATCGATGGTGATCTTTCCGGTCTCGATCACCGACTTCCACTTGGCGTATTCCTTGCGCTGGAACTCGGCAAACTGGGCCGGCGTGTTGACCACCATCTCGAAGCCGATCGAGACGAACTGGTCCTTGACCTTGGGATGGTTCAAGGCTTCGGCAAACGCGGCGTGCGCCTTGGCGCGCACTTCGGCGCGAGGCCCTTGGGGGCGACGATGGCCTGCCAGGAGGTGACCTCGACATTCTTCACGCCGGCCTCGGCAAGCGTCGGCACGTCAGGCAGCACGGGTGAGCGCGCGGCGCTGGTGATGGCCAGCGCGCGCATCTTGCCGCCCTTGATGTCTCCTCTGTGGTAAAAAATTTGCGGCTTTCGCGGGCCCAAAGCATCCGTTCCTCCGTCAAAGAAATGATAACGTTGTCATTCTTGGGAAAAAATAGAGCGTTCCTACGCGGGAATGCAAATGCACTTCCGGCTTTGAACGCTTCAGGCGCCGTTGTCTGGCTCGATGATATCGTTGTCATTTCTACCGCCAACGGGGTTTTCCCGGTAGCTTTGCCGCGCCGCAAGGAGCGCCATCGCGCCGCCTGCCGCAGCCCTGGCGCCGCCGCTAGAAAGGCGCGGCCTCGCTGCCCACCGGCGTGCCCGGCTGGCGCGAGCTGCTGTCGCTGGTGCGCGGCGGCCATGCCTATGTGAAGCTGTCCGCGCCCTACCGGCTGATCGACGAGGAGCTCGGCGCCGATGGCGAGGCCATGGCCCGGGCGCTGATCGATGCCAACCCCGAGCGCATGCTCTGGGGCACCGACTGGCCGCACACCGGCCCCTGGCCGGGCCGCACACGCGACCTGGAAGTGCCCGAGCCCTTCCACCCGGTCGATGATGGCGCGATGCTGGCGATGTTCGGGCGCTGGACCGATGCGGCCGAGCGCCAGCGCATTCTGGTCGACAACCCGGCGCGGCTCTATCAGTTCACGCCAGGCTGACGCGCTCGGCTGTCCGCGCCTTAGCGCGCCAAACGCCCGTCGGCCAGCGCATCCGCCGAGAACTCGAACACGATGTCCGGGTCCGGTGTGACCAGATCCAGGTCCTTGTTCGCGTAATCGAGCCGCGAGAGCATGTCCCGGATCAGGTTCAGGCGCGCCAGGCGCTTGTTGTCGGCGCGCACGATGCTCCAGGGCGTCACTGCGTTGTGCGTCTGCAGCAGCATCTCGTCGCGCGCCGTGGAATAGGCCTTCCAGTGCTTGATCGCCACCGTATCCACGGCGCCGATCTTCCACTGCTTGAGCGGGTCGCGCCGGCGCTCCTCGAGTCTGTCCTTTTGCTCGGCCTTGCTGATATCGAGGTAGTACTTCAGCAGCTTGACCCCGGAGTTGACCAGCATCTCCTCGAAGGGCACCACCGAGTGCATGAACTCGGCATGCTGCGCCTTGGTGCAAAAGCCCATCACCTTCTCGACACCGGCGCGGTTGTACCAGCTGCGGTTGAAGAGCACGAACTCCTGGCACGTGGGCAGGTGCGCGACGTAGCGCTGGAAGTACCAGGCGCTGCGGTCGCGGTCCGAGGGCGCGCCCAGCGCGACCACGCGCGTCTCGCGCGGGCTCAGGTGCTCGATGATGCGCTTGATGCTGCCGTCCTTGCCGGCGGCGTCGCGCCCTTCGAACAGCACCAGGATCCTGTCGCCGCAGGCAATGAAGTGGCGCTGCAGCTTGACCAGCTCGATCTGCAGCAGCTCCAGCTGCGCCTCGTAGTCCGATGCCGAAAGGGAGTCATCCTCCGGCACGCGAACGGCGGCTTGCGCGTCGGACGCCTTGGATTTTTCGGATTTCTTGTGCGCTTTCTTGCCCATGGGGTCCCCTGTGTGTTGATTGCAAAAGGCCAGGAGCGCGCCGCATGCGGGCCAGGGCCAGCGCCTGTGCCGCCGCGGCTGCGCTTGCTGGTCGAGAGCTTCAACGATGGCTGCGCTTTGCGCAAGCGGTTCCTTGAGGCGCGGCAATTTTTAGCCGCTAAATTTTTTCAGCGCGCTGGCCGCGAGAACGCTGCTCGACCTCCTCGCGATCCAGCCATGATGTCCGCCTATGCACGCCCTGCGCCACTCCCGAACACTTGCCTGCCTGGTCCTGGCATGGCTGGTGCTGACGCTGGGCGTGGCCATGGCGTCGCCGATGGTGCAGCCGCAGTTTCTGCAAATGGTCTGCGCCTCGGCGGGCGGCATGCAGATGGTCGGGTTGGGCGGCGATGGCGCAGCGGCCGGCAGCCCGCATGCGCTCGACTGCACCTTGTGCCTGGTGCTGATCCCGCCGCCGGCGCCCCTGGCGCTGCATCTGGCGCAGCCCCAGCCGCTGGGGCGCGCGCTGCAGCCGGTGGTCTCGGCGCGCATCGCGGCGCTGGTCGGGGCGCCGCTGCCCCCGCGCGGGCCGCCCGCGCTGGTGTGAGTTCTCGGCGCGCCCGGCAAGCCCTGCCGGCCGTGCGCTGTCGCCTCCGGACCGCCAACGGTCCGGGCCGCCTCACTCCCTTGCCCATCGCCCATGTACCGCATTCCCTGTGTTGCGTCGCCGCAGAGCGCCACGCGTTTTCGGCGAAGGCCGGCGCTATGCGCTGACATTGAACCACCGCTTTTGAGCGCACCGCCGATGTGGCCCGCGTGCCGCGCAAGGCGGGCGGTGTTCCTGGTCCATCGCTGGACGCATTCGGGGCTGCAGGATGCGCAGCGGCCGCTGATCGAGGTGCAGGCACGAGACCCCGTGCGCGCGGTCATTGGCTGTAGTACGCCCAGCGCATCGCCCTGCGCCGCTTTCCTGCAAATGAGGGGTCCGGATCATGGCAACACGGCCTGGGCACACGCGACTACCTTGTTCAAGAGCGAATGTGCTTTTACCAACAGGGAGAAGACAATGTTTTCCAAACGTACCGATGCCAGCGTCAAGAAGGACATAGAGGACGAGATCCAATGGGACCCCGCGGTCCGGGACGACAGTCTGATTGCCGTGACTGTCAAGGATGGCGTGGCGACACTCACGGGATTCGTCAAAAGCTACATGGACTCCTACTATGCCGAGAAGGCGGCAAAGCGCGTGACCGGCGTGACTGGGGTCGCCAACGATATCAAGGTCAAGCTTCTCAGCGAACGCACGGATCCCGAAATCGCCGAGGAAGCCGTAGTGGCGATCAAGCGGGAGCTGCCGACCGCATTCGAGAAGATCAAGGTGGTCGTCAAGGAGGGGCGGGTCACGCTCGAGGGCGAGTGCGACTGGAACTACCAGAAGGAATGGGCCGAGCGGGCCATCCGGTCCATCACCGGCGTCAAGCTCATCTCCAACCTGCTCAACGTGAAGCAAAAGACCACCCCCGCGGATATCAAGAAGAAGATCGAGGATGCGCTGGTGCGCAGCGCCCGGCTCGATGCCGACAAGATCCAGGTCGACGTCGCCGGCAGTGAGGTCACCCTGCGAGGAACCGTCCATTCCCTGGCGGAAAAAATGGACGCGCAGCGTTCGGCGTGGGCAGCGCCGGGCGTCACCTGGGTGGCGAACAAAATCACCGTGTCACATTGATCGCCCCCCGGCCTACAGGCAGCGGTGAAGACGCCACGGGATCGACAGCGAACTTCACTGCTTCGACATCGATCCTTACCAGCCAGTTTCCGATGGCGGCTTCACAAGGAGATCTCCTGCGGCGACTGCACGGCCAGTGTCAGCGTCAGGCCATGTCGGCGTTCCAAGGCGCGGATGCGGTCGATCAGGTCATCGTTCAGTCGCTGGCCGGCCGACAGCAGCAGTACGCCCTCAGGCGACATGAAATCCTCTGCCAGCGTCTGGCCGTCGCGCAGTTCCGCGGTGCGCAGGGGCAGCGACGGCGCGCTCGGGCTCGGTGGCGCGGCCGAGAACAGGCTCTCGAAGCCCTCGATGACGGCCGGGTCGAAGCGGCTGCCGCTCCCGGCGATCAAGGCGCGGCGGGCATCGGGTGGGCTCAGTGCCTGGCCGTCGATGCGGCCGCTGCGCAGGTCCTCATAGGCATCCGCCACCGCCAGGATGCGGGCGCCGAGCGGGATCGCCGCGCCGCACAGCCCGTCGGGGAAACCTCGTCCATCCCAGCGCTCGTGATGAGAGCGAATCAGCGTTGCGACACCCTGCATGTCGTCGCTGGCCAGCAGGGCCTGCTCGCCAAGCACCGGGTGCAGCCGGTAGCGGCGCAGTTCGTCGCCGCCGAGCCGGTGCAGCGGCCGCGCCAGCAGTGCGTCGCTGAGGCCGATGTGGCCGATGTCGTGCAGCAGCGCGGCAATCGGCAGATCGTGCGTGGCCTCGGCATCGAGCGCCATGGCCTGCGCGATGCGGCGCGCCAGATCGGCGACCTGGCGCGCGTGCCCGATCTGGGCGCTGTCGCGCAACTCGATCAAAGCGGTGAAGGCCTTGATCGACGTCAAGTAGTTGCGCTTGAGCCGGCCGTTGGCGGCAGCCAGCTCCTCGGTGCGCAAAGCCACGCGGGCCTCCAGCCCTGCGTTCAGCGCCTTCAGTTCGTCGTTCTGTTGTTGCGTGAGCCGCTCCAGGGCGTATTTGTCGGCTTCGAGTTGCTGCTGCTGGGCGACTTGGCGCAGGGTCAGCACCAGTGCGTCGTCGTTCCAGGGCTTGGCGATGTAACGGTGCAGCTGGCCGCGATTGATCGCGGCGATCGTCGAAGCCAGATCGGCCTGGCCGGTCAGCAGCAGCCGCGCGGTTCGCGGCCAGCTCTGGCTGACCCGCTCGAGCAGTTGCACACCGTTCATGTCCGGCATGCGCATGTCCGACAGCACGGCGTCCACGGGTTCGGTGGCGAGCAGCGCCAGCGCCGCCTGCGCGTGCCCGGCCGTGAGGATGCGCCAGCCCGTCGCGCGGAACACCCGCCGCAATGCGGCCAGGATGTTCGGCTCGTCGTCGACGGCGAGCAGCGTCCAGGGCCTGATGTCGGCCGTCATGCTGCAGCGCCTTCGGCGACCGGGCGCCGCACCGGCAAGGTGACGCGAAAGCACGTGCCGCGGCCGGGTTCGCTGCGTACCTCGATGCGGCCCTGGTGTTTGCGCACGATGCCGTAGGCCAGCGACAGGCCCAGGCCGGTGCCGCGGCCGACCGGTTTGGTGGTGAAGAAAGGGTCGAAGACACGCGCCAGGTGTTCGGCCGCGATGCCGCAGCCGTTGTCTTCGACCTCCACCCAGACCGCGTTGCCGGCAACGCCGCTGCGCACGACGATCAGGCCGCGCTGCGGGCCGACCGCATGGGCCGCGTTGACCAGCAGGTTCAGGAACACTTGATTGAGCTCCGACGGCAGGCATTCGATGTCGGGCAGGGCGCCGTATTCGCGGCGCACGTCGGCCCGGTACTTGATCTCGTTGGCGACGATGTTCAGCGTCGAGTCGATGCCCTGGTGCAGCGAGGCCCATACCCACTCCTGCTGGGTGTCGACACGCGAGAAGTCCTTCAGGTCCTGGACGATCTTGCGCACCCGCGCCAGGCCCTCCTTCGACTCGCCCATCAGCATCGGGATGTCCTTCTTCAGGTAGTCGAGTTCGACGCGCGCGCGCAATGCCGCCAGGCGCGCGGCCACGGCGCTGCCAGCCAGCTCCGGTTCGGCCTGCTCGTAGGCTTCGAGCATCTCGAACAGGCGCGCGAGGTAGGCCTCGAGCGTGCCAAAGTTCGAGAACACGTAGCCGACCGGGTTGTTGATCTCGTGCGCCACGCCGGCGGCGAGCTGGCCGATCGAGGCCAGCCGTTCGGACTGTCGCACCTGGTTCTGCGCGCTGCGCAGGCTTTCGTTCAGCGCGTGCAGCTTCTGGTTCGCACGCTGCAGCGAGATAAGTTCGGATTCGGACATGGCATCAGCTCCGCAAGGCCGCGTCGAGCAGGGTCCGCAGCTGCTCGTTCAGCGCGGCCAGATCCCGGTTCGCGGACTGCAATTCCTGGTGAAGGCGGCGGTTCTGGTCGGCGATCTCCTTGAACGCAAAGGCCTCGCGCAGGTGGGCCCGCAACTGCTCGTCGTCCCAGGGCTTGGCCAGGAACTTGTAGATCGCTCCCTCGTTGATCGCATCGGTGATCGACTGCAGCTCGGTGTAGCCCGACAGCACCAGCCGCAGCGTGTCCGGGTACAGCTGCCTGGCCCGCCGCAGCAGTTCGACGCCGGTCATGCCAGGCATGCGGTGGTCGGACAGGATCACATCGACCTCGTGCCGTGCCAGCAGCTCCAGCGCCTGTTCGGCAGAGGAGGCGCTGAGCACCAGCCAGCCTTCGCTGCGCAGCAGCCGGCGCAGCGCGGCGACGATGTTTTCCTCGTCGTCGACCAAAAGCAGGGTGCGCTGCCGCGACCGCCGGTCGAAGAGCGCCGGATCGATCTGCCGGCCGTCGCGCAGCATGGCTTCGATGGCCGCCGCGGGCTGTGCCGCGCTGAACCAATAGCCCTGCATCTGGTCGCACTGGTTGGCCGCCAGCAAGACCGCCTGGCCTTCGCTTTCGACGCCTTCGGCAAGCACCTTCATCTGCAACTGGTGCGCCATGGTGATGATGGCGCGCGTGATCGACACATCCTCTGCCTGCGCGGTGACGTCGGGGACCAGCGAGCGGTCGATCTTGACCACGTCCACCGGCAGCCGGCGCAGGTAGCTCAGGCTCGAGTAGCCGGTGCCGAAGTCGTCGAGCGAGACCTCGACGCCCAGCGCGCGCAGCGCCTGCAGATGCTGCACCGCCTGGTCGAAGTTGGCAATCAGCATGCTCTCGGTGACCTCGACGCCGAACAGCCGCGGGTCGAGGCCGGCCATGGCGAGCAGGCTCTCGATGCGCCGCGCCAGTTCCGGCTGCAGCAACTGGCGTGCCGAAAGGTTGACCGCCATGCGCAGCGGCGGCAGGCCGGCCCGCTGCCAGGCCGCGGCCTGCTCGATGGCGCGGCGCAGCACCCAGTCCCCGATGGCGACGATCAGACCGGTCTCTTCGGCGATGGGGATGAAGCGGTCCGGCGCGATGCGGCCCAGCGTCGGGTGCTGCCAGCGCAGCAAGGCCTCCACGCCCACGATGCGGCCGTGCACCAGGTCCACCTGCGGCTGGTAGTGCAGGTCGAACTGCTCGTCGCGCAACGCGTGGCGCAGCGCGGTCTCCAGGGCCAGCCGTTCAGGGTCGTCGTCGTGCGGCGCACCGGCGTAGACGGCCGCCTGGTTGCGGCCCTGCAGCTTGGCCTGGTGCAGCGCGGCGCTGGCGCGGCGCAGCAGGGTGTCGGCATGGTGGCCGTCGGCGGGTGCGGTGGCGATGCCGATGCTGCAGGTGATGTGGATCTCGTGCCCCTCGATCCACATCGGCCGGGCGATGCCGTCGAGTAGCGCCTGCGCCGTGTGCAGCGCCGCAAGCTGCAGGTCCGGCATCACGATCACGAACGCGTCCCCGTCGCGGCGCGCCACCAGGTCGATGCTGCGCACCGTGGCCGAGATGCGCTTTGCCACTTCGCGCAGCACGGCATCCCCGGCGTCTGGACCGAGGCCTTCGTTGATGCGCTTGAAACGGTCGAGCTCCAGCACCATGACCACGGTCTGGCTGCTGGTCTGCAAGGTCGCGCCCAGGCGCTCGAAGAGCAGCTGGCGGTTGGGCAGCCCGGTGAGTTCGTCGAACTGCAGCAGTTGCCGGATGCGGCGTTCGGCGGCGCGGCGTTCGCGCAGGTCGTCGATGCAGACATGGGCGAAGGTCTCGGTGTCGCTCGTGACCAGGCTGACCGAGACATCGGCTGGAATCTCATGGCCGGCATGGTGGCGGATGCTGGTCTCGAAACGCAGGGCACCGCGCTCAGACAACTCGCGCCAGCGCTGCGGCCACTGCGTTTCCTCGACCTGGGTGTCGATGTCGGGCACACGCAGGCGCAGCAGCTGCTCGCGTTCCAGGCCGAACAGCCGGCAGGCTGCTGCGTTGGCATCGCGCAGGGCGCCGTCGGGCCCGACCTGCAGCAGCGCGTCGCTGGCCTGTTCGACGGCGTGGCGGGTGAGCTGCAGCTGGTGCTGGGCGTGTTCGCGCTCGCTCACGTCGCGCGCCGACGGGATCAGCCAGAGCACCCGGCCGTCCGGCCCGTAGAGCGGCAGCAGCGAAAAATCCATCGCCAAGGTGGCGCCACTGGCGGTGGCGATGCGCGCGTCGAAGCGCGAGGCCTCACCGCGCAAGGCGCTGGCCAGCGCCTGCTGCAGACGTTGCTGCGAGAGCTCGCAGGCCTGCCACCACGGGGTGGTGTCGAAGCGCCGTCCGAGCACCTGTTCCGGGGTGCTGCCGATGGCCTGCAGCGCCGCCTGGTTGGCATAACGCAGAACGCCTTCGGAGTCGAGCAGGCCGGCGAAGATGGACGGGCCCAGGCGATCCATCACCTCGTGCAGGCTCATCTCCGGGGCGGCTGGCGCGGCGCTGGCCACCGCGCGCGCCAGCGCGGCATCGCGATGCGGGGCAAGCGGGAAGGATGAGGTTTTTGACATGCCGCCAGTGTTTGCGGCAGCTTGCACTCGCGGTGTGTGCAGTTGCGCGCCTGGGCGACCGGATCAGAGCGACGGCGGCGTCGGACCGTGCGTCCGTGGTGCGTCGGCAACCAGCCGCCCCAGCGTACGCATGGCGTGCTCGAGCGTCGCATCCCATGGCTGGCCGCAGGTCAGCCGGATGTGGTGCCGGAACTCCGCACTCGCCGAAAACATCGGCCCGGGCGCCAGGCTGATATCGTGGGCCAGCGCGGCTTGGTGCAGGGCCATCGCGTCCACCCCGATGGGCAACTCGACCCAGACGAAGTAGCCGCCGGCCGGCCGCACCGCCCGCGTCCCGTCCGGAAAGAGCCGGCACACCGCGTCGAACAGGCTGTCGCGCTGCGCCTGCAGCGACTGGCGCAGGCTGCGCAGGTGGCGATCGTAACCCCCTTCCTGCAGGTAGCCAGCCAGCGCCGCCTGCACCGGAATCGAACCCGACAGGCTCATCGTCAACTTCAGGCGTTCGACCTGGCGCGTGAACGCGCCGGGCGTGGCCCAGCCGACGCGGTAGCCGGGGGCGAGACACTTGGAGAACGACGAGCAGTGCAGCACCAGACCGCGGCGGTCAAAGGCCTTGGCCGGCAACGGCGCCAGGTTGCCCTCGTAGAGCTCCGCGTAGACATCGTCTTCGATCAGCGGCACCTCGTGCAGGGCCAGCAGCGCCACGAGGTCGCGCTTCTTTGCTTCGGGCATCAGGCTGCCGAGCGGGTTCTGGAAGGTCGTCATCAGCCAGCAGGCCTTCGGACGGTGCTGCTCGATCACCTCTGCCAGACGACCCAGGTCGATACCCTCGCGCACATGGGTCGGCACTTCGATGGCGCGCAGGCCCAGCCGCTGCAGCGCCTGCAGCGCCACGTAAAAGGTGGGGGACTCGACCACCACGGCGTCACCCGGCTTGGTCACGGCGTTCAGGCACAGGTTGAGTGCCTCCATCGCGCCGTGGGTCAGCACGATCTCGTCGGTGGCCACGGAGAAGCCCTGACGCAGATAGCGTTTTGCAATCTCGCGCTTGAGCTGCAAGTTGCCCGGCGGCAGGTCTTCGAGCATGCGCCAGGGGTCACGCCGGCGCATGCTGGAAACCAAGGCGCGGCGCAGTCGATCGAGCGGAAACAGCGTCGGGCTCAGGAACGCAGAGCCGAACGGCACGATGTTGCGAGTCCGCGCGGTTCCGAGGCATGCGTAGATCAGCTCGTTGAGCTCGACGGGCTGCGATCCGGACTGCGGCTGCGAGGTTTGCGGTTCCGGCAGCAAGGCGCCGCTCGCCCGAGCGGCGACAAAGTAGCCCGACCGCGGCACCGCGCGGACCAGGCCACGGGATTCAAGCAGGTAGTACGCTTGGAATACGGTGCTTGGACTCACGTGCCGAGTGGCACACGCCTGGCGTACGGAGGGCAGGCGATCCCCAGGACGGAGCACACCGGCAGCGATCTGCTGCTCAAGTTCTCGGGCAAGCAGTTCGTACCTCGTGGACGCTGCGTTCGGGCGATGGGGCATGGTGTTGGCACCGCCCCTCGGTCGACTGCCGGCGGGGGGGGGTGAGGTGAGGTTCTGACAGTCTACCGGTTGCGTGCCTCGATGCAAGCCTGGGCAATCGGCGCTTGGACCCACATGCCCCTCTGATCCCGGCGGCTTCGTAACTTGGCACAGCGTTGAGACGGGTCCCGCGCGCGCCGACCTGGCAGCCCCCTCTGCATATGGTCTGGCCAGGGTCACCATGCATCGTGACGCACCTGTGCTTCACAGCATGCCGGTGGCCACGGCGCGACTTGCGTGGCATGGCTCACGGCGAAACCGCGATGGCATTCTCGACCCAGGTGATGCCGGGCGCTGCCCACGCCGAGCGCTGGGCTTCCATTTTCTCCGCCAACGAACGCACTTTCCCTCGCAGGGTGACCTTGCTGCCAGCGACTTCCACCTGGATCTTGTCGGCGTCGATCTGGGCACTGCGCACCAGTGCTTCCTCGATCTTCTTCTTGATATCCATGGGGGTAGCCTGCTCCTTCACGGTGATGAGGTTGGAGATGAGCTTGATACCGGTGATGGACCGGATCGCACGCTCGGCCCATTCCTTCTGGTAGTTCCAGTCACACTCGCCCTCGAGCTTGAGCCAGCCCTCCTTGACGACCACCTTGATCTTCTCGAATGCGGTCGGCAGCTCCCGCTTGAGCGCCTTGACGGCGTCCTCGACGATTTCGTAATCCGTACGCTCGGTGAGAAGCTGGACCTTGATATCGTTGGCAACTCCGGTCACGCCGGTCACGCGCTTCGCCGCCTTCTCGGCATAGTAGGCGTCCAGGAAGTTCTTGGCGAAACCGGTGAGCGTCGCCACACCCTCCTTGACGGTCACGGCAATCAGGCTGTCATCCCGGACCGCCGGATCCCACTTGATTTCATCCTCCACGTCTTTCTTCACGCTGGCATCGGTACGATGGGTAGGCATCTTGTTCTCCTGCATGGCGCGAGCGCAATTGCTCACAAACAATGCTGTTGCCGGCGCCCATGGGGCCTTGCCATGAACTGGACCCTTTCCTTGCCGGATATGTTCGCTCGGCCTTGCCGAACGAGCACGCATGGATGCGCGCAGCAGGCCGGCATCGCCCCGTGCCCATGCGCGCGCCGCCACAGGTGCAAGCCGGTGCGCTGCGACCCGGACAAGCGCCGGGCAAAGAGAGGCGCCAGTGCCTGTGCGAGATTCGGTGGCCACTGCCTGCGTGGAAAAACCCGGCGTAAACTGAAACCCGGGCCACTTCGGACTTCGGCAGCAGGAGGCATCTTGTCAAGGATCGACTTCGAAACGCTGCGTACCCGCATGGTGCACGAGCAGATCAAAGCCCGGGGCATAAGGTCGCCGCATGTGCTGGAGGCGATGCGTTCGGTGCCGCGCGAGGCGTTCGTGCCGCCGCCCCTGCAGAAATTCGCCTACGAGGACGCGGCCCTGAAGATCGCCCAGGATCGGATCCTGCCGCAACCCTATCTCGTCGCGCTCATGGCCGAGGCGCTGTCGATCGGTGAGGAGGCGAAGGTCCTTGAAATCGGGACCGGTTCGGGTTACGCGACGGCGGTGCTCTGCCAGCTTGCCGCCCAGGTCTACAGCGTCGAGTCCAACGCTGGTCTGGCGGCGAAGGCCGCCGCCACCCTCAGGCGCCTGCAATGCGCCCCGGCGCAGATCACCCATGCCGATGCCCATCGGGGGCTGCCCGAGCATGCGCCCTTTGACGCCATCTTCGTGCATCCAGGCGGGGCGCAGTTGATGCAGGCCCTGCGGCCCCAGCTGGCAAGGGGTGGGCGCATGGTGGGGGCGACGGGCGCCGATCCGGCCATTCGGGAACTGGTACGCGTGACGCGCACCGGGCCGGACAGTTTCACCACCGAGGACATCGCGGATGTGCGGGTTGCGCCGCTGGATCTGGAGGCCCTGCAGTGGCGCGCGCGCCAGGAAGCAAGGCCCCTGGCCAGGTCACCGGACGCATCTCCGGCGCAGGCCATCGCCAACGCCTGCGAGCGCTTCGAGGCCATCGACTCCGCCGATCTGGCGGCGTTGCTGGACCGCATCGGCGACGCCCGCATCGTGTTGCTGGGCGAGGCCACCCATGGGACCTCGGAGTTCTACCGCATGCGGGAGCGCATTTCGCGCCAGCTGATCGAGCGCAAGGGCTTCAAGTTCATCGCCATCGAGGGCGATTGGCCCGACGCGGCCCGCATTGACCGCTACGTGCGCCACGCTGGCCACCGCGCCGCGCAATGGTCCACCTTTGCCCGGTTTCCGAGGTGGATGTGGCGCAACCAGGAGGTGAGCTCCTTCGTCGATTGGCTGCGCGCCCACAATGGCGGGCGCCGCGAATGCGACCGGGTCGCCTTCCATGGCCTCGACCTCTACAGCCTGCACCAATCGATGCGTGCGGTGGTCGGCTATCTGGAGGCGGTGGATCCTCCCATGGCGCAGCTCGCGCGGCAGCGCTATCGCTGCCTGGCGCCCTGGCAGGCCGACCCCGCCAGCTACGGCCACGCCGCACTCCGGGACCGGTATCGCAGCTGCGAGCAGGAGGTGGTGTCGATGCTGCAAGACCTGCTGCGCTGCGAGCAGCGCTACGCAGCGCAGGACGGCGAACGCTTTCTCGATGCCGTGCAGAACGCGCGGCTGGTCGCCAACGCCGAGCGCTATTACCGAACCATGTACTACGGTTCGCGCGCGTCATGGAACCTGCGCGACAGCCACATGTTCATGACACTGCGCAGCCTGCTGGACTTCCACGGCCCCGGCAGCAAGGCGATTGTCTGGGCGCACAACTCCCATGTCGGCGATGCGCGGGCCACGGATATGTCGCGCCGCGGCGAACACAACATCGGCCAGCTGTGTCGCCTGGCATTCGGCCCGGACGCATACCTCATCGGCTTCGGCACGCACACGGGCCGCGTCGCGGCGGCATCGGACTGGGATGGTCCGATGGAAATCAAGCCAGTGCGCCCGTCGATGGCCGGGAGCTACGAGCGCCTTTGCCATACCTCGCATGTCACCGACTTCATCCTGCCCTTGCGCATTCAATCCGCACCGTTGATTGCCGCCCTCTCGCAGCCGCGTCTGGAGCGCGCGATCGGCGTGATCTACCGGCCCGAAACCGAGTTGCAGAGCCACTATTTCCAGGCGGTGCTGCCGCGTCAGTTCGACGAGTACATCTGGCTGGACCAGACCAACGCCGTCGTCCCTCTCGACAGCAAGACCGTGGAAGGGCTGCCAGACACCTACCCCTTTGGTCTGTAACCGCCAGCGAGGCGGCGCCGGTACGCTCGTTCGCCTGCATGCACTGTGCCGCCGGCACTGCCGCGCCCTCGGCGTCGTGCAATGCGCACCGGGTCATCCGCAACCGCAACCGCAACCGCGGCCACATCATGGCCTATGCCCTGAGTGCTGCCCCGGGCGTGCGGCGTTCAACCGGTCGAACGGGCGCTGCGCCCCGATGCGTGCAACAAGCGTATTGCCAGTTCGTCCTCCACCTGGGAGAAAGACCGATAGAACTGTCCCACCGAGCCGAAGTTCCAGGGCACATGCAGGCATACGACTTCATCAGCGAACGCGCGTACCTCAGAAAGGGCCTCCGGGGGGGCGACCGGTACCGCACAGATCAGCCGGTACGGCTGGCATAGACGAACCGCCTGCAGCGCTGCCACCATGGTCGCGCCCGTCGCCAGGCCGTCATCCACCACGATGACGATTCGCCCCCTCGCATCAATGGGCGCCCGATCCGGCGTATACCGCTTGCGACGCTCCTTGAGCACGGCAAGCTGGTCGCGCTTTTCCTTCTCGATGTAGGACTGGCTGGCCCCGACCGCGCTTGCATGAGGCGCGAGATAGGTCCGGCCACTCTCGTCGATCGACCCGATGGCGAATTCCGGCGCCCCCGGAGCGCCCAGCTTGCGCACCAGCACCACATCGAGTTCGCCGTCGAGGCGGTCGGCCAGCAGGCGGCCGATCGGCAGCGCCCCGCGGGGAATGGCAAGCACCAGGGGACGGCTTCCTTTCCAAACCAGCAATGCCTGCGAAAGCTGCTGCGCGGCGTCAAGACGATTGGAAAATCGCATTTTCAAGCTCCTGCGTGTCCTTCAGGAGTGCGGCGGCGTCCTTTACTGGATGGGTCCTGATCCCATCCGGACCCGGCGCCTGCCGCAACCGGCGCCCCACACCGCCGCTTTTGACCGCATTGCAAACGGCCAGACTTACTACCATGGTGATGCTCACGCCTGGTTCTTCGACTGTTCGAGCCGCTTGCCTGCGGTGAGAGACAGCGCTGCCAGCCTTACCGTTGATTTTGTCAAACTGCATCCCCTGCTGCAACGTGCGTAGCCCTCACGCAACCGCTGAGGCCCTGTGCCCCAAGGGGCAAAAATACACGCCTCTGGCCTGAGACATCGAAGTCTTGATCCGGCGGCTTTGTCTGCCGCAGGCTTGTATCGGACAGGCCAAGAGATTGCCTTGCCAAGCCACGCTGGCTACATTGAAATCAGGGCACGGGCATGGGCCACAGCCGGACTGCGACGATGGCAGATCGGCTCGCAAGGTCTGCCAGCGAGACCCGTCGCGGGGGTCAATGCACCCTTTTCACGCTCTCGCATGGCGCGCGGGCGCAGGCAGGACGAGGCGGCAATGCGCAGGCCAGCTGCCGGGATGTCATCAGAGGGCAGTCATATGCTGCAGTCTTGGAATGGGTCATCGCACTGGATCGTGTCGCTCGGCGTCGGCTTGCTGATCGGTGTCGCGAGCGAGCGCCGGGAGGCGGCGCAGCGCAGCAGCGCTGGTGTGCGCACCCATGCGCTGACGGCGCTGCTCGGCTGCATCGCCTGGAGCTTGGGGGTGGGGCCTTTCATGGTGGCCACGCTGCTGGTGGGTGCTCTGGTGGTGGCCGCCTACTGGCACTCCGCCCGGCGCGACCCTGGCCTGACGGGTGAAGTGGCGCTGCTGTTTTCCATGACGCTGGGCGCGCTGTCGCACGAGAGCGCCGCCACGGCGGCGGCCCTGGGGGTGCTGTGCGCTCTGCTGGTGCACGCCAAGGGCGTCCTTCAGCGCTGGAGCCGCGAACTGCTGCGCGAACAGGAGTTGCGCGACGGCCTGCTGCTGGCCGCGGCCGCCCTGGTGGTGATGCCGCTGCTGCCGCGCCAGCCCATCGATCCCTGGGGCGTGCTGCGGCTGACGACCCTGTGGCGGGTGGTGGTGCTGATCATGGCCGTGGGCATGCTTGGGCATGTGCTGAACCGCGCGCTGGGCGCCCGCTGGGGTCTGCCGGTGGCCGGTTTTTTCTCGGGCTTCGCTTCTTCCACTGCGGCGGTTGTTCACTTCGGGCAACGGGTCAGGGCCGACGGCCAGCCATGGGCCGTGGCCACCGCCTGTGCCATGCTCTCGCAGCTGGCCTCCCTGGGCCTGCTGGCGGCGGTGCTGGGGGCCTCCATGGCGTTGCTGCAGGCCATGCTTGGGCCGCTGGCGGCGGCCGCGAGCATGGCGCAACTGCATGCCTCGGGCAGCCTGCCCCTGCCGATGGCCCAATGGGGTATGGCAGCGGTGCTCGCGGCAAGCGCCGCGGCCAAATCGGCGCTGGCTTTCATCGTCGGCGGCTGGCGCTATGGCCTGGGCATCGGGCCGGGACTTTTTTCGATGGCCGGTGCGACCGGCCTGGCGCTTTGGTGGCAAAGCTGACGGCGGCCAGCAAACCAGACCCTTTTCATGGTCGCGACGGCCTGCCCAGGGCGCCAGTGCTATCCCGGCGCCTGATGGGGGCCGACCGGCGCATTGCCGGCGCGAACCACCAATACCGGTACCGGCGCATGGCGAATGATCAGTTCGGCATCGCTGCCCAGCAGCACCCTTCCCACACCGCGCCGGCCATGCGAGCCCACCACGATCAGATCGGCGTGCGCGCGCCGGGCCTGCTCGGCCACATGTTCGTAGATCCGGCTGATGCCTCCTTCGACCAGCACGGTGTCTGCGCTCACACCGTGGGCCTGGGCTTTTTGCTGGCACTTTTCCAACAATTCCTTGCCTGCGGCCCGCATCATCGGAATGATCTCGTCGACATAGCAGAGCACCGGCTCCAGGCCGACGGCGTAATTGACTTCGTTGACCACATGGATCAATCGCATCCGCGCGCCCGTCAGGCGGGCAATGCGGATCGCTTCATCCAGGGCTTTTTCCGATGCCGCACTGCCATCGACGGCAACGAGAATCTGTTGGTAAATGGACATGGTTGCTCCCCAGGCACATGCCTATCGACGCAATGTCAAGCGCATGGCCATGATCTTTTTCAAAGGATCGAAAGACACCTCGAAGCCCGTCAGCCGTGCCAGCGCCGCCATGCCGGCGTTGTCGGGCAGGCACTGTCCGACGATCTCGGCGATGCCGCGCTCGTGCAGGTGGCGGATCAATTTGTTCAGCAAAACTCGTCCCAGGCCCTTGCGCTGCCAGTCCGAAGCAACCTGGATGGCAAATTCCGCCTGCAAATTCTCCGGGTCGCACACGGCGCGCGCCTCTGCCACCATGGTCTGCCCGGCCAATGCGACGAAAGCCATTTCCCGGTCGTAATCGATCTGGCTATAGCGCGCCAGCTCGGAATGGGGCACTTCACGGCGCATCATGAAAAAGCGCAGGCGCATGTCGCCGGGCGATGCCGCGGTATAGAACGCCTTGAGCCGTTCGCCATCCTCGGGCCGGATCGGCCGCAGCAGCAATTCGCTGCCGCCGATTCGTATATGGTCTTCCAGGGCCGCAGGGTAGGGGCAGATCGCCAGCCGGCTGCGCCCACTGGATGTCACGGCATCGGGCACCAACCTGACCCGGGCATCGAGCGCCAGCACCCCGCGTTCATCCACCAGCAGGGGGTTGATGTCAAGTTCGGCGACTCCGCCCTGGTCACAGGCGAGCTGCGAGACTTTCTGCAGCGTGGCCAGCAACGCCTGCTCATTCGCTGCGGGGCGGCCACGGTAGCCGGCGAGCAACGGCCCGGCCGCGCTGCGCGCCACCATGTCGCGCGCCAGGCTCTCGTTGAGCGGCGGAAGCGCCACCGCATGGTCCTTGCGCAGTTCCACGGCGGTGCCTCCCTCGCCGAACAGCAGGACCGGACCGAACACCGCGTCGCAGGTCATGCCAACGATCAATTCATGGGCGCCTGGCCGCTCGGCCATGGCCTGCACCGTGAAACCCTGCAGCACGGCCTGCGGCAGCAGCCGCGCCACCTGCTCGGTCATCTTCCTGGCAGCGCTTCTGAGCTCGTCGGCGCATGCCAGGCCGAGCACCACGGCACCGACATCGGACTTGTGGATGATCTGCGGCGAAAGGATTTTGAGGGCCACCGGATAGCCCATTGCAGTGGCGGCAGCGACCGCCTGCTCCACATCGGCGGCCCTGGCCGTCTCCACGGTGGGAATGCCGTAGGCGCGCAACAACGCCAGTGCCGAGACGCCATCGAGCCACTCGCTGCCTGCATCGCGGGCTTGCTCGAGCAGCGACTGCGCCTGCAGCCGGTCCGGCGTGAAGTCCGCCACGGTGGCGTCCGGAAGTTGTTGCAGTGCCTGCTGGTTGCGCGCGTGGTCGAGCAGCTGCAGCCACGCCGCCACGGCCCGCTCGGGGGTAGCGTACGAGGCGATGCCGGCCTGGGCAGTGGCCTGGCGCGCCGCCGCCACGGTCGCGCCGCCCAGCCAGCAGGTCAATACCGGCTTGTCTGCGGTCTGCATGCCGGGCAGGCAGGACAAGGCAATTTCACTGGCCGGCACAATGGCCGAGGGCGCATGCATGAACAGCACGCCGTCCACGTCCGGTGCGGACAGCAGCACCTGCAGCGCATGCTGGTAGCGGCCCACCGGGGCGTCACCAATGATGTCGATCGGATTGCCATGCGACCAGGTGGAGGGCAGTCGCTGACCCAGCAGGGCGAGGGTTTTGTCGCTCAGGCTGGCCAGGCTGCTGCCACCCAGTTCCAACGCGTCCGCTGCCAGCACGCCCGCCCCGCCGCCATTGGTGAGGATGGCCAGGCGTTCGCCGCGCCAGGGCCGAAGGCGCGCCAGGGTTTCCGCCGCATCGAACAATGCCTCCAGCGTGTCGACGCGCAGCATGCCCGCGCGCCGTACGGCCGCGTCGAACACCGCATCCGTGCCCGCCAGGGCCCCGGTATGCGAGGCCGCGGCCCGCGCGCCTGCGGGCGCACGCCCGGCCTTGACCACGATCAACGGCTTGTTGCGTGACGCGGCGCGCGCCGCGGACATGAACTTGCGCGCTGCCTTGATCGATTCGGCATACATCAGGATCGCGCGTGTTGCGCCATCGCTGGCGAGGTAGTCGATCACATCGCCAAAGTCCACATCGGCGCTGTCGCCCAGGGAAATGAAGTGGGAAAAGCCGATCCCGCGGCCGTTGGCCCAGTCCAGCATGGCGGTCGCCAGCGCCCCCGATTGGCTGATGAACGCCAATTTTCCCGGCAAGGCATTGCCTGGCGCGAAACTGGCATTGAGGCCCGCTCCCGGCACCAGGGTGCCAATGCAGTTGGGTCCCAGGATGCGCAGCAGGTACGGCCTTGCCGCGTCAAGCATCGCCTGCTCCAGCGTCTGCCCGTCCCTGGCGGGGGCTTTGAGCCCCGCCGTGAGCACAATGGCCGCCCGCGTTCCCTTGCGGCCGAGGGCGGTGATCAATTCAGGAACGGCAGATGCCGGAGTGCAAATGACCGCCAGATCGGGGGCCTGCGGCAGCGATGCCACATCGGGCCAGGCCACCCCGCCATCGACCTGCGCATGGCGGCGGTTGATCGACCACAGCGCTCCCCTGAAGCCGCCCTGCTTGAGGTTGCGCAGCACCAGCAGCCCCAGGCTGCCCTTGCGGTCGGAGGCGCCGATCACCGCCACCGAAGCGGGCTGAAAAAGGGCCTCGAGGTTGCGTACGCTCATGAGAACTCCCCCCGTATGCAGTCACATTCCCTGGGCCTCGACCCGCGCCGCCCTGTCCTTGGGGACTTGGGCAGCGTGATGATCGGGGGCACTTTGCTCCCCCATTGGCGCGATAAGCAATCGGGCACGCCACATCCCATGAGCCAATGTATTACCCCCTCGATTGCCAAGTCAATGTATTCGGTCGTGGCGCGAAGGCCATCGCGCAACGAGGCAGTCTCCGGCCGAGAATGCAGGCGTCGGATGTGCTTGCGAGGTGCTTGGAAGATGACTGCTGGCGTGTCTCCCCCCTCCCCTTCAAGTGGCCTGGCGACCGGTTCCGTGGGACTGAGCACTGGGGAGGCCGCCGCGCGCCTGCGGGCCGATGGTCCCAACCTGTTGCCGGGTTACGAACCCAAGAGCTTTGGGCAGCTTGCACTGAATGTCGTCAGGGAACCGATGTTCCTGATGCTGCTGGCGGCGGGCGGAGGGTACCTGTTGCTCGGCGACACCGCCGAAGCCCTGTTCCTGCTGACCTCGGTGGTGCTGATCGTCGCCCTGACTCTTTTCCAGGAGCGCAAGACACAGCGCGCCCTCGAGGCCTTGCGCGAGCTGTCGGCGCCGCGGGCGTTGGTGCTGCGCGACGGCAGGCCAACGCGCATCGCGTGCCGCGAGGTGGTCTGCGGGGATGTGCTGGTGCTGCGCGAGGGCGACCGCATCGCCGCCGATGGCGCCTTGCGCGAAGGGGCGCTGGAAGTCGATGAATCGCTGCTGACGGGCGAATCGGTGCCCAACCCCAAGCCCCCCGGCGCGGCGCTGCATGCCGGCACCGTGATCACACAGGGCGCGGGAATGGCCGAGGTGCAAGCCACCGCGGAGCGTACCGCCATGGGGCGCATCGGCTTGGCGCTGACCACGGCGCAGCCGCCCACCTCCAGGCTGTACCGCCAGTCGCGGCGCATCGTGCGGATATTCGCCGCCGTGGGCCTGGCGGTGGCCTGCCTGCTGGTGTTGCTCAGCTGGGTCAGGGACGGACAGGGACTGGTCGCCAGCCTGCTGCCGGCCATTGCCTTCACCATGGCGGTGCTGCCCGAGGAGATTCCCGTCGTCCTGACGGTGTTCCTGGCACTCGCCGCGTGGCGGCTGTCGCGCCGCAACGTGCTCACGCGCCGTGTCGATGCCATCGAGGTCCTGGGCGCGATCACGGTGCTGGCGGTGGACAAGACCGGCACCTTGACGCTCAACAAGATGGCGCTGGTCGAGCTCGCGGCCGCGGGCACCGTATTCAAGCTGGGCAGCCATCTGCCGCTGCCTTGCGCGCTCGAGGAACTGCTGCGCTGCGCGCTGCGGGCCACCCCCGCCAAGCCGTTCGACCCGATGGAAATCGCCATTCGCGCCGCGGGCGGCATGCTGCCGACAGCGCAGGCAACGAGTGGACCCCCTGCCACACCCGCGCGGGTGTACCCGCTGGCCCCGCAGCTCCTGGCGGTGACCCATGCCTATGGCACGGCCGAACCGGGTCGCCATACGTTGGCCACCAAGGGCGCGCCCGAAGCCCTCATCGAGCTGTGCCGGTTGCCAGGACCCCAGCGCCTGGCCGTGCAGTCGCAGGTGCAGGAAATGGCCGCCAGAGGCCTGCGTGTGCTGGGGGTGGCATGCGGTGAATGGAGCGGCGAGCTGCCGCAAAGCCAGCGCGACCTCACGCTGCGCTTCGTCGGGCTGCTGGGCCTGGCCGACCCGCTGCGGCCCACGGTCGCCCAGGCGGTGCAGGACTGCCGCCAGGCGCGAATACGCGTGCTGATGATGACGGGCGACCATCCCGTGACCGCCAGCGCCATCGCCCGCCAGGCGGGACTGGCCAATGCGGCGAGCGTGCTCACCGGCGCGGAGATGGATGCGCTGGACGACGACGCGCTGCGGCTGCGCCTGAGAGGCACCTCGATCTGCGCGCGCCTGCGGCCGGAACAGAAATTGCGCCTGGTGCGCGCGCTGCAGGCCGAAGGTGACACGGTGGCAATGACGGGCGACGGGGTCAACGACGCTCCCGCGCTCAAGGCCGCCGACGCGGGCATTGCCATGGGCCTGCGCGGCACCGACGTGGCACGCGAAGCCGCCGCCCTGGTGCTGCTGGACGACAGCTTCGCCAGCATTGCCAAAGGAATACGCCAGGGCCGCCATGTGGACGACAACATCCGCAGCGCGATGCGTTTCATCTTCGCAGTCCATGTGCCCATCGTGGCGCTGGCGCTCGTGCCGGCACTGCTGAACTGGCCGCCCCTGATGCTGCCGGCCCAGGTCGTGCTGCTGGAGCTCATCATCGACCCCGCCTGCTCCATCCTGTTCGAGGCGCAACCCGAGGAAGATGACCTGATGAACCGCCCGCCCAAGCCGGCCACGGATTCTCCATTTTCCCTGGGCAACATGGCTTACGGCCTGCTGCAGGGCCTGGGTCTGGCGCTGGTCTTGCTGCTGGCCAACCGCTGCATGCTGGCCGAGCATTGGCCTGCCGCTGAAATCCGCTCGACGCTGTTCGCGAGTCTGGTCGCAAGCCTGTTCCTGCTGGTACTGGTGCATCGCCATGCGGTGAACATTTTCAGCAATCCCTGGCTCCCGCGCCTGGGCGCCGCGGTGGCGGCGGTGCTGTCGCTGGTACTGTGGCAACCCTGGCTGCGCGGCGTCATGGGTTTCGCGCCCCCGTCCGCAAGAGGCGCCATCGCACTGCTGGCGATCGCGGCTTGCGTGGCGCTGTGGCTGCTGGCCCTGCGCCAGGTTCAACGCCGCCGTGCCGGGCGGCACCGGAGTTGAATGGCATGCCACGGCGGCGGTCTGCCGGCTTCAGGCCTGGTGCACATACAGCCCTGGTGCCGGCAGGGGCGCGCCCTCGAACGCCAGCGCCTTGATCGCGGCAGGCGCCATGGTTCCCGAAGAATGGTCGTGCAGCCATTCATCCCAGAAGGGCCACCACGATCCGCCGCGCAGGGGCATCCTGTCAAACCATTCCTGCGGATCGTCGGGCGCCGCGCCAGGCGCATGGGAAGCGGCGCGAAAGCCGGCCTGGGAATGCGCCGCCGGGCCGGCGGGCGGATTGACGATGCCGGCGTTGTGCGTGCCCGCCGTCAGCACGAAATCGACGGGGCCGGACACCAGCCGATTCACCTGGTACACCGATTTCCAGGGAGAGACATGGTCCCGTTCGGTGCCCACGACACACAGCGGCAGCTTGATATCCCCAAGACGGATGGCTTTTCCGGCCACCCGGTAACGTCCCTCGGCCAGGTCGTTTTGCAGATACAGGCGGCGCAGATATTCACTGTGCATGCGGGCCGGCAGACGGGTCGCATCGGCATTCCAGGCGCGCAACGCCGTCATGGGCGTTCGCGCCCCCATCAGGTACTCGTGCACGAGTTTGGACCACACCAGGTCCTTGGAATTGATCAGCGCAAAGGCGCCGGCCATTTGCCGCCCGTCGAGATAGCCGCGTTCGGCCATCAGATCCTCCAGGAACGCGATCTGGCATTCGTCGATGAACAACCCCAGCTCGCCAGGCTCATGGAAGTCGGTCTGCGCCGCCAGCAGCGTCACGGTCTTGAGTACGCGCTCGCCGCCATCGGGCAACGACGCCGCGGCAATGGCCAGCAGCGTTCCTCCCAGGCAGTAGCCCATGGCATGAATGGACGTCTGAGGCCTGAGCCGCTGTATCGCCTGCAGGGCCTGCATCACCCCGAGCTCCAGGTAGTCGTTGAAGGCCAGGTCACGATCCTCGCTGGTCGGATTTTTCCAGGACACCATGAAAACGGTATGGCCCTGCTCGACCAGATAGGCCACCAAGGAGTTGTGCGGCGTCAGGTCAAGAATGTAGTACTTCATGATCCACGAAGGAATGATGAGTACCGGCTCCACGTCGACGGTTTCCGTCGCGGCTCGGTATTGAATGAGCTCGATCAGCGAATTCTTGAACACCACCTCGCCCGGCGTGGTGGCGACCGTCTGGCCCGGGATGAATTTCTCCACGCCGCGCGCCTTGCCATCGCCCAGCACGGCCAGGGCATCGCGCCACCAATGGGCCCATCCATTGAGCAGATTGGTCCCCCCCGTGGCCAGTGTCTTTTGCTGCACCTGCGGGTTGGTGGCGATGAAATTCGACGGGGACCACATATCGAGCCACTGGCGCGTGGTGAAGGCCACCATCTCCTCATGGTGGCGCGAGACGCCGCGCACGCCGGTCATGGCCTCGGCCCACCACTGCTGCTGCAGCAAGAAGGCCTGGGCCAATGCGTTGAAAGGCGGCTGGTTCCAATCGCTGCGGGAAAAGCGCTTGTCCCGCAATGCCGGCGCCACTGGCGCAGTGCCTGTACCGAGCCAGGACTGCGCGGCATATTGCAGCCACTGCAGCCACTTGGCCACCGCGCTGCCGATCAGATCCGCCTGCTTGGAAGGCAAAACCAGCAGATGCTGGAGCCAGTCCGCATAGGCAAGATGCACCGATACCAGTGATATTCCATGGGTTTGCCGGGCCAGCCAGCGATTGAATGGAAGATCCACCGGGTCCGGTGGATGGCCTGAGGCCGACAAATGCGAAGACGCCATCGAAACCCCCTTTCGGTGGAACAAGAGCCCATGCAGGACGTTTGCTCCCGCGCTGGCTGCCCATGGGCCGGCGCCCGTGCGCAATATCGGCGCAAGCATGAAGCGGCCGCAGGACGACTTCACAGGATACGTACATGCGACCCAGCGCCATGCCAGCCATGGCTGATGATCGCTGGTGTGGCAAGCCCCGCTTGTTGCGCGCAAAAGCCCGAGTGCGCAGGGCAAACCGGTCTTGGCGCGCCGGCGCCTGGCAAAGGCGCGGGCACGCGCGCCGCAGGCGATTCAGCGCTGCGCCTGCAGCACCAGCAGCGGCGCGATCTTCGCCGCCAGCTCCAGCATCGCCGGCGCGACGCTGTCGATCAGCTTGGCCTTGGACAGCGAGGATTTGGCGCCGCCGCAGGTCAGCGCCATGACCCTGTTGCCATGCGGCGAGACCACCGGCAGCCCGATGGCGTTCACATCGCGGTGCGACTTGGCGAAGTTGAACACGAAGCCATGCTCGGCATATTCCGCGAAGGCTTCCTCGAGCTTGGCGTGGATGACCGGCCACTGCGCGCCGTAATGCTGGCGCAGCTCCTCGAGCACGGGTGCGCGCTGCTCGGGGGAGTGCGAGGCCAGCCAGGCCCAGCCAAGCGAGGAATCGCCCAGTTCGAGCGCCGAGCCCACATACATCTTGAGGTGCAGGATGCTGGGCGCCTCGATGCGCTGCACGACCACCATGTCAATGCCATGGCGCTCGGCCAGCGATACCGAGATGCCGAAGCGATCGGCCACCTCGCGCATCAGCGGCAGCGCCGCCGCCGCAATGCCGGTGTGCGTGATGGCGGTGTGGCCCAGCATCAGCACCGCCGCGCCGACGCGCAGCCGGTCGGGCCTCGGCGTTCTTCGAGACCCACCTGGGCTCGATCTTCAGCTTCCACGGCATCGACACCGTGGTGGTGACGGGAGGCTCGACCTCGGGCTGCGTGCGCGCCACGGTGGTGGACAGCCTGCAGCGCAGCTTTCGCACCCTCGTGCCCATCGAGTGCGTGGCCGACAAGCACGAGAGCCCGCACTTCGCCAACCTCTACGACATGGCGGTGAAGTACGCCGATGTGCTGCC
>JBEVDH010000089.1:0-20675 GCA_040514115.1 Comamonas sp. | reverse complement strand
GCAAGGAGGGCGACTCCATCGACTGTCGGATTCCGGACCGGACGCGCCGCATCTCCATCGAGAAAGTGCTTTACCAGCCGGAAGCCGCGGGCGATTTCCATCTGTAGTCGCTGCGCTGCGCCCGCAGCGGCGCGGCGCTTGCCCGGGCCCGGCCCGGTGGCGGCCGCCTGACCCGCGGTCGGACGCCGGCGCCTTGCAGGCGCCCGGATCTGTGGGACGCACAGGCAGCCCACCAGCACTCGGGCCGGATTGGATTCGCAACCTGGCCCCAGGTCGCACCGCCGTCACTGGCAGCTCAATGGCGCAGCCATCGAGCCCTGACCGCCATCCAATGGCCGAGCGGCTGACCTCTTCTATCAGTAAGAACCCATAAAGTCCCGCTTGCCAACCTCCACGCCGTTGTGGCGCAAGATGGCATAGGCGGTGGTCACGTGGAAGAAGAACTGCGGCAGGCCGTAGTGCAGAAGGTAGGCGCTGGCGCCCAGCTTCTTTTCCTTGGGCGTGCCCGGGCGCAGCACGATCTCGCGCGTCTCGCTGAGGTCGAATTGCCCGGGGGTGAAGGATTCGAGATGGGCCAGCGCCTTGGCGATCAACGCTTGCAGGTCGGTGAAACCGGCCTCGGTGTCGGGCCAGGAAGGCACTTCGCTGCCCGCCAGGCGCGAGGCGATGCCCTTGGAGAAGTCCGCGGCGATCTGTACCTGGCGTGCCAGCGGGAACATGTCGGGAAACAGCCGCGCCTGCAGCAGTGCCTGCGGCTCGATGTTTTTTTGCGCCGCGTGGTCTTCGGCCTTCTTGAGCACATCGGACAGGGCGCGCAGCATTTGCTGCAAGACGGGAACGGAGGCGGTGTACAGCGGGCTGGTCATGGTGGACTCACTTTTGCATGGGGGACGATGATCGATGTGCCGGCAGGCACGGAGCCTGCCGGGCATCGCAGGCTAACAGCAAATGGACCCGCCCCGTTCACACATCGCAGCTGTCGAAGATCGCGCAGGCGTTTTCGGAGCAGCTCCAGCGCATCGCCGACGCGCGAGGCGCCGGGCAGGCCTGAGGCGTATGCGCGCAGATTCACCAGGCGCTCCCTGCGGGGCCTCCCACGCAGGCTCACCGCGAACGGCGAAGCTCGCCGCCTGCCTTCAAGCCCTTGCGGTCCCCGTCCCCAGCCGGTCGGCCAACAAGCTCGCCGTCCTGCGCAGCAAGTCGATATCCGTCTTCGCCTTCACCCCCCGGCTGAAGCAGCACAGCGTGCCATACACCTTGCCGTCCGCGCAGCGCACCGGCGTGCTCAGATGCGTGCCGATGAGAAACCCGGGGTCCGGTGCCTGCCCGGAGGCGACAAAGCCTGCGGCATCGAGCATCACTTCGGGCAACCGGCCTTCGACCACGCGCTGGCACCAGCTCTCCTCGGCCGGACCCGACATGCCGGCTTCGAGGTGCGGCGCAAAGCCCGGTTCGCTGTCCAAGGCCGCGAAAATGCGGCGGCCGTCGGTGATTTCAGAGACGAACGCCACGTCCATGTGGAGTTTCGTGCGGATCAGCTTGAGCACCTCGGTCACGGCGGCGGGCAGCTCCGGGTCTGATGCATCGCTGGTGGCGACCAGCAGCTCGGAAATCGTGACATCGAGGTCATCGGGGTTGTAGTCAAGCATGCGGGAAGTCTAAGCCCGACCACCTGTCCTACATAGCAGCCGTTTGTGACGGTTGGTGACCGTCTGACCGGATCTTGCACAGCGCATCCACGGCCTGTTTTCGGGCGCCATGGCCGCCTGATGGCCGGCTGATAGCCGGGTGAACTCGACCCCACGCCTGGCGGCCGCGCTCCATGCCTTCAATGCGTCGTCGCACCAGTCATATCGGCACTTCGTTCTTGCGCGTCTTCAAATACGCCAGAAAATCCGTGTGCGACAGCGGCTTGGCATAAAGATAACCCTGGAACAGACGGCATCCATGCGACAGCAAAAACGCATGCTGGTCCGTGGTTTCCACGCCTTCGGCCAGTACCTTGAGGCCCAGGCTTTCGCCCAGCGAAATGATGGTCGCGACGATGGAGGCATCGAAGTTGTCGGCAATGACATCGCGCACGAAGGACTGGTCGATCTTGAGCTGGTCCAGCGGCAGGCGCTTGAGGTAATTGAGCGATGAATAGCCGGTGCCGAAGTCATCGAGCGAGAAACACACGCCCAGGGCCTTGAGCGCCTGCATTTTCTCTGCGATCTGCTCGATCTCCTGCGCGAAGATGCTTTCCGTCAGCTCGAGCTCCAGCTTGGCGGGATTGATGCGGCACTGCTCCATCAAGCTCAGCGTCTGCGGCAGAAAATCGGGATGGTGGAGCTGTTTGGCACTCACATTGACCGCCAGCGTCAGGCGCGCCAGATTTTCATCCAGGCTCCAGCCGTGCAGCGTTTGGCAGGCCTGCTGCAGCACCCAATGGCCCAGCTGGAGGATGAAACCGCTTTTCTCGGCAATATCGATGAATACCGCCGGCGAAATCATGCCCTTTTGCGGATGCTTCCAGCGGCAAAGTGCCTCGGCACCGATGACCTCGTCATGCAGGTCCAGCTGCGGCTGATAGACCAGATAGAACTCGCCCGAATACAACCCGGTGCGCATGTCCTGCTCGAGCGTCACGCGCTCGGTCATCGCGTTCTTGAGTTCCTGGTCGAAGAAGCGGTAGGTGTTGCGGCCGTCGTTCTTGGCGTGGTACATGGCGGAGTCGGCGCCGCTGATGATTTCATCCATGGTCCGGCCGTCGCCATCGAACAGCGCGACGCCCATGCTCACCGATACATGGTATTCACGCGACTCAAAGGATACCGGGGCGGCGATGCTGGCCAGAATGTCCTGACACGCCTTCTCGGCGGCGTTCTTGGCAGTCTCGAAATGCGCGCCCAGGTGGTTGAGCACCACGATCAGTTCGTCGCCGCCAAACCGCGCCACCACATGCTTCGGGTCCAGCGCTTCGTTGGTGCGCGAGGCCACTTGCCTGAGCACCTCGTCGCCGCATTGGTGGCCCCAGTGGTCGTTGATCATCTTCAGATGGTCGATGTCGATCATCAGCACCGCGCCATAGCCGTCGCGTGCGGTGTTGTCCTCGATCAGGTGCGGTGCGATGGACAGGAACTGGCGCCGGTTGGGCAGGCCGGTCAGCACATCGAAAAACGCCAGCTGGTGCACCTGTCGCTCGGCACGCGTGCGTTCGGTGATGTCGCGCGACACCACGATGAAGCTTGGCGCCGCCCCCAGCAGGCCCTGCTTGCGCGCCACCGACAGCTCGAAGCAGCGCTCCTCCCCATTGACCTCCGTCTCCAGGCGGTTGCCGATGCTGCGCCCCAGCATATGGGCTTCCTTGATGGCGTTGATCACCACCTGCGCGGCTTTCGCGGGCAGCACATCCCAGGCGGTGCGGTGCAGCACCTGGTCCGCGGGAAGATTCAAGCTGGCTTGGTTGCTGGCGCGCACGGCCAGGTAGCGCCCCTGGAGATCCATTTCAAACAGCAGGTCGGGAATGGCGTCCAGCGTGGCATTGAGGTCGGCCGTGGTCTGGCGCAGGCTCGAGGTCATCTCGATGGCCAGCGCGCGCGCGCGGTCGCGCGAGGTCAGCAGCAGAAACAGGATCAGCCCGAGCGAAGCACTGAGCAAAAAGCCGATCGAGGCAATCCAGTGGTGCGTGGACTTGTGCTTGCGGTCCAGATAGGCTTCGGTGGGAATGATCTGGAAATACCAGCGCCTGCCGGCAAAGGCCAGGTAGTCGGTCTTGGAAAATTCCAGTTCCGCGGCGGTGGCGTTCGCCGCCGATGCACCGGGCGCAAACCCATGGGAAAACAGCGCGGCGCCCGACTGCTGTTTTTCAAAGAAAACCAGCTGCAGGCCAGGCCCGACATTTTGCGCAATGGGCGCGAGCACATCGACCAGACGAAATGGCAGGTCCACCCAGCCACGCAGCTCCTGCATCTCGGCGACTTTCGCGGGGCCGGGTTCGAAAACCGCGAGATAAAGCACGAAGCCAGGTATCTTGCGGCTGTGCGCGTCCTGGATCAGGGAAAGTTTCTCGGTGGAAATCAGGTCGCCGGTCTCCCGCGACAGCTGGGCGGAATTCCGGGCTTCCTCCATGGAATAGATATCAAAACCAATGGAGTCTTGATTGCCCTTTGCCGGCTCCATGAAAACGATGGGCGCATACACCAGGCGCTTACCTGGGGGCTTGATGGCATATGCCTCGCTGCCCTGCTTGCTGTGCAAAAGCGCGAGCGCGCGCGCTTGCGCGTTGTCTCCTTCGACCCACTGGACAAAGCCCACGCCCTGCAATCCCGGCGAGATGGTGTGCAGATTCAGGGAATCGACGAAAAGGCGGAATTCCTGCGCGGTGACGTTTTCCGAGCCATCGACAAAACCCTTGACGCTGCGCGCGATGAGCTCGAACCCGCTGAACTGGTTTTGCAGCAGGTACTTGATGTTGCTGCTTTCCATCGCAATACCCGAACGCAGGTCCTGCTCGGCCAGCTGATTGCGAGTCACCCAGTAAATTGCCGGCAGCAGCGCAGCTGCCAGGGTGACCCCCACCGCTGCCGCCAGCGCCCGGGCATTGAATGCAGGTCGAACCTCGAGGAAATCCTTGCGCGCGCGCGGCCTCCGTGGAGGCGGGTTTCCTGCGGCTGCGGCGCGAGGTTTCACTAAGGCGTCCTTCAAAACAAAAGAGGGCTTCAATCAACCTGCATTTTCTATCAGCCCAATAGTACGGGAATCGTTCGGGCGTGCCGCATCTTGTGAATGGCTTATCGCTATCGTAAAACGAATGTATCGCAGTTCATGTAATCCATTGTGGATGGAAAGTCGACCGGGGCGCGGCGCTTGTCAACGCATCGGCTTGAGCGCCGTGAGTTCCTGAGCGCGCTGCGCCGCCATCTGCAACTGGCAGGAATGGGCTGCCACGCGTGCGAGGCTGCCGCCTTCGGGATCCTGGTAGAAGCTGCAGTTGGCGTCGCGGTACTGGATCCACAGCCGCTGCGCGGCCTGCAGCTGCTTCTTGCGCGGCGGCGCCAGCTCGGCCATCAGCGCGTGGTAGACGGTGTTCAGGCGCTTGTCCTGGCGGCCCAGCTCGGACACCATGCATTCCACCATCGACAGCGTCACGCCGCCGGCTTTGTCCATGCAGCCCGCGTATTGCGCAGACAGCGCGGTGTCTTGCGCCAGGGCCGGCAGCGCACCGGCAGCGCAGCCAAGCACCAGAAGGGAAGAACGCAGGAATGACAGGGGGAATCGCATGATGGGGCCTCAATTTTCCCCCATCCTAACCCCGCGCACGCCTCACGCAGCGCTTGCCGCGTGCGGGGCCTCGATTTCAACGCGGTTGCGCCCCTCGCGCTTGGCCTGGTAGAGCATTTGGTCGGCGCGCTGGAGCACCTGCGAGACTTCGGCGTCGTCGCCGGGCGAGTAGGCAATGCCGATGGACACCGTCACGCGCGGCACGGGCGACATGTCGGCGCGCTCGACCTGCTGGCGCAGGCGCTCGGCCACCTGAAGTGCCACTTCCCGGCCGGTGCGCGGCAGCAGCACCAGGAATTCCTCGCCGCCGATGCGGCAGAACACGTCGTCCTCGCGTGCGCATTCGCGGATGTGCTGCGCGAGCTGGCGCAGCACACCGTCGCCCACGTGGTGCCCGTAGGTGTCGTTGACGCGCTTGAAGAAATCGACGTCCACGCTCATCACCGTGAACGGTGTCTTCTCCAGCGCCCAGGCCTGCAGCGTCTGCTCGAGCAGGCGGCGGTTGCCCAGGCCCGTCAGCGGATCGGTATGCGCATCCTGGCGCAGCCGGGTGATGTTCCTTTGCAGCAGGCCGATACCCAGCAGCATGGCTTTCTTGAGCTCCGCCGATTCGTAATACCAGGACTTGACGCGCTGGATCTCATCGGCCGTGGCCGGGTTGTCCATGGTGCGCGCGCCGCTGGCGAGCTGCTGCAGCGGCCGGGCAATCCGGCGTGCGCACCACCCGATGAACAGCAGCGACACCACGGCCAGGGGCAGCGAGTTCAGCAGCACCTGCAGCATCAGCGCGTCCAGCGCCTTCAGCGTCGACTCTTGCGGCCGCTGGGAAACGACGCCCCAGCCCGTCGCGGGAACGATGTCATAACCCGCGAGCATGGAAATGTGGTGGCTGTTGACGATCTGCTTTGTGCCGGAAATGCCTTGGATGACCTCTTCGATCGCGGCGTTACCGGTGACGGTCATGCCCACGCGGTCGTTGTCCGGGTGATAGACCAGGCGCCGCTGCTGGTCCACTACATAGAGGTAGGACCCGTCCCTGGAGTAATGCGAGGCCAGCAGCCGGTTGAGGAAATTCTCATGCTTGAGGTAGATGGTGCCGCCCACCGCTCCAAGGTAGTTGCCATGGGTGTCGACCACCGGCTGCGAGATGAAAATCAGCAGGTTGCCCATCGCCGACATGAACGGCTGGCTGATCAGTGGCTTGCGCCGCGCATTGGCCCCGACCGTACCGGGGGAGATGACTTGCCGGCCCACGAGCTGGAGGTTTTCCGGCGCATTGGCCAGCACCTGGTTGTGGCTGTTGATGATGGCAATGGAGTTGAAGCTGTCGGTCTGCAGAAACAGGCGCGTCGCTTCCGCCGCGAGAAATTGCGGGTTGTCGAAATCGGTGGCAATCACCTGCGCCGCATAGCCCAGCTGCTGCATGACCTCGCCGAAGAAGTCGTTGGTACTGGCCGCCAACTTGATGGCATAGGCATGGTTGCTTTCAAGCTCGGCGTCGATCAGCTGCTGGCGCTGCACCTGGTAGCTGGCGTGCAGCGTGTTGGCCAGCGACACCAGCACGCTGGCAATGGTCAGGGCCAGAATCAGGCGTCCCAGATTCATTTTGGCGATGGACTTCAAGTTCATTGTCAATGCGTGAGGGGTAAGAGGGTCGGCCACGGGGGCCGGGGCGCTGGCGACAATTGCTGCCGGACTGGGGCGATTGTCGTTACAAGATGTTTACAAAACAAGACGTGAATAACCCACGCCCCCGCCTTTTTCCACGCGAATCTGCGCTGCAATGCGCTGCTTGAGTGCGTCCACGTGGCTGATGATGCCGATCATCTTGCCACTGGCGTTGAGCGCATCGAGCGCCGTGAGCGCGACCTCGAGCGTATCGCCGTCGAGCGTGCCGAAGCCCTCATCGAGAAACAGCGAGTCGATCGACGTCTTGCGGCTCACCAGATCCGACAGCGCCAGGGCCAGCGCCAGGCTCACCAGGAACGACTCGCCGCCCGAGAGCGTGCGCGTGTCGCGCGCGGTGTCGCCCTGCCAGCTGTCGATGATGTCGAGCTCGAGCGCCCCGGTGGGCTTGCGCACCAGCCGGTAGCGCCCGTGCAGCCGCAGCAGGTGGCGATTGGCCAGGTGCAGCAGGTGGTCCAGTGTCAGGCCCTGGGCAAACTTGCGGAACTTGTCGCCGCGCGCCGAGCCGATCAACCCGTCCAGGTGCTGCCACAGCTCGCAGTCCTGTGCCTGCAGCGCCATGCGTGCCAGCAGCTCCTGGCGGCCCGCGCGGCGCTGGGCATCGTCGGCCAGGCGCGCGCGGGCGGCGCCGCGCTGCGCGCCCAGCTCGGCGCGCTGGTCCTCGAGGCTTTGCAGTTGCGCGTGGAGCCGATCCGCGGGAGCGTCGGTCAGTGCCTGGGCCTCGAGCTGTGCCTGGTGCGCGCGCGCCGCGACTTGCAGCGCCGCGTGCTGCTGCTGCGCCAGGTGCAGTTGCTGGTGCAGCGCGGCCAGCTGCGCGCGTTCATCGGGCGCCAGCAGCGCCTGCAGGTAGCTGTGCTCGTGCGTCCAGGGGCTGGCCTGCAAGGCCTGCTGCCAGGCGCCTTCGGCCTGTGCCACCTCGCCCGCCTGGGCCTGCTGTGCGGCCTGCGCCTGCAGCGCCTGGCCTTGCAGGCTGGCGAGCTGCTGCGCGCCCTGCTCGATCAGGCGCAGGCAGGCAGGCAGGTCCGCGGCCGGCGCCGGGGCCGGGCCGATGGCTTGTTCCTGACAGGCTTGCCAATGCCCGGCCCAGCGCTGCGCCTGGGCCTGCGCCGCATCGAGCGCAGGCTGCATCTGCGCGATCTGCGGGGCCAGCTGCTGCAGCCGGGACTCGCCGGCCTGCCACTGCTGCCAGGCATCTTGGCGCGCCTGCAGCCACGGCGCGGCGGCCTCGGGCGCGGGCAGCTGGGGATGGCCGGCCTCGGCCAGCGAAGCCTGCAACTGCGCTTCGAGCTGTGCCGCGTCCGCGGCATGGGCCTGCAGCGCGGCAGCGCCCGCCTGGGCGCGCGCCGCCAGCGCCTGCGCGGCCTGCTGCGCCAGCGCCTGGGCGCTGCGCGCGGCCAGCAGCGCCTGTTCGCAGGCATTCAAATGGTCCCTGGCCGCGCGCAGCCGCTGCTCGGCGCGCTCGGCCGCCTGCAGCGCCTCGCCCAGGCCGCCAAGCGCCTGCGCGCACTGCGCCTGGCCCTGGCCCAGCCGTTCGGCCTGCTGCCAGCTGTTCGCATCGGGTCGCTGCTCGGCGGGCAGTTGCTGCAGCAGTGCAGTCCAGGCGGGGAGCCAGCGTGCGGCCAGGTCGTGCGCCAGCTGCTCACGCTGCAGCTGCAGCGCGCGCTGGGTGCTTTCGCTGCGCGCCAGCGCCGCGCCCGCGGCTTCGCCTTGCTGGCGCAGCTGATCGAGCTCGGCGCGCCGCTGCGCCAGCTGCGCGCGCGTGGCCGAGGCATCAAGCGCCTGATAGCTGGCAATGGCCGGGTGCTCGAGCGCGCCGCACAGCGGGCAGGCTTCGCCGGGCTGCAGCGCCTGGCGGTGTTCGGCCAGGCTCTGAATGAGTTGCTCGCGCTCGAGCAGCTGCTGCTGGCTGGCGACCAGGTCGCTGAGCAGCTTCCACTGGTTGCGCAACTGCGCGCGCTCGGCGCCCTGCGCCTGCAGTGCCTGGGCGGCTTCGCGCTCGTCATGCGCCAGGCCCTGCAGCTGCTGCGCGATCAGTTGCCGCTCCTGGGCGCGTTGCTGCACGCCCTGCCAGCAGTGGGCCTGCGCCTGCAGTTGCTGCCAGCGCGCGCGCAGCGCGGTGCTGTCCTCGGCGGGCAGTGCAGCCTGGGCGGTGCGCAGCGCCATGTCGGCATCGGCCTGGGCCTGCAATGCGGGTGCGATCCGCCCCGCCGTGGCCGCAGCGTCGTGCTGCGCCTGCTCCACCTGGCGGTGCAGTGCGGCCAGCGCCTGCTGCTGCGCCTGGCATTGCTGCTGCAATGCGGCGTGCTGGGCAAACTGCTGGCGCCAGCCGCTGAGCTGCTCGCCCAGCCGGGCATCGGCCGCGTGGCTGCGGCGGTGCTGCTGCAGGGTTTGCTGCTCGGCCAGCAGACGGTGCAATTGCTGCTGCGCGGCATCGGCCGCCTGGGTCGCGAGGCTCCACGCCTGGCGGTGGTAATGGGCCTGCGCGGCCTGCTGTGCCTGTCGGGCGCCGTCCAGTTGGTCGAGCCGGGCCTGGCCTGCGTCGTGCGCGGCCCGCGCGCGTTGGCGCGCCTGGTGGAGCGGCTGCAGCGCCAGCGCCGGCGCGTCCAGCGCCAGCCGCTGCAGCTGGGGCGCGGCCGTGGCCAGCGCCTGTTCGGCCCGGGCGCAGGCGCTGTCGGCGGCCTGCGCTGCGCCTTCGGCCTGCGCCAGCTGCTGGCGCCACTGCTGCTGCGCCTGGGCGGCGGCATGGGCCTGCTGCACCTGCGCGAGTTCGGCCTGCAGCCGTTCGTCATCGGCCTGCAAGGCTGCACGCTGCTCCTCGGACAGCAGTTGCACGCCATCGACCTGCGCCTGGTGCTGCTGCAGCTGCTGGCGCGCCGCACGCGCGCTCTCGAACACCGCCACCGAGATCTCGCCGTAGATTTCCGAGCCCGTGAGCTCCTCGAGCAGTTCGGCGCGTTCATTGGCGCTGGCCGTGAGAAAGGCCGCGAAGCCGCCCTGGGCCAGCAGCATGGATCGGGTGAAGCGCGCGAAGTCCAGTCCGGTGATCTGGGCAATGCGCTTGAGCTTGTCATTGCTCTGGGTGCTCAGGATCCGGCCCTCGCGCGTGGCCAGCTCGACCTTGGGTGCCTGCAGTGCGCCGTCCACCCGATCGCGCGCCCGCCGCTGGCTCCAGAAGGCGCGGTAGTGCTGGCCCTGGACCTCGAACTCCACTTCGGCCAGGCAGTCGCTGGTATGGCGCGTCATCAGGTCGTTGGCCGAGGCGCTCAGGGTGTTCAGGCGCGGGGTCTCGTGGTAGAGCGCCACGCAGATCGCATCGAGCAGCGTGGATTTTCCGGCGCCCGTGGGCCCGGTGATCGCAAACAGGCTGCTGTCGGTGAACGGCGCCTGGGTGAAGTCGATGCTCCACTCGCCCTTGAGCGAGTTGAGGTTCTTGAAGCGCAGCCGGGTGATTCTCATGCGGCAGGCCCCCGGGCCGTGTCATCGAGGCCGGCGAGCACGGTGCGGTACCGGTCGGTGAGCGCGGCATGCAGCGCGGGCTCAAGCGTCTCCTCGGCCAGCCGGCGCGCAAACACCTCCTCGGGCGTGAGCTCGTCGAGCGACTCGTGCGCCGCGCCGCTGAGCTGGACCGCGCCCGCGCCGCGCTCGCGCTTGATGCGCAGCAGCTCCAGCGGCAGGCCCTGCACCAGCGCCTCGACGCGGCTGGCGAGGTCCTTGAGATAGTCATCGCCCTGCACCGTCACTTCCAGCCACACCGGCTGCTGCGCCGTGCCCGGCGCGGCCGCGGCCTGCAGCAGCGCCGGCAGCGCGTCCAGGCCCGCGCCGAGCGCGGCCAGCGGCTGGAACACCGGCACCGGCAGCGCCGTGACGCCCTGCAGACCCTCGGGTCCGAGCTCGACGCACAGCATCTGCTTGGATTGGCGGGCCTCGTCGAAGCCCAGCGCAATGGGCGAGCCGCAGTAGCGGATGTGCTCGAAGCCGCCCACCTTCTGCGGCTTGTGGATGTGGCCCAACGCAATGTAATCCGCCGCGGGAAAGGCATTCGTGGGAAAGGCCTCGAGCGCGCCGACGTAGATCTCGCGCACCGATTCGTTGCTGCTGGCGCCCACGGTGGTGAGGTGGCCCGTGGCGACGATCGGCAGCTTGCGCCCGAGGGACTGCTGCAGCCGCGCCTGCAATTGCTGCGCCTTGGCATAGACCGCCTGGTAGATGGCCTGGATCGCACCCTGCAGCGCCAGCTGCTTGTCCTGGGCGCTTTGCCCGGCCTGGCTTTGCACGACATCGCGCGCGCGGATGAAGGGCAGCGCGCAGACGATGCACCCGGGCTGGCCGCTGCGCTCGGGCAGCGTGACGACATGCGCATCCACTTCCCCGACGGCCGCGATCAGCGTGGTGTTCAGGCAGGCCAGCAGCGCGCGGCTGTCGTCGAGCACGCTGACCGAATCATGGTTGCCGCCCAGCAGCAGCAGCGCCACGCCGGCCGCATGCAGCCGCGCCACGAGCTGGCTGTAGAGCGCGCGCGCGTAGCTCGGGGGTGCGCCGGTATCGAAGATATCGCCGGCGATCAGCACTGCATCGATGGCCTGCGCCTGCACCTGCTCGAGCAGCCAGTCGATCAGCGCCTGGTGCTCCGCCGCGCGGCTCTTGCCCATGAAATGCTGGCCCAGATGCCAGTCGGAGGTGTGAAGGATGCGCATGGGAGAGGATAAGCGTCGTCCGGCACTGGGCGTCCGGGCGGAAATAGGCCTATTGTGCCCCGCGCGCGGCACCTGCTTCACTTCCCGCGCAGCCACACTCCTGGCCAGACCACCCGCCGCGGCATCACGACATCGAGCCTCAGCGATCGCACGCCCCGGGATTCATTTCCATCCGCTGCCACTCCATTTTCAGGCAGCAGGGTGAGTCCGGGTCACGGGCAGGCGCGCCGCGCAGTCCACACCAGCGCCCAGCTCCCGCACCATGTCGAGGTGCGGGATGCCATCTTCCTCATAAACCTCCCCCACGGCCTCGAAGCCAAAGGATGCGTAGAACTGCTGCAGATACACCTGCGCGCCGATCTGGATGCCCAGTCCCGGGAACTTCAGCTCGGTAAAGCGGATAGCCTCCGCCATCAACGCACGGCCCAGCTGGCGGTGGCGGAAATTCGCCAGCGTCATGACCCGTCCGATCGACGGCTGGGGGTATTTCACGCCCGGGTCCACGACGCGGATATAGGCCGCCAGCTGCCCGCCCAGGCGCGCCGTCAGGTGCCAGGCCAATGGGTCCATGTCGTCCACTTCCTGGTAGGGGCACTTCTGCTCGACGACAAACACCGCCACCCGGGCCTGGAGGATTTCATGCACCTCGAGACCGGTCAATGATTCGAGTCGAGACCAGTGAAATTGCAATTCCATGGGATTTCCTTATGGCAGCGGATATCTATGTAAGCCCCTGGTAGCGCCCGGTTCAGCCATTGGCCGCCACCGCCGGGCGCCTGGGCCAGCCATAGCGCGCAAAGTGCATCGTGGCCATGCCCGCCACCGCGATGCCCCCACCCACCAGCAGCGACGGCTGCAGCGCCTCGCCCAGCCAGACGCTGGAAAACAGGATGCCGAACACCGGCACCAGCGCGATATAGCCCGCGGCCGCGCCCGCCCCCAGCACCTTGACGCCCTCGAAGAACCACGCGTAAGCCAGCGCGGTCGCGCCCAGGGCCATCGCGGCCAGGCAGGCCCACGAGGTCCACGGGGCGCTGGCCAGGCGGCCCCAGTCCGCCGTGCCCTCCAGGGCCAGGCTCAATGCGCCGAGCATCACGGCGCCGATCAACGAGGTCACCGTGGTGGTGGTCAGCGCGTCCAGCCCCTTGAGCACGATGCGCCCCAGCAGCGTGTAGGCCACCCAGCAGGCGACGCAGCCCAGCAGCAGCAGCTCGCCGCGGCCGGCGTGATCGAGCCAGTGGCCGATGCTGGCGCCGCCGGCAATGGCAATCCAGGCGCCGACCACCGCCAGCACCATGCCCAGCACGATGCGCGCGTTGAGCCGCTCGCCAAACAGCAGCGCCGCCAGCAGCAGCGTCGCCGCGGGGTTGAGCGTCACCACGATGGAGGCCTTGCCGGCCGGCACCAGCTGCACGCCCAGCATGAAAAAGGTCGAGTAGCCCAGCACGCCGGCCGCTGCCGCGCAGGACAGGCCCAGCCATTGCCGGCAAGTCAGGCGCGCGAGCGGCTGCAGCCCGCCGCGGCAATGCATCCACAGCAGCAAGGCCATGCTGGCGAGGATGAAGCGCAGGCTGGCCGCGGCCAGCGGCGGCATGGTCTGGGCCAGCACCCGGCCCCAGGGCCAGGAGGCGCCCCAGAGCGCGGCCATGCCGAGCAGGCGCAGGTGGGTGGTACGAAGGGAATGGGAAGCAGCGGGCATGGTCGAGGTCAAGGCAGGCGCCTGCCGTCGATGGCAGGAGCGGCGCCAAGCCTAACCGTTTTGGCGCGCACGCGCCGAGAGCTGCCTTGGAGATCGGCGATCTCTGCCATTGCCTGATCAGCGCAATTGGCAAATGGCACTCAAGATATGGGTATTGGGCGGATTCACCGCCGGCGCCAACAGGGGCTGGTATGTCGAAAAACTGCTCGCCGCCCTATTAACTGGATTTTTCACTTCCGGCTGGTGTGCAAACGCAGCGATGGGTTCTGCAGCAAGGAATGCCGCCGCGGCGAAGCTGGCAAACAGCATATTGCCAAGCAAAACCATTTTCATTGAATGCAAGTGATATCTCCTGAGAAAAGACTGGCTCGGTGTCATGCTTGCCGCACCAGACAGCAGGCCTTTGCAGGCTGCGATGAACTGCTGGAGCAATGGGAAGCAGATATTCAAGACAACAGGTAAAGAATCAGCAGCAGTACAAATCCCACCACCAGGGCAGTGACCTGAAATACATTCCACCAGAAGTCGCCCACGAAGTCGTAAGCCTTGTTTTCAAATGGATCCGGGATATTTTTGGAATTTTCTTCTTGCATAAAAATTTTCCTGAAAATGGATATCTGGATATGCCTGCTTTTGACCCCGAAATCGATTTCACATGGCAAAGCCAGCGCGCAATCCACAAGGGATCACGCACAGGTGCGGCTTGATATTTCACCGACGATTTTTCAGGATGCGCTGCAGATATTCATGCAGGCTCCGGTATTCGAGATTCAGGTAATCCGAGCGAATGGAACGAAGACTTTCCACGGTCCGTGGTGACTTGCCGGGCAGAACCGAGAAACGCCATCGCTGCAGAATCTGATTGAACCACAGAAAGTCAATAAAAGCTATCGTAATTCATCTAAAGATAGCTAAAAACTAACACAAGTCTTGCATGAGCCCGCCGCGGCACAGTCTTGGTCCGGCGGCAGGGAGTCAGGTCGGCGGGGCAGCCCCGGCAGGGGCCCGCCGGGCGGCACCGCTGCCTGTGTCGGACTGGCGAAAGCCGGTCTAGCCCCTGGGGGGCATCGCCCCGGCGGCCCGATGTGCCAGGGCGCTGGTTCTGGTCGGCTGCATCACCTTCCCGCCAGCGCATCCGCCAGATACGGCGCCGTGCGCGAGCCCTTGTGCCGCGCCACCTGCTCGGGCGTGCCGCTGGTGACGATGCTGCCGCCCTCCTCGCCCGCGCCCGGCCCCAGGTCGATCACCCAGTCGCTGCGCGCGACGAAATGCATGTCGTGCTCGACCACCACCACGGTGTTGCCAGCCTGCACGAAGGCATCGAGCTGCTGCAGCAGGCGGTCGATATCGGCCGGGTGCAAGCCCGTGGTCGGCTCGTCAAGCACATACAGCGTATGCCCGCGCTGCGTGCGCTGCAGCTCGGTGGCGAGCTTGATGCGCTGCGCCTCGCCGCCCGAAAGCTCGGTGGCCGGCTGCCCCAGGCGCAGGTAGCCCAGGCCGATATCGCGCAGCACCTGCAGCGAACGCAGCACGGCCGGCTCCGAGGCAAAGGCCGCGCAGGCTGCTTCCACGGTGAGGCCCAGCACATCGGCGATCGTCAGGCCGTTCCAGGTCACGGCCAGGGTCTCGGGGTTGTAGCGCGAGCCGTGGCAGGTCGTGCACGGGGCGTAGGCCATCGGCAGGAAGGCCAGCTCCACCTTGATGAAGCCTTCGCCCTCGCAGGTCGGGCAGCGCCCCTTGGCGACGTTGAACGAGAAGCGGCCGGCATCGAAATGCTTCTTGCGCGCAGCCGGGGTCGCGGCAAACAGCTTGCGCACCACGTCGAACAGGCCGGTGTAGGTCGCGAGGTTGGAGCGCGGCGTGCGGCCAATGGGCTTTTGGTCGACCAGCACCAGCCGGCGGATCTGGTCGGTGGCGCCGCCCAGCGTGCCGCGGGTGGCGCCGGACCCGTCGGCTGCGGACGCTGCGCCCGGGTCATCGTCGCCCGGCGCGGCATCGGGCGGCAAGTCCGCGACGCTTTCTTCCTCGGCCACCGGCGGGTGCTGCCCCAGATGCCTGCTTACCAGCTCCAGCAGCGCCTGGCTCACCAGGCTGGACTTGCCCGATCCCGACACACCCGTGACCGAGGTCAGGCAGCCGATGGGAAAGGCCGCCTCGACCCCGCGCAGGTTGTTGCGCTGCACGCCCTGCAGCGTGAGCCAGTCCTTGGGATTGCGCCGGGCGCGGCTGGGCCGGGTGTCGGTGCCAAACAGGTATCTGCGGGTATGGGATTCGGCGACCTCCGCCAGGCCCGCGGGCACCCCGCTGTAGAGCACCCGGCCGCCGCGCTCGCCCGCGTCGGGGCCCACGTCCACGAGCCAGTCGGCGCGGCGCATGGTGGCTGTGTCGTGCTCGACGACAAAGATCGAGTTGCCCGCATCCTTCAGGCGCAGCAGCGCCGTCAGCAGCGCCTCGCTGTCCGCGGGATGCAGGCCGGCCGAGGGTTCGTCAAGCACGTAGACCACGCCAAACAGCTGCGAAGCCAGCTGGGTCGCCAGGCGCAGGCGCTGGAGCTCGCCGGGTGACAGGGTCGGCGTGGCGCGGTCGAGCGACAGATAGCCCAGGCCCAGCCCGGTCAGCGCGCCGATGCGGCCCAGCAGCTCCTGCGCGATGCGCTGGGCCACGAGCTGCTTTTCGGCCGGCAGCGCGGACTTCTTGCCGTCGGCGGCGTGGCGCAGCCGCTCGGCCAGGGCGTTGAGCGGCAGGTGCGTGAACTGAGCGATATCGAGCCCGTCAAAGGTGATCGACAGCGCCTCGGGTTTGAGCCGCTTGCCGTGGCACACCGGGCAGACCGTGCCGACCATGAACTGCGCCGCCTTGCGCTTCATCATCGCGCTCTGGCTGGTGGCAAAGGTCTGCATCACATAGCGGCGCGCGCCGATGAAGGTGCCCATGTAGCTGGGCTGCTGCTTGCTGCGGCGCAGCCGCTGCACCTCGGCCAGCGGCAGGCCCGCGTAGACCGGCACCTGGGGCTGCTCGTCGGTGAACAGGATCCAGTCGCGCAGCTTTCGGGGCAGATCGCGCCAGGGCACGTCGATGTCGTGCCCCAGGCTGGTCAGGATGTCTTTGAGGTTCTGGAACTGCCAGGCGCCGGGCCAGGCGGCCACGGCGCGCTCGCGCAGCGTCAGCGAAGCATCGGGCACCATCGACGCTTCGTTGACGTCATAGATACGCCCCAGCCCATGGCAATGCGGGCAGGCGCCCTGCGGCATGTTCGGGGAGAACTCGGTGGCCGTGAGCAGCGCCAGGCCCTTGGGGTAGGTGCCGGCGCGCGAATACAGCATGCGCACCAGGCTCGAGATGGTGGTGACGCTGCCCACCGAGGAGCGCGCCGTCGCCGCGCCGCGCTGCTGCTGCAGCGCCACCGCCGGCGGCAGCCCCTCGATGCTCTCGACCTGGGGCACGCCCACCTGATCGATCAGCCGGCGCGCATAGGGCGCCACCGATTCGAAGTAGCGCCGCTGCGCCTCGGCGTAAACGGTGCCAAAGGCCAGCGACGACTTGCCCGAGCCCGATACGCCGGTGAAGACGACCAGCTCGTTGCGTGGAATGTCGACATCCACGTCCTTGAGGTTGTGCTCGCGCGCGCCGCGCACCCGGATGAAGGCGTTGATGGGGTGGGATGGCTTCATTGGGAGGCCCGCCTTTGGCAAGTGCAACCCAGGGCGCGCGCCAGCGGCGCGCGGCGATGTTCAAGCGGTGATGTGATGGACAAGCGGGACCTCCGTTTTGCCCCAGTATCGATGCCTGGCGCCGGCCTGCGCGTCATCCAAAACCGGAGCTTGAAGGTTCTCGCCAGGCGCGGCCCGGCTCCAAAGCAACGCCGTTCACGAAAATTCAGCGGCTAAAATTCCGGCCCCGCCGCCGCGCCGGACCTACCCAGCCGCCTGCCGGGCCCGCGCCGGCGCCGTCTCGCCCAGCGCCACGCGCACGTGGTAGCGCGCGATGTTCAGGTATTCATGCAGCGCGGCATCGGCCACCACGAAGTTGTGCGCCCGCGGCAGCAGCGACTTCACGGCGCACAGGTAGTCCGCGCGCACCTGCGTGGCGTGCACGCCGAAATGCGCGAAATACAGCTGGCTGCGCCGCAGATGCACGCCCGACGACACCAGCGCCACATGGTCGGCGCAAAAATGCTGCAGCACATCGCTGGCAAAGCGCGCGTGCTGCCAGGTACTGGTGCTGTAGGGCTCGATCAGCACATCCTCGCGCGCCATGCCCAGCGCCAGCAGCGCCTGGCGATAGACCATGGCTTCGGAGGTGCCGGTGCGCCCGGCGTCGCCGCCGCTCAGGAGAATCTTGCACTGTCCGCCCGTTCGGCTGCACTCGCGCTGCAGCGTGGCTGCCTCGACCAGGCGCGCGTAGGAGTTCAGGCCCGGCTCGACGCCGCCCGTGGCCGCGACTTTTTCCATGCCCCCGCCCAGCACCACGATCGCATTGCGCTGGCCCCAGGCATGGGCCGGTTTGACGTCATAGGCGGCTTGCAGGTCTTGCAGCAGCCACGCCGGCACCAGGCCGCAGCCCACCGCCAGAAACAGCCCCGCCGCCAGCAGACACAGCGCCTGCCCCAGGCGCCGCCAGCGCCAGGCAATGCAGGCCGCGCCCAGCAGGGCCAGGGCGAGCAACAGACCGAGCGTCATACGCACCTCCCGGGCACCGGAAAGGGAAAATGGTTGTCTTGCATGGGGATTCCTTGAGTGAAATGTGGAAAGAAAGAGGACGCGCGGCTCAGGACAGCTTGAGCAGCAACACGCCCAGCACGATCAGCACGATGCCCACGCAGCCGCGGCGCGCCAGTGCCTGACGAAAGAACACCCAGCCGGCCGCGGTGGTCAGCACGATGCCCGTGCCGCCCCACAGCGCATAGGCCACCGACAGATCGATGCCCTTGACGGCCTGCGACAGCGCCGTAAAGGACGCCAGGATGCAGACGATGCCCAGCACGCCCCAGGTCCGGCGGCGCCAGCCGGCCGAGCATTTGATGAAGATATTGGCGGCCACTTCGAGCAGCACCGCGAGCCCCATGAAGGCGTAGTGAATGAATTGGGCGTTTTGCATCGTCTACTCCTGGGCGGCGGCGCCGCCCACATTGACCAGCACCACGCCGGCCACCAGCAGCGCCATGCCCAGCACCTTGAGCAGCCCGAGGCTTTCATCGAAGAACTGGTAGCCGATGAAGGCCACCGCCGTCAGGCCGAGCGTTTCCCAGGTGGCGTAGGTGACGGCCATCGGGATATGCTCCATGGCCGTGGCCAGCAGGAAAAAAGACAGGCCGATCATGGCGTACATGAACAGCAGCGCCGACCAGGCCGCATCTTGCGAAACCAGCTTCATGACGCTGACACCGGCAATCTCGGTGGCAACGGCGGCAAACAGAAAAAACCAGGGGCGCAGGGCCATGTCAATCCTTGGGTGAAGGGGAACCGGCGCATCCCGCGGTGTTACAAAAACCGTTGTCTGCGCGATATCGCAATTCTCCCGGCGACCGCTCCATTGAAGAAGTCAACACCCATCTAACTAATTGATACAAACACGCCATGCAGTGGACCCTGGACCAACTTCGACAGTTCGTGCTGACGGCAGACAGCGGCTCGTTCAGCGAAGCGGCCCGCCGGCTGGGGCGCGCGCAGTCGGCCGTCAGCACGGCCATCGGTCTGCTCGAAGCCGACCTGGGCGTGGAGCTGTTCGACCGCTCGCGGCGCCAGGCCCAGCCCACCGATGCGGGCGCGCTGCTGCTGCTCGAAGCGCGCGAGCTGCTGCGCCAGGCGCAGTCGCTGGACCAGCGCGCGCTGTCGCTGAGCGCGGGCAGCGAAGCCAAGCTCGCGCTGGCGCTGGACGAGGCCCTGCCCGACACGGCAGTGGGCACGCTGATCCGCGAAATCGCCCAGCGCTTTCCCGATCTGGAGCTGACGCTGCTCAACGGCACGGCCACCGAGGTGGCGGAGTATGTCGACCAGCAGCGCGCGCAGCTGGCCATCCATTTCGTGCGCGGTGCGATCTCGGCACGCTTTGACCAGAGCCATGTCGGCACCGTCGCCCAGGGCCTGTTCGTGCCCGTGGGCCATGCGCTGACCCGGCAAAAGGCGGTGCAGCGCAAGGACCTGGTGCCCTACCGCCAGCTGATCCTGCATGCCGACGATGTGCATGAGACCGCCTACAGCCCCAAGATCTGGCGCGCCGACAGCTTCTACGCCCTGGCGCGCATGGTGGCCGACGACCTGGGCTGGGCCATCCTGCCGGTCAATATCGCGACCGACGACACCTATCGCCAGCCGCTGCAGCAGCTGGACTGCCCCACGCTGGCGCTGCCGCAGCTGTCGGTGCGCGTGCTCTGGTGCCAGGGCTGGCAGCCAAGCCAGGCCGCGGCCTGGGTGCAGGCGCGCTTCACCGAACTGTTGAGATAGAACGCAGCGTATCGCGCGCAGGACGGGCTGGTCTCCGACGCAGCCGCTCGGATTGCGCCTTTAGCATGGGTCCACAACCACGCCGACTCCCTTTTCCGGGGAGGCCAGGCCAGATCAAGGACCCACGCCCATGAACCACCCCGCTGAATTCACCCTGTCGCGGCGCGGCCTGCTGCAGACCGGCGCCGCCTCGTTGGCGGTGCCCGCGCAGATGGCTGCGGCCGCCGCGCCCGCCCCGGCGCCCGCTGCGCCCGCGGCGCCCCTGGAAAACGGCCGCGCCGGCGTGCCGATGTCCGTCAACCTCACCGTCAACGGCAAGGCCCGTCGCCTGGCCGTCGACCCGCGCACCACGTTGCTTGACGCGCTGCGCGAGCACCTGCACCTGACCGGCACCAAGAAGGGCTGCGACCATGGGCAGTGCGGCGCCTGCACCGTGATCGTCAACGGGCGGCGCCTGAACTCCTGCCTGACGCTGGCCGTCATGCAGGAAGGCTCCGAGGTCACCACCATCGAGGGCCTGGGCCAGCCCGGCAACCTGCACCCGCTGCAGGCGGCGTTCGTCAAGCACGACGGCTACCAGTGCGGCTACTGCACGCCCGGGCAGATCTGCTCGGCCGTCGGCATGCTGCAGGAAGTCAAACAGGGCATTCCCAGCCACGTGAGTGCGGATCTCACGGCCCAGCCGCTGCTGTCGCCCATGGAGATGCGCGAGCGCATGAGCGGCAATATCTGCCGCTGCGGCGCCTACAGCAACATCATCGATGCGATCAGCGAAGTCGGCGGGGTGAAAGCATGAAGGCCTTCACCTTTGAACGCGCGAGCTCGCCCGCCCAGGCGCTGGCCGCCGCTGCACGCACACCCGGCGCCCGCTTCATTGCCGGCGGCACCAAT
>JBEVDH010000018.1:0-11418 GCA_040514115.1 Comamonas sp. | reverse complement strand
TCAGGCACGGGGCGTTCTCCTCACCACCGTGGGCCGGCGGGGCAAAGGGGGCGGCTGCAGTTGCTGGCGCGCATAGTCGACCAGACCCGGATCTGCCTGGAGTTCGAACAATCCGCCGGTTTGCTCGAGAATCCCGAGCGCGGACATGAGCTTGAGCAGGTTGCCGATCGACACGCCGTCACGGCCGTCTTCGATGGCCGCGGTACTCACGCCGACATCCGCCAGATGCGCCAGATCGGCCTGGGTCAGATGCCGGGCCTTGCGCACGACGGCGGCACGAACGGCCAAAACCGTCCAGCGCTCGTTGCCCGTGCGTTGTCAGCGGGCCTGCGACGGCGCCAGCAGCGTGGCCAGCTGCGCCTGCTCGGTGAGCGTGTCGAACCACACCCGGTAGCCCGCGTCGCTGGGATGCAAACCATCGGACGCGCGCATCAGCTTGGGCTGCCGGGCAAGCGGGTCCTGGTCCCGTTCCTGGTACAGGTTGACATATACGGCCTGGTGCCGCGCCGCCGTTTCGCGCACCATGGCGTGCAGCGAACGCGAGCGCGCGCTCATGTACCAGGACACGGGAGCAAAGAAGAACTGCGCGTTGCCGACATTGCCGCCCGGCATGAGCAGGACATGGTCGCTGCGCGCGCGTGCGAGCTCGGCCACGCTCTCGAGATCGCGCTGCATCGCGGCCTGCGACCGCAGCCGCATCACATCGTTGCTGCCCGCCAGCACCAGCACCACGTCATAGCGCTCGTTCGCGTTTTCGAGCTGGTCACGCACATCGGCCAACTTTGCGCCGTTGCTGGCGCGGTTGTCGATCTGCAGCCGCGGCCAGGCCTGTGCCAGCAGGCCGGCGACACTGGTTTGCGGCGTGGTGGCTCCGGTGCCCACCCCCGTGCTGTCGCCAACGATCAACAGGCGCTGCGCGGCGTTTGCCGGCGCGCGCTGCAGGGGCTCGCTGCGCTCGACCAGCGCGCGCGCCTCATTGAGGCGCCAGACGGTGCAGCCCGAGGTCACGACCACGGCGCCCACAACAACGGCAACAAAGGCGGGCATCACAAGTTGGGAAGGTTGGCGCATGCCGTCCAGTCTAGTCCATGCGCGCCGGGCCCGAGGCGCCATTGACGGCGCGGGAAAATCGCCGGGCCGCGGCCTCACCAGGGCAGACGCTGGCCGTCGTAGGCACTGAAGCCGCCACTGTCTTCGGGCCCCAAGCCATCCAACACCGCCAGCAGATCGCGCGCCGCGTCCTGCGCCGGCCGCCCGATCTGCGCGCCGCGAAACGGCGCCGACAGCGCAGAGTCCACCGTGCCCGGGTGCAGCGCGGCCAGCACCGCCTGCGGGTGCGTGCGCGCCAGCTCGATGGCCGCGGTCTTGAGCAGCATGTTGAGCGCGGCCTTCGACGCGCGGTAGCTGTACCAGCCGCCCAGGCGGTTGTCGCCGATGCTGCCGACCTTGGCAGAAAGCACCGCCACCAGGCTGCGTTCGCCGCGCGCGAGCTGCGGCGTGAAATGCGCCAGCGCCAGGGCCGGGCCGATGGTGTTGATCGCAAAGCTCGCGGCCAGATGCTCGGCGCGCAGATCGGCCAGGCGCTTTTCGGGGCCGCCCGTCGGGCCCTGCAGCATGCCGGTGGCGACGATGACCAGATGCCATGGCGCCTGGGCCTGCAGGGCCTGGGCCGCTTCGGCCACGCTGTCCGGCGCGGCAAAGTCGATGGGCGGATCGGTATCTCGCCCCAGGGCGCATAGCGCAGCGCAGCGCGGGTCGGTGCGCAACTGCCGGGCCATGGCGGCGCCTATGGCGCCCGACGCACCCAGCACCAGGGCGCGGTAGTTGTCAGGCAGCGATTGCATCGGCCACCGCAGCTCAGGGCTTGTCGGCCCGGTCGTGGCTGACCCAGATCAGGGCGTCGGTATTCACTCCCAGCGCCTTGGCGCGCGCGACGATCGCGGCCCGGGTATCGGGATCGAGCGTCTTCTCGCGCGCCAGGATCCAGCTGGAGTCCAGATCGGCACCCACCACCAGCGCCCAGCGGTAGTCGGCATCCAGCGCGGCCACATGGTAGCCGCCGTAGAACGGCCCGAAAAACGAGACCTTGAGCGAGCCCGTCGTGGGCGCGCCCGTGAAGCGCGCCTTGCCAACGGCTTCGCGCCACTGGTTCTTTTCGGGCGAAAAACCGCGGTTGATCACCTGCACGCTGCCATCGGGCTGCGGGGTATAGGTCGCCGACACATCGGTGAGGCCGCGCTCGAAGGAATGGTCCAGCCGCGCGATCTCGTACCAGCGGCCCTGGTAGCGCTGCAGGTCAAAGGGGCTGACCGCGGCGACGCCGGCCGGAGGGCTGGTGCTGCAGGCGCCGAGCAGCGCCGATGCGGCCAGCACCAAGGCCAGCCCCGCCAGGCTGACCCAACGGTTGAAACCGCGCGGTGCGCAGGAAATGCTTTGCATGGGATGGGCTTTCTGCGGGGATGGGGAATGAGGGGTGAGGCCCCAGGATACGGCATGTGCCCGAAAAGCCAGCCATTGCCTGCCTGCCCCGCTGTGCGGCCTAAACCGCCGCCTCCACCCCCAGCACCGCCGCCACGCGCGACGCCATGTCGGCCTTGACATAGATGCCCGTGGTCGAGATGTCCGCATGGCCCAGCAGTTGCTGCACCACGGCCAGGTCCTTGCCGCTCGAGCGCAGCGACTGGTGGGCAAAGGTGTGGCGCAGCCAGTGGGCCGAGGCCTTGAGGAAGTCGGTGTCGCCGGCGCCGGGCTGCTGCTGCACCTGGCGAAAGAAATGCTTGAGCACGCCATGCAGGCGCGCCGCCGACAGCGCGCCGGTGGCGTTGGCCTCGCGCCGCGCGTTCGAGGCCAGGTCGCCGACGGTGCCGGCGTTGCCCAGCGCCAGGCGCTCGTCGAGCACGCCCAGCAGCGGGCAGTCCTTCTTGTCCATGTCGGTGTAGCTGGCGAGCGCGCCCGATTCCATCAAGGCCAGTCGGTCCTGGTAATGCACTTCCAGCGCCTGCAGCGTCTCCGGCTTGAGCGGCACCATGCGTTCGCGGTTGCCCTTGCCGGCAAAGCGCAGCGCCCAGATGTCGGAGTCCATATTGTCCAGGCGCACGCGCTCGATATGCCCCCAGGTCATGTTGACGGCTTCGGCGCGGCGCAGGCCCGCGGTCTGCAGCAGCAGCAGCGCCGCGCGCAGGCGCCGCTTCACGGCGCCATCGGGCATCTCCTGCAGGGTGGCGCGGATGGCCTGCAGCGCCTGGTTGGAAAACGAGCGCATCACGTCCATCTGCATGTCGCGGCGCTTGCTGCCGCGCACGCTGGCCACCGCGTTGGCATCGAGATAGCCGCTCGCATGCCAGTCGCGGTACATGGTGGCGATGGCACTCATGGTCTGGCGGATGCTCAGCTCGGCGAGCGGCCCGCGCAGCGGGCGCCAGTCTTCCGAGCCCTTGGTGACGGGTGCCTTCTGGCACCAGTGCGCGGGTGGCGCGCGCAGGAAGGCCTTGAAGGCCAGGAAGTCCTCGGTGGCCAGCGAGGAGAGGGTGGTGCGGCGCTCGACCAGCGCCCAGAGCACCAGCCGCTCGATGGCGCGGCGGTAGCTGTCCTGCGTGGCCGCGGATTTTTCCGCCAGCGTCGCGAACCACGCCTGCACCGCCTCGCGGTCGGTATGGGCCTTGAGGGTGTTGGGGCGGTGCGAGCGAAACAACCCGTCGTCGCCAAGCATCTCCAGCGGCCAGGCCAGCGTCTCGAGCGGCACCAGGCCGAAGATCTCGGGCGCGGCGCGCGCGCTGCCCAGCGTTGCCGGCAGCAGCGAAGCGGCGGGCGTGAACTCGGCGTAGATCATCTCCTGCGCGATGCGGTGGTGGATGCGCACGCCAATCGCCTCCTGGTGGTCCGACAGCCACAGCAGCACGCGCTGCGCGCGCGTTCGGCCCACCCCGGGCAGCTGACCATACCAGCGCCGGCCCTGCAGGTTGATCCAGCCGATCGCGTCGCTCAGGCTCAGCACGCCATGCGCGCGCAGCTTGGCGCAAATCGCCGCATCGAGCCACAGCTGCGTCGGGTCGGTAGGCTGCGGGTGCTGCGCCACATGCGCCTGCACCCAGTGCAGCGCCTCGAGCTTGCCGCGCAGGATCTCGGCGGCCGTCGGGCCGGCGCGCTTTCCTGGCTCGCCAAAGCGGTCATCGAGCTGCTCGCGGTACAGCGCAATCAGCTCCTTTTCGCTGAACATGTCCTCGGCAAAGCCTTCGGCGAATTCCTCGAGCGTGGGCAGCTCGGGCGTGGGCTCGGGCCGGGCCAGCAGCTGCGCCAGGATGCGCAGGCCCTGGGCGCGGTCGGGGAGGTTCTGCAAAGCCAGCGCAATGCGCTCCTCAAGCTGCTCGCGGAAGGCGCCGGCGGCGCGCCGGTCCATGCTGCCCAGATGCAGCAGATAGCGGTTGGCAGCGAGCTTTTCATCGATGCCCTGGAGCGCGGCGCGCAGGAAAGAGGTTTCGCTCGCCGAGATGCGCGCGCCGGCACTGGCGATCTTGGCTTTCGCGCCGGGCGGGCGGCCGCGGCGGCGCCTGGGACGCTCGGCAGCGTCGTGCGCCGACGGGTCTTCTTCGATATCGACGACCTGCAGGCTGCCCACAGGTTGGACAGGAGACTCGACAGGGGGCTGGACAGGGAGTCGGTCCATGGGCTCTTGCATGCTGCTTTCAATCCGGATTGATGCACGCATCATATATTTTTGGCGCGCTCCGCAGGCCGCGGGTGCAGCGCCGGCACCGCCTCATGCGCAGGGCAGGGCCAGGACCCTGCCCGCACGACTTCGACGCGCATTTGTTGCATCAGTGCGAACCCTGGTTGCATCGCCGCGTGCCATCGACTATCCTCGGCAATCGGAATATTGCTAATATATTTACAGTCTATTTGCAGACTTTATCCGCTGTCGCTCCACCCGCCACTTTTTGACAAAGGCCGTTTCCATGAACACGAACATCTTCACCGGCACCATCCCTGCGCTCATGACCCCGTGCACCGCGGACCGCCTGCCCGACTATGACGCGCTGGTCGCCAAGGGCCGGGAACTGATTGACGCCGGCATGAGCGCCGTCGTCTATTGCGGCTCGATGGGCGACTGGCCGCTGCTCACCGCCGAGCAGCGCCAGGAGGGCGTGGCCCGCCTGGTGGCTGCGGGCATCCCGACCATCGTCGGCACCGGCGCCGTCAATTCCAAGGAAGCCGTGGCCCATGCGGCGCACGCCGCCCAGGTCGGCGCGCATGGCCTGATGGTGATTCCCCGCGTGATGTCGCGCGGCGCCTCCGCCACCGCGCAAAAAGCCCATTTCTCCGCGATCCTGGAAGCGGCCCCGCAGCTGCCGGCCGTCATCTACAACAGCCCCTACTACGGCTTCGCGACCCGCGCCGACCTGTTCTTCGAGCTGCGCGCCAAATACGCGAACCTGATCGGCTTCAAGGAGTTCGGCGGCGGCGCCGACCTGCGCTATGCGGCCGAGCACATCACGTCCCAGGACGATGCCGTGACGCTGATGGTCGGTGTCGACACCCAGGTGTTCCATGGCTTCGTGAACTGCGGCGCCACTGGCGCCATCACCGGCATCGGCAATGCGCTGCCCAAGGAAGTGCTGCAGCTGGTCGCCCTGTGCAAGCAGGCGGCCCGCGGTGACGTGCTTGCGCGCCGCCAGGCCAAGGAGCTGGAATCCGCCCTGGCCGTGCTGTCGTCCTTCGATGAAGGCACCGATCTGGTGCTGTACTACAAGTATCTGCTGGTGCTCAACGGCGAGCAGGAGTACGCGCTGCACTTCAACGAAACGGATGCACTGACCGACTCGCAGCGCCGCTACACCGAGGCGCAATACCAGCTGTTTCGCGACTGGTACGCCGCCTGGTCGAAGGACCTGGGTCACTGATATTTGCCGCAAAGCTCCCCCAGGGGAGCTTTTTTCATGGCGCCAGGCGGCCGGTGTCGAGGCAACCTGGTGGCAGCAGGGGTGCCGCGCTGCCCCGCGCCCGGTCCGCTTTGGTGCATGCAGGGCGCTGCACGGGAAGTTTGCCTCGGGGTGGTGCAAGGCGTGCAAGGCGCATGGCATGCCGCCGCCTGGTCGCCTTGCAGCCCCCGGCACCCAAGCAGGTACGGATCCTGCTAGTACAGTCTAAAGATGGATCAAATATATTGCCGGCATCTTTGGAGCTGGCGGCGGTCCGCGGTCTTCGGGCCGCAGGGCCCGCAGCCCGGCGCCCATGGTGCGCAGGACGCCCAGGCAAATACCTATTGGGCCGCCTCTGACGCAGCATTAATATATTGGCCATATGTTTGAGTTGTGGCCAGTTTGTTTTAATTTTTTTACCGGATTCGGAAGTCGCTTATGGTCGATACAGTCAGCTCCTTCACGGCCCTCAAACCGCCAGCGCGTCCCGTGCGCTGGGTGCTCGACGCCTCCGACGCGCTGCTGCGCGTGGAGCGCTGGCTGCTCACGTTCCTGATGAGCCTGCTGACCGCGCTGATTCTGGTCAATGTGGTCACGCGCTACGGCGGCATTCCGCTGTACTGGGTCGATGAAGCCTCGGTATACACCGTGGTGTGGCTCACCTTTGTCGGCGCCTCGGCCATGACGCGCCTGCGCCTGGACTTCGCCGTGACGATGCTCACCGACAAGCTGGGCCCGCGCAATGCACGGATCGCCAAGGTGATCGCCACCTCGGGCGTGCTGTTCTTCGCCCTGGCGCTGGCCGCGATGTGCTGGATCTGGATGGACCCGGTGGGCATTGTCCGCGCCGGCTTCGATGCCCGGGAATACGCGGCCGAGTCGTTCAACTTCCTCTACACCGAGCACACGCAGACGCTGGAATGGCCGATGTGGGTGCTGCAGCTGATCATGCCGATCTTCGCCATCTGCATGAGCCTGCATGCGCTGGCCAACCTGCTCGAAGACCTGCACCTGGCGCCCCAGCGCCAACACCCTGCCTTCCAGGCAGCCAACCCCGAAGCGGTGAACTGACATGCTGACCTCGTTTTTCTTCATCGCGATCATGCTGGTGGGCGTGCCCATCGGCCTGTGCCTGTGTCTCTCGGGCATCTTCTACATCTACAACACCGGCAACCCGGTGCTGCTGCAGTCCTTTGCCACGCAGATGTTTGCCGGCGTGGACAGCTACGGCCTGATCGCCATCCCGTTGTTCATCCTGATCGGTGAAATCATGAACAGCGGCGGCATCACGCGCCGGCTGGTCGACCTTTCGATGGCGTTCGTCGGCTCGATCAAGGGCGGGCTGGCCTATGTGAACATCCTGGCCAACATGCTGGTCTCGTCGATCATCGGCTCGGCCACGGCGCAGGTCGCGATCATGTCGCAGGTGATGGTGCCGGAGATGGAAAAGCAGGGCTACGACAAGACCTTTGCCGCCGGCCTCACGGTCTACGGCGGCATGCTCGGCCCGATCATCCCGCCCTCGGTGATGTTCGTGGTCTACAGCGTGCTGGCCCAGGTGGCCGTGGGCGACATGCTGATTGCCGGCATCCTGCCCGGCATCCTGCTGACGCTGCTGTTCTTCGGCGTCATTGCCTGCATGGGCCTGGTCTACAACTACCCGCGCAGCGCCAAGCGCACGCTGCGCGAGCGCGCCATGACGGTGCTGACATCGAGCCCGACGCTGTTGATTCCGCTGGTGATCGTCGGCTCGATCCTCACCGGCCTGGCCAACCCGACCGAGGCCGCGGCGGTGGGCGCCGTCAGCGCGGTGCTGGTGGGGCGCTATGTGACGCGCGAGTTCAAGTACTCCGATCTGGGCGGCATCATGCTGCGCTCGGCCATCTACTCGGCCATCGTGCTGTTCCTGGTGGCCGCCGCCTCGGTGTTCTCGTGGCTGCTGATCTACGGCAAGATTCCGCAGATGGTCGCCGCCTGGATCCAGACCGTGGCGCATGACCCGATCACCTTCTTGCTGCTGGTCAACGTGATCTTGCTGGTCATCGGCACCGTCATCGACGGCATTCCGGGCCTGATCATGACCGCGCCCATCCTGCTGCCGATCGCCACCGAGATCTACCACATCGACCCGCGCCATTTCGGCGTGGTGATCGTGATCAACCTGGTGCTGGGCCTGATGACGCCGCCCGTGGGCCTGAGCTTCTTCGTGGCCGCCGCTGTCACGGGGGCCAAGCCGGGGCGCATGTTCATCGTGACCCTGCCGTTCTTCATCATCAGCGTCGTGGCGCTGGTGATGCTCTCGCTGTTCCCGAGCCTGTCACTGGCCCTGCTGGACTGAGCGCTTTCCTGACTGATTTCCTGCCTGCTTCGATCCCTCCTCTTTCTACGGAGTTTTTCATGACCCTCAACCGTCGCCACTTTCTGCAGACCACGGCCGTTGCCGCCGCGCCCCTGGCCTTCGTGACCCCAACGCGTGCGGCTGCGGCCAAGGAGCTGCGCCTGGGCATCATCACGCCCGCCGGCCACTCCTGGAACCGCGCGGCGCTCCAGTTCGGCGAGGCGCTGTCGAAGGCCACCAACGGCCGGCTCACGGTCACCGTGTTCCACTCGGGCCAGCTGGGCAACGAGTCGGTCATGATGCAGCAGATGCAGTCCGGCGCGCTGGACATGGGCTGGATCCAGGCGGCAGAACTCGGCACGCGCGTCTCGAGCGTGGCCTCGATCAACGCGCCGTACCTGGTGCGCTCGACGCCGGCCGTGGCCAAGCTGGTCAAGACACCCGCGGCGCTGAAACTCCTGGAAGTGCTGCCGCGCGAGACGGGCTGCGTCGGCCTGGGCTGGGGCATCACCGGCATGCGCGTGGTGTTCGCCAACAAGGACATCAAAACGCCCAATGACCTCAAGGGCATGAAGCTGCGCATCAACCCGACGCCGGTCTACCGCGACTTCTACCAGTACTTCGGCGCGGCGCCCACGCCGATCCCGACGCCTGCCGTGTTCGATGCCATGACCAACGGCCAGGTCGACGGGCTCGAGGCCGATGTGGAGTTCTCGTGGAATCAGCGCTTCGACAAGGTGTCGAAGGTCATGATGCCGATGAACGCGCTGTTCATGCCGGTCGCGCCGCTGTTCTCCGGCCGGGTCTGGAACACGCTGGACACCAAGGACCGCGACCTGATCCGCCAGCTCACGGCCCAGGCGCTGGACGCTCAGATCAACGACATCGTCACCACCGAGGCCGGCCTGCTCGAGAAGTTCAAGAAGGAATCGATCGTCATTCGCGATCTCTCGAGCTTCGACACCAAGCCCGCCATCGAGGCCTTCGACAAGATCTGGCTGCCCAAGGCACCGCAGATCGCCGAGCTGCGCGCCGTGGGCGCCAAGCTCTAAGCAATGGCTGCAGCAGGGGCGGTAGCTGCCATCCGCAGGCAGCCACCGCCCCTGCGCCGTTGCGGGGATGAATAACGCGTTTTTTGCTGCCAGGCCGACCCGGCCCGCACCGCGCTGTCAGCTCTCGATGATGCGCTTGGCAAAGCCTTCGAGGTAGTCCATCAGGCGGTTGGCGCCGGTCATGGCCGCCGCTTCGTCGCCCGTGGCGATGCCCTGGGCGAGCTCCAGGTGCGCGCGCGCGCCCTCGGTGATGTCGCCGGCATGCTGGTAGGCATACCAGAAGCGCCGGCATTGCACGATCAGCGGCGTCACGCCCTTGACCGCCGAGCGATTGCGGCTGGCCAGATGGATGACGACATCGAGCGCATGGTCGGCGCGCATGTATTCGTCCAGATTGCCGCTTTCGGCCGCTGCCACCATCTTTTGCGCGTACTGGACGATTTCCTTGCGCTGCGCCGCCGAGGCCCGGCGCGCGGCGCAGGCCGCCAGCAGGTTCTCGAGCACCCGCCGCGTCTGGATGACGTCGAGGTGCTCGGCGAGGTCGATGCTCGAGACCAGCAGGCCGCGGCGCGGCTGCTGCACGATCAGGCCAATGGAGATCATGCGCAGCAGCGCTTCACGCACCGGCGTGCGGCCCATGCCGGTGCGCTCGGCCAGCTCGGCCTCGACGATCGGACTGCCGGGCTCGAGCTGCATGGTCGAGAGCATGGTTTCGATGGCGTCATAGGCAAGATCCGCGGCACGGCGCTTGGCAGGCGGCGCCGCCTTGACCTTGGCAGTGGCTTGCTTCATGTGCGAAGCAGTGGATTTTGGCGAAGTAGGCATCGGATGGGGCGTATTTTCGGCTTTTTACGCCGCAAAAGCTGAAATGATTGAATCTAATTATATTGACAAAATACTTTCAATACATCATGGGGTTTTCCGCGGTGGCGGGGGCGATGTGCCGGGGGCCCCTGCCGCGCTTCGATCCGGCCACTGTCGCACAGCGTGCCGCAGCGCCGCGGAAATCCGCATGCAGCCGGGTCCGGTCGTGGAGGCGCGCATCGCCACGCCCCGGGTATGGACGGGCAGGAAAACCGGACCCGATGTCGAGTTCAGGTAGCATCCTCCCGTCGCTGGTCCGTAGCAGGAAAATCCCCCGTTACTGACAAGATACTTGTAATATATTTACCTCATTCCCGCAGCGGCGGATTTCAGGCGCTGTGCACCGTCCACCGGCCTGCCTCGCGGCGCGAAATCCGCCCCTGCGTCACCCGCGATCACTCCAGGAGTTCTCCATGCAAATCACCGGCGAAATGCTCATCGGCGCCAGTTCCGTGCGCGGCACCGAAGGCCAGCAGCAAGCGTTCAACCCAGGCGCCAACCAGCCCATCGACACGCCGACCTTCGGCATGGGGGGCCAGGCCGAGGTCGACCGCGCAGCGCAACTCGCGGCCGCGGCGTTCGATCCGTACCGCAACCTGCCATTGGCCAAGCGCGCCGAGTTTCTGGAAGCCATTGCGGACAACATCGTGGCCCTGGGCGACACCTTGATCGAGCGCGCCCAGGCCGAGTCCGGCCTGCCGCTGGCACGCCTGCAAGGCGAGCGCGGGCGCACCGTCGGCCAGCTGCGGCTGTTTGCCAAGGTCGTGCGCGACGGCCGCTTCCTGAGCGCCACCATCGACGAGGCACTGCCCGAGCGCGCGCCGCTGCCGCGCTCCGATCTGCGCCTGTCCAAGCTGCCTGTCGGACCGGTGGCGGTGTTTGGCGCCAGCAACTTCCCGCTGGCGTTCTCGGTGGCGGGCGGCGACACCGCCTCGGCCCTGGCCGCGGGCGCGCCGGTGATCGTCAAGGCGCACAGCGCGCACCTGGGCACGTCCGAGCTGGTCGGCCGCGCGATCCAGAAGGCGGTCAAGGACCTGGGCCTGCCCGAAGGTGTCTTCTCGCTGCTGATCGGCGCCGGGCGCAAGCTGGGCGAGGCGCTGGTGGCGCACCCCGCGATCAAGGCCGTGGGCTTCACCGGCTCGCGCCAGGGCGGCCTGGCGCTGGTGCGCATCGCCAACGCGCGCGCCGAGCCGATTCCCGTCTACGCCGAGATGAGCAGCATCAACCCGGTGTTCCTGCTGCCCGCGGC
>JBEVDH010000118.1:0-3456 GCA_040514115.1 Comamonas sp. | reverse complement strand
CGCGCGGCCTTGATCGAGCTCTTGATGTCCAGGCAGCCGGCGAGCACCAGCGGCTGGTTGGCGACGATGCCCACGGTCTGGCCGGCCATGCGGGCAAAGCCGATCAGGATGTTTTTCGCGTATTCGGGCTGCAGCTCGAAGAAGTCGCCGTCGTCCACCGTTTTGGCAATCAGCTCCTTCATGTCGTAGGGCTTGTTCGGGTTCTCGGGCACGAGCGTGTCGAGCGAGCGGTCGGCGCGGTCGGACGGGTCGCTGGTCGCGCGCAGCGGGGCCTTTTCGCGGTTGTTCAGCGGCAGATAGTTGTAGAGGCGGCGCAGCATCATCAACGCCTCGACGTCATTGTCGAACGCCATGTCGGCGACGCCGCTGCGCGTGGTGTGGGTGATCGCGCCGCCAAGCTCCTCGGCCGTGACCTCCTCGTGCGTGACGGTCTTGACCACGTCGGGGCCGGTCACAAACATGTACGACGAGTCCTTGACCATGAAGATGAAGTCGGTCATCGCCGGCGAATAGACCGCGCCGCCGGCGCAGGGGCCCATGATCATGCTGATCTGCGGCACCACGCCGCTGGCCAGCACGTTCTTCTGGAAGACATCGGCATAGCCGCCCAGGCTGGCCACGCCTTCCTGGATGCGCGCGCCGCCCGAGTCGTTGAGGCCGATGACCGGCGCGCCGACCTTCATTGCCTGGTCCATGACCTTGCAGATCTTCTCGGCGTGGGTTTCGCTGAGCGCGCCGCCAAACACCGTGAAGTCCTGGCTGTAAACGAACACCAGCCGGCCGTTGATCATGCCGTAGCCCGTCACAACGCCATCGCCCGGGATCTTGTTGTCCTGCATGCCGAAATCGGTGCAGCGGTGCTCGACAAACATGTCCCATTCCTCGAAGGTGCCGTCGTCGAGCAGCAGCTCGATGCGCTCGCGTGCCGTCAGCTTGCCCTTGCCATGCTGCGCGTCGATGCGCTTTTGGCCTCCGCCAAGTCGCGCACGTTCGCGCTGCTGTTCAAGTCGCTCAAGAATGTCCTGCATGGTGCCTGTCTTTCATTTTTGGATCTATGCCGGCCCGAAGGCGCGGGCACTTCTTGGAAATGGTTGCCGCCTGCCTATGGTGGCACAGGCGGCTGTGACTGCGCGGCCAGCAGGGTGCGTGCCGCCGTGGAGGCCGGCAGCCGGCCCTGGCCCACATCGAGCAGCAGCTGCGGCAGCAGTGCCTGCACCTGCGGATGCTGGCGAAACGCCTGCTTCAGGCCCGCGTCGATGCGCTCCCACATCCAGGCCAGCGACTGCTTCTCGCGCCGCTGGGCGAGCCGGCCATTGGTGGTCTGCATCTCGCGGAACTGGGTGACGGCCTGCCAGAAGGCTTCGACGCCCTGGCCCAGCAGCGCGCTGATCTGCAGCACGCGCGGCTGCCACAGCGCGCCGTGCGCCGCGTGGTCGGGGTGCCCGTGCATGCCCAGCAGGCGCAGGCTCGAGGTGATCTGCGCTTCGGCGCGCGTCGCGGCGTTCTTGTCGATATCGGCCTTGTTGATGACGACCAGGTCGGCCAGCTCCATCACGCCCTTCTTGATCGCCTGCAGGTCGTCGCCCGCATTGGGCAGCTGCAGCAGCACGAACATGTCGGTCATGCCGTTGACGGCGGTTTCGCTCTGGCCCACGCCCACCGTCTCGACGATGACCACGTCATAGGCCGCGGCTTCGCAGACCAGCATCGCCTCGCGCGTCTTCTCGGCGACGCCGCCGAGCGTGCCGCTGGCCGGGCTGGGTCGGATATAGGCCTGTGCATGGACCGACAGATGCTCCATGCGCGTCTTGTCGCCCAGGATCGAGCCGCCCGACACCGACGACGAGGGGTCGATGGCGAGCACCGCCACGCGCAGGCCCTGCTGGATAAGGTACAGGCCCAGGGTTTCAATGAAAGTGGATTTGCCCACGCCGGGCACGCCGCTGATGCCCAGCCGGAAGGCCTTGCCGGTATGCGGCAGCAGCTCGGTGAGCAGCGCATCGGCCTGGGCACGGTGGTCGGCGCGCGTCGACTCGAGCAGCGTGATCGCCTTGGCCATGGCCCGGCGCTGCTGCGCAGGCGCGCCATGCAGGATGCCCTGCAGCAATTCAGCCGGTGTCATGCGCATTCTCAGAGCGCGGCGGCCAGGCGGATCTGCTCCAGCACATGCTTGGCGCTGGCCGGAATCGGCGTGCCCGGGCCGTAGACGCCCTTGACGCCGGCCTCGAACAGGAATTCATAGTCCTGCGCGGGCACCACGCCGCCGACAAACACAATGATGTCGTCGGCGCCCTGCTTCTTGAGTTCGGCAATGATGGCCGGCACCAGGGTCTTGTGGCCCGCAGCCAGCGTCGACACGCCCACCGCATGCACGTCGTTCTCGATGGCCTGGCGCGCGCATTCCTCGGGGGTCTGGAACAGCGGGCCCATGTCGACGTCGAAACCCAGGTCGGCAAAGGCGGTGGCCACGACCTTGGCGCCGCGGTCGTGCCCGTCCTGACCCAGCTTGGCGATCATCACGCGCGGGCGCCGGCCCAGTTCCTCGGACAGCGCATTGATTTCGGTCTTGAGCTTGTCCCAGCCTTCGGCCGAGTCGTAGGCCGCGGCATAGACGCCGGTGACTTTCTGCGTATCGGCGCGGTGGCGGCTATAGACCTTTTCCAGCGCATCGCTGACTTCGCCGACGGTGGCGCGCAGGCGCACCGCCTGGATGGCCAGGTCCAGCATGTTGCCTTCGCCGCTTTCGGCCGCCGCGGTAAGCGCATCGAGCGCTTGCTGCACCTGGGCCGTGTCGCGCTCGGCGCGGATTTTCTTCAGCCGCTCGATCTGGCCGTCGCGCACCCTGACATTGTCGATCTCGAGAATGTCGATGGGATCTTCCTTGGCCAGCTTGTACTTGTTGACGCCGACGATCACGTCCTTGCCCGAATCGATGCGCGCCTGTTTTTCCGCCGCGGCGGCTTCGATCTTGAGCTTGGCCCAGCCGCTGTCCACGGCCTGGGTCATGCCACCCATGGCCTCGACTTCCTCGATGATGGTCCAGGCCGCGTCGGCCATGTCCTGGGTCAGCTTTTCCATCATGTAGGAGCCGGCCCAGGGGTCGATCACGCTGGGAATGTGGGTTTCTTCCTGGATGATGAGCTGGGTATTGCGCGCGATGCGCGAGGAGAACTCGGTGGGCAGCGCGATGGCTTCGTCGAAACTGTTGGTGTGCAGCGACTGGGTGCCGCCAAACACCGCCGCCATGGCCTCGATGGTGGTGCGCACCACGTTGTTGTAGGGGTCCTGCTCGGTCAGCGACCAGCCCGAGGTCTGGCAATGGGTGCGCAGCATCAGGCTCTTGGGGTTCTTCGCGCCGAACTCCTTCATGATGCGGCACCACAGCAGGCGCGCGGCGCGCATCTTGGCGATCTCGAGGTAGAAATTCATGCCGATCGCCCAGAAGAACGACAACCG
>JBEVDH010000163.1:0-34416 GCA_040514115.1 Comamonas sp. | reverse complement strand
TTGATCATCAGACCCAGCGTATGGTCGTCGGTCGCATGGGCAACGGCATCGGCGCCGATGTTGCCCCCGGCACCCACCTTGTTCTCGACCACCACCGGCTGGCCCAGCATCTTTGCCAGCGGTTCGGCCAGCGTGCGCGCGACCAGGTCGGGCGACGATCCGCCGGGAAAGCCGACGATCAGCTTGAGCGGGCGCGTGGGCCAGGTGGCAGGTCCGGCTGCCAGGGCGGGGACGCAGGCGGCAGCCGCGGCGCTGGCTGCCGATGCCAGCAGCGTGCGGCGGGTCAATCTCGAAATCATGCGTGCTCCTCGGATCATCATTATTGGAATACAGGGTCTGGTGCAGGCGACGCGCCATGAAAAAAGCGCACCGCCTGCAAAGGCGGTGCGCCGATTATCCCTGCCGCGAGACTCAGGCGTATTCGGCCAGCGTCTTCTTCATCTTCTTCATGGCCGCCGACTCGATCTGGCGGATGCGCTCGGCGCTCACGCCGTAGACCGCGGCGAGTTCGTGCAGCGTCATGCCGCCCGAGCCGTCGTCGTTGACCTTGAGCCAGCGTTCCTCGACGATGCGCCGGCTGCGGTCATCCAGGCCGTCCAGCGCCAGGCTGATGCCGTCGGTGGCCAGCGCATCGCGCTGGCGCGACTCGATCATTGCCGTGGGCTCGTGCGAACCGTCGGCCAGGTAGGCAATGGGACCGAAAGCGTTCTCGCCGTCATCGGAAGGGGAGGGATCGAGCAGCACATCGCCGCCCGACATCCGGGTTTCCATTTCGATGACTTCTTCGCGCTTGACGTTGAGCTTTTGCGCAACGGTGTCGATTTCATGCGGGCTCAGGGTGTCGCGGTGGGTGCTCTCGTCGAGCGCCGCGGCATCGGCCTTGAGCCCTTGCTTCATCGAGCGCAAGTTGAAGAACAGCTTGCGCTGCGCCTTGGTCGTGGCCAGCTTGACCATGCGCCAGTTCTTCAGGATGTACTCGTGGATCTCGGCTTTGATCCAGTGCATGGCGTAGCTCACCAGGCGCACGCCCTGGTCGGGGTCGAAGCGCTTGACGGCTTTCATCAGGCCGACATTGCCTTCCTGGATCAGGTCGCCATGCGGCAGGCCATAACCCAGATACTGGCGCGAAATGGCCACCACCAGGCGCAGGTGCGACATCACCAGGCGGCCGGCCGAGTCCAGATCGCTGTCATTTTTGAGGCGACGGGCATAGTCCTGCTCTTCTTCCAGCGTGAGCATGGGAAGACGGTTGACGGCCGTGATGTAGGCATCCAGATTACCCAGCGGGGGCACGAGTGCCCAGGGATTGGCGGGAGCCAGCGTGGTCGTCGCAACGTTAGCGGATGTGGAGGTCATTGAAGTCCTTTCTTCCATTCCTTCATATTAGCAGTCTATTGGAGCGAGTGCTAAGACAGAAGTTCCTTAACCATTGACGGCCTGTGCCAACCTCGACCGTAGGTCAAGCCTGACCTTGCCCCCAGCCAGGGCACCCGCGCCGATCTAGACTGGCGCCTATGTCCGCTGAACCATCCTGGGTTGCGCTGTGCGTCGTCACCACCACGGTGGCGAGTGCTGAAGACGCAAGGCAATTGGCCATCACCATGCTGCAGGCGCGCCTGGCGGCCTGCGTGCAGACCGAACCCATCACCTCCCATTACTTCTGGCAACAGGCATTGCGCGAGGAAAACGAATGGCGCGTGGTGTTCAAGACGCTGCCCGACACGCTGCCGCAGCTGATGCAGCGCCTGCGTGCCGCGCACCCCTACGAGGTGCCGCAGCTGCTGGTGCGCACCGAGCAATGCCTGGGCGACTACACGCAGTGGGTGCGCGACAGTCTCTAGCGCATCGAGCCTCTCTAGCTCAATAGCGCCTGGGCGAATTCGCGGGCATTGAAGGTCTCGAGGTCTTCGAGCTTTTCGCCCACGCCGATGAAGTACACCGGGATGGGCCGCTCCTGCGCGATGGCAGCGAGCACGCCGCCCTTGGCGGTGCCGTCCAGCTTGGTCACGATCAGGCCGGTCAGCTGCAGCGCGTCGTCAAACGCCCGCACCTGGGCCAGCGCGTTCTGGCCGGTATTGCCGTCGATCACCAGCAGCACTTCATGCGGCGCGGTGGCGTCGGCCTTGGTGACCACGCGGCGAATCTTCCGGAGCTCCTCCATCAGGTGCAGCTGGGTCGGCAGGCGGCCTGCGGTATCGACCAGCACCACGTCCTTCTTGCGCGCCTTGCCCGCGGTGACGGCATCGAAGCTCACGGCCGCCGGGTCGCCGCCCTGCTGGCTCACGATCTCCACGGTATTGCGCGTGGCCCACACACCGAGCTGCTCGCGCGCGGCCGCGCGGTAGGTATCTGCCGCGGCCAGCAGCACGCTCGCGCCTTCGTTGGTCAGGTGCTTGGTGAGCTTGCCGATGGAGGTGGTCTTGCCCGCGCCGTTGACGCCGGCCACCATGATCACGGTGGGCGTGAACTGGCCGATCACCAGCGGTTTTTCCAGCGGCTGCAGCAGATCGGCCAGCGACTGGGCCAGCAGTTCCTTGACAGCCGCGGGCTCGGTGGCCTTGGTGTCCTTGACGCGGCGCTTGAGGTCGGCCAGCAGATGCTGCGTGGCCTTGACACCGGTGTCGGCCATCAGCAGCGCATCTTCGAGCTCTTCATACAGCGCCTCGTCGATCTTGGTGCCGGTAAATACCGTGGAGATGCTCGAGCTGGTCTTGCGCAGCCCGGCCTTGAGCCGGCCCAGCCAGTGCGCGCGCTCCGCCGCAGGCGCAGCCGGCGTTGGTGCAGGCACGGGCACGGCCGGCGCGGCCGCGGGGACTGGCAGGGCAGGGGGCGGGACGGGGACTGCCACGCCGGGAGGTATGGCGGTCGCTGGCGCCGGCGCCGGCTTGGCCGCGCCAAACATCTGGCGCAGGCGGTCCATCGCGCCCGGCGCGGGGCTGGCCGCGGGCTCTGGCGGGGCCAGCGGGCCGGGCGCCGCGGCGGCGTCGGACCCCGGGGGCGCAGAGTCCGGGATAATCTCCCGAACAATTTCCGGAACTGGGACGTGCTGAGTAGGCGCGGACGCGGGCGTGCTCACCGGCTCATCGGCGGGTGGTACGGCGGAAGGAAGGGGCTTTTTTTTGAAAAAACTGAACATTGGCGGGTTCGTAGAATCTCACCATTCTATGAAACGTGCTCTAACCCTCCTGGGCCTCGTGGCCAGTCTGAGTGCCGGGGCGGAAAATCGCGCTCCGGCAAACCCTCCAACCCATGCTCCTTCCAGTGTCTCGGCCACTGCCGGGGCGCAGCAGTTCACGCTGGCCAACGGCATGCAGTTGATCATCCAGCAAGACCGCCGGGCCCCCACGGCCGTGCACATGGTTTGGGTGCGCGTGGGCTCGATGGACGAGGTCGACGGTACCTCGGGCGTGGCGCATGTGCTCGAGCACATGATGTTCAAGGGCTCCAAGACCGTGCCCGTCGGCGACTTCTCGCGCCGCGTGGCAGCGCTCGGTGGGCGCGACAACGCGTTCACCAGCCGCGACTACACCGGCTATTACCAGCAGATTCCCGCGCAGCGCCTGGAAGACGTGATGCGGCTCGAGTCCGACCGCTTTGCCAACAACCAATGGCCGGACGAGGAGTTTCGCAAGGAGCTCGAAGTGGTCAAGGAAGAGCGGCGCATGCGCACCGACGACCAGCCGCGCGCCGCGCTGTTCGAGCAGCTTTATGCGACGGCCTACAACGCCTCGCCCTATCGCCGGCCTGTCGTGGGCTGGATGAGCGATCTCGAGGCAATGACGCCCGACGATGCGCGGACATTCTTCCGCAAGTGGTACGTTCCCTCCAACGCGGCAGTGGTCGTGGCCGGCGATGTCGATGTCGCCCAGGTGCGGCGCCTGGCTGAAAAATATTACGGCAGCATTCCTGCCCAGGCCACGCCCGAGCGCAAGCCGCGCACCGAGCCGCAGCAGCTGGGCCTGCGCCGCATCGCGGTCAAGCTGCCCGCCGAGCAGGCGCTGGTGGCGCTGGGCTTCAAGGTGCCGGGCATTTCGCAGCTTGAAACCCTGGGTGCGCAGGACCAGGACGCGCTGGCGCTGCTGGTGCTGTCCGAGGTGCTCAGCGGCTATGACGGCGCGCGCCTGGAGCGCGCGCTGCAGCAGGGGCCGCAGCGCGTGGCCGATTCCGCCGGCAGCTCGGCTTCGGTGCTCGGGCGCGGCCCGAGCATGTTCCTGCTCACGGGCATTCCGGCCGCGGGCAAGACCACGGCCGAAGTCGAGGCCGCGCTGCGCGCCCAGGTACAGCGCGTGGCGCGCGAGGGGGTCGCGGCCGCCGAGCTCGAACGCGTGAAGACGCAGTGGATTGCCAGCAATATCTATGAGCGCGATTCGGTGTTCAACCAGGCCCAGGGGCTGGGCAGCTACTGGAGCATGCAGCTGCCGGTCGATGCCGAGGAGCGTCTGCTCCAGCACCTGAAGCAGGTCACTTCGGCGCAGGTCCAGGACGTGGCCGCGCGCTATTTCGGCGATGACCAATTGACCATCGCCACGCTGGAGCCACAGCCGCTCGACCCGGGCAAGCCCCGGCGTCCCGAGTCCGCTGGCGACCAGCCCCTGCATTGAGCCAAGTCACGGAGTGAATGCATGAAAGTTTTCCCAACAACCGCCAGCGCACTGCTGGCCCTGACCGGCGGTCTGCTGGCCGCCCAGCCCGCCTGGGCGCTGCTGCCGATCCAGCATTGGACACAGCCCAGCGGCGCCAAGGTGTGGCTGGTCGACAGTCCCGGCATTCCGATGGTGGATGTCCAGATCGCGTTTGATGCCGGCAGCCGCCGCGACCCCGCAGCGCAGGCCGGCCTGGCTTCGGCCGTGGCGCTGATGGCCTCCAAGGGCGTGCGCGCCAGCGGCAATGCGCCGGCGCAAGACGAGAACGCGCTGGGCGAGGCCTGGGCCGATCTGGGCGCGAGCTTTGGCGCGGGCGCCGACGATGACGGCTTCAGCTACTCGCTGCGCTCGCTGACGGACCCCGCGCTGCTGGGCCGCGCGGCGCAGCTGGCCGCGCGCCAGATCGCCGAGCCGAGCTGGCCCGAGGACATCTGGCAGCGCGAACGCGCACGCTGGAGCGCGGCCATCAAGGAGGCCGATACCCGCCCGGGCACCGTGGCGGCCAAGGCCTTCTCGGCTGCCGTCTACGGCGGCCACCCCTATGGCCAGCAAAGCGCTGTCGCCACACTGGAGCGCATCGATGTGAGCGCCATGCAGGCCTTTCACCGCAATCTGATCAACGCCTGCAGCGCGCGCGTGAGCATTGTGGGCGCCCTCAACCGCGCCCAGGCCGACCAGCTGGTCCAGCAGCTGCTGGGCCCGCTGCAGGCGAGCGACGCGACCGGTGCAAATGCCGGCGCCGCCTGCCCACAGCAACCCGCGCTGGCCGAGGTGCCGGCGCTGGCCGCAGCCCGCAACCTCGATATTCCCTTTGCTTCGGCCCAGGCGCATGTGCTGATCGGCCAGCCGGGCATCACGCGGCGCAATCCCGACTTCCTCGCGGTGATGGTCGGCAACCACATCCTGGGCGGCGGAGGTTTCACCTCGCGGCTGATGGAGCAGGTGCGCGAAAAGCGCGGCCTCAGCTATAGCGTCTACAGCACGTTCTCGCCGGGCCTGCATGCGGGCGCTTTCGTGATCGGCTTGCAGACGCGCTCCGATCAGGCGTCCGAAGCCATCAAGGTCTCGAAGCAGGTGCTGGCCGATTTCGTGGCCAAGGGCCCGACCGATACCGAACTGCGTGCCGCCAAGGACAACCTGATTGGCGGGTTTGCGCTGCGCATCGACAGCAACCGCAAGCTGCTGGCAAACGTTGCCAACATTGCCTGGAACGGGTTGCCGCTGGATTATCTTGAACATTGGACCGAGCGCGTCGAGGCCCTGACGGCCGATGAGGTGCGCGCGGCAATGACCCGCATGCTGCAGCCCGAGCGCATGGTCACCCTGTCAGTTGGAGCAAACAAGCCATGAGCCGATCCCGTATTCACCTTGACGTGCAGTCGATGGCCGTGAGCGACGCCATTGCGGCGCTCGAGCACAAGACGCGCGTGCGCACGCGCAATGCGCCTGAAGTGGTCGAGGCGCCAGCGCCGGCCAAGAAGGGCAAAACCGCCAAGGGGCCGGCTGCGGCAAAGCCCGCCAGCGGCGGCTCCGGCGAGGTGCGCATCATTGGCGGCCAATGGCGGCGCACGCGCCTGCCCGTGGCGCAGCGCTCCGGCCTGCGGCCCACGCCCGACCGCGTACGCGAAACGCTGTTCAACTGGCTGGGCCAGGACCTCAATGGCTGGCGCTGCATGGACAGCTTTGCCGGCACCGGGGCGCTGGGTTTCGAGGCGGCCTCGCGCGGAGCCCGTGAGGTCACCATGGTCGAGCTGGACGCCGGCCTGGTGGCGCAGCTGCGCAGCCTGCAGCAGCGCCTGAGCGCCTCGATGGTCAAGGTGCAGCGCGGCGATGCGCTGAGCGCGTTGCAGCAGGTCGCGGGCGGCACCCTCGACCTGGTGTTTCTGGATCCTCCATTCACCGAAAACGCGCTGTTCCTGCCGACGCTGCGCGCCGCCTGCAGCGCCATCACTGCCGACGGCTGGATCTATCTCGAGGCACCCGCCGAATGGGACGACGCAGAGCTTGCGCCCCTGGGGCTGGTGCGCCAGCGCTTCCTCAAGGCCGGCGCGGTGCATGCGCATCTGCTGCGCAAGGCGGCCTGAAACCGCCGGCGAGGTGCCGGCTGGCGGGCACAGCCGGGCGCCGGCGCTGCGGCATAATCCCGCACGGCGTGCGCCCGGCGCCATCCCCCCGCTATCCCAGGAGAACTCCCCGCCATGGCTGACAATGTGCTTGCCGTCTATCCCGGCACCTTCGACCCGATCACCCTGGGCCATGAGGATGTGGTGCGCCGCGCCAGCCAGCTGTTTGGCAGCGTGATCGTGGCGGTGGCCGCGGGGCACCACAAGAAAACCATGTTCAGCCTGGAAGAGCGCATTGCGATGGTGCGCGAGGCCGTCAAGCCCTATCCACAGGTGACGGTGGAAAGCTTCTCGGGCCTGCTGCGCGACTTTGTCGTGCAGCGCGGCGGCAAGGCGATGGTGCGCGGTCTGCGCGCGGTCACCGATTTCGACTATGAGTTCCAGCTCGCGGGCATGAACCGTACGCTCATGCCGGAGGTGGAGACGGTTTTTCTCACGCCCAGCGACAAATTCCAGTTCATCAGCAGCACCTTCGTGCGCGAAATCGCCACGCTGGGCGGCGAGGTCGACAAGTTCGTCTCCGCCGATGTCTATGAGCGCCTGCGCCAGAAGGTGGCCGGGCCGGTGGCCGGCTAAGAGCGCCTAACACAACCTAGCAAATCGAAGATTTGCGGTTGAGGCTAGGCGCGGTGCCGCAGACAGTGCGAGTAGCACGGCAAGGAATCGCAACGACGCCTCAAAGGCTGTGTTAGGCGCTCCAATTACAGTTCGGACGCTTCAGCCTCGGCCTGGCACTGCTGCTCGACGCCATGCCGGTGTCGCTGCAGCAGCTCATGCACCCACAGCAGCTTGCGCCGCGCACCCGCCGACAGCGCAAACGGATAGGCATCCTGGTGGCCCAGGCTGCGGTTGAGGCTGTTGAGCAGCAGCGTCAATGGCACCCATTGCTCGAGCATGGTGTTGAAGTCCGGGCGCACTTCCCCAAACGGGTTTTCCACACGCTGGTCATGGGGCTGGGCTGGGTCAGGCACCGTCACCCGGGTGTGGTAGCTGGCTGCGGTTTCCAGCAGGTCCACCATGTGCAGATAGTGGGCCCAGGTCTCGGCCCAGTCTTCCCAGGCGTGGGACTGCGCATAGCTGCTGATGAAGCTGTCCTGCCATCCGGTGAGCTTGTTTTCCTTGGCGTAGTAACGCTGCAGCGCATCGCCATAGTCCTCGCGCTCATCGCCGAACAGGTCGCGGAAATGCTCAAGGTTCGGACTGTCCTTGATCAGTAGATCCCAGAAAAAATGCCCGCATTCATGGCGCAGATGGCCAATCAGCGTGCGATAGGGCTCGTTCAGCGACACCCGCCGGCGTGCGCGCTCTTCGTCATCGGCTTCGGCCACGTTCAACGTGATGGTGCCGTTGTCGTGCCCCGTCATCACGCGCGGCTGGCCCTCGACATCTTCGAGCAGGTGATAGCGCGGCGCAGGCTCGCCGGGCACCGGCTGCAGGCCCAGGCGCGCCAGGTTGTAGTACAGCAGCCGCTTGGCGGCTTCGATCTGGCGCCAGCGGCGCAGATTGGAGAGGTGCGACAGATCGGGCAGCCAGCGCGTTTGCCGGCATGACACGCAAAGCGCATGGGCATCGCTGCCGGCGACGGTGAAATTGCACGCGTTGTAATCCGTGCGGTTGCGGCAAAAACGGTAAAGGTCGGGTTTGCCGGGGCCAGCCAACTGGGCGCGCTGCCACCAGCCACGCTCGAGCGGCTGCATCGCCACAATCTCCAGCGACTGCGGCAAAAACGCCAGCGTCGCTCCGCAGTGAAGGCAGTGCACACTGTCAAAAAAAACCAGATGACCGCATTGGTCGCAATTGAATACCTGCATGGGCCTACTCTACGACAAACAGGGCCGGAATCGCTTCCGGCCCTGTTCATGGGAGTGGTTCGAGCCTGTTTCCAGGCCCGGCCAATCAGGGGCGCACAACGATGCTGTTGCGCACTTCACGCACGTGGTTGGTGGAACGCGCGATCTGTTCGGCGCGGTTCTTTTCAGCTTGGGTCTTGGCGAAGCCCGACAGCTGAACCGTGCCGTTCAGGGTTTCCACGCTGATCGAAGTGGCAGCCACGGACTTGTCTTCGGCCATCTTGGCCTTGACTGCGGTCGTGATGCCTGCGTCGTCAACGTACGAACCAACGGATTGCTGGTTACGGAAAACCGAACAGCCCGTGGCAGCCATCAGGGTGGCACCGGTAACAACAGCGAAAGCAATGGCGCGGGTAAATTTCATGGTGATGTCCTTGGAGTAATTAGTATCTAGTATCTGCTCAGGCACTCATGTCCAGACACGTTGGTCTGGCCCTTGATATATGCCCAGGGGGAAAATCCATGTCAAGCCGGGCTTTGGGTGAACCAAGCGATCACCGATCGCTCGTGTGCCCAAGGCGCAGGCACTGACCTGCTTAGCGACGCGAGCGCGCGCCCCAGAGGAACGCCGTGGCAATGGCCGCGCCGGCGGCTGCAGCGAGCACCAGGGACTTGGCGGGCTGGTCCACCACGTAGCGGTTCGTCGCGTCGGCGGCGCACTGCAGCTGGTGGCGTGCACGCTCGGAGGTATCGGCGCAGAAATGGATGCTGCGGTTGGCGAGGTCCTGAGCGCGGGCAGCCAGGTCGTCGATGACCGGATTGATCTGCTTTTGCGCCGATTCCAGGCCTTCTTGTGCCTTGTCGACGGCCTCGGACGCCGCCTTGCGCGTGGCGTTGACGCCTTCCTTGGCGCTCTCGGCAGCGTTGTTCACGAAATTCTTGGTGGCGTTCACGCCTTCCTTGGCGGTTTCGGCGGCGTTGTTGACCACATCCTTGGTAGCGTCAACAGCCTTCTGGGTATTGTCAGCAGAGTTGTTCATGTTCATGGAAATCCTCCTTTAAATTTTCGGGCGTGGCAGGGGGCCAGGTAGATTCAGCGTTTTTTCACCAGGCTGACCACAAAGGTCACGATGGCCATGATCACGAAGACGTAGAACAGGATCTTCGCAATGCCCACGGCGCCTGCGGCAATGCCGCCGAAGCCAAAGACAGCGGCAATCAGGGCGATGACCAGAAAGATGACGGCGTAATGCAACATGCAGTTCTCCTTTGAAGCGTACAAGAGCAAGTCTGAAAAAGTGCTTGCTGCAAGCAGTGCTGTAACAACTACTGTAGGGAGTCAACCTGTGCGGCGCTGCCAGTGTCGAGCGGGGCCCCTCGTCAGCTTTATGGTGGTTGAAGGAGTGGTCCTGCTCCTACAAATGCCGCAGTGCAGCCAGGCGCGAGGCCTGGCTGTCCCTCAGACGGGAATGGCCGGTGCCTGGGTGGGTGTCGGGGCCGGTGCGGTCAATGGGATGACCGCGGAGATGGTGGTGCCCTTGCCCACTTCAGAGGAAACCGTGAGCCGGCCCCCTGCAGCCTCGACGCGGTGGCGCATGCCGGCCAGGCCATGGGAGTTCAGGCGCACGGTGCCGGTCTCGAAGCCTTCACCGTCGTCCTGGATCTGCACCGCCACGTAGGTTGGATAGTTGTGCACCGTGACCACCGCGTGATTGGCCTTGGCGTACTTGCCGATGTTGGTGAGCGATTCCTGAACGATCCGGTAGACCGTGAGCTGGGTCGTTTCGGACAGGTCCACCGCTTCGAGATTGGCTTCGACCTCGATGTTGCTGCGCTGGGCAAATTCGCGCGTCAGTATTTCCAGCGACGTGATCAGCCCCAGGTTGGCAAGCGAAGAAGGGCGCAGGTCTTCGATGATGCGGCGCTTGAGCGCAATGCCGCTGTTGAGCGCCTCGATCAGGTGCTGCACGCGTTCGGAAATTTCCGGCGAAGACATGTCGATGCGCGACTTGAGCCGCGCGACATCGAGCTTGGCCGCCGTCAGCAGCGCGCCGAGCTCGTCATGCAACTCGCGCGCCAGATGACCGCGCTCGTCCTCGCGCACCTGTTGCAGGTGATTGGCAAGCTCGGTCAGCGTGGCGGTACGTTCGCGCACCAGCTCTTCGAGGCGCAGGCGCTCGTCACGCTGCAGTTCCTGCTCGCGCTCATGCGATGCCTGCAGGCTGTGGGCCTGGCGCAGGTACATGTAGAACGCCAGCAATCCGATCACCGTCACCGTCGCGATGCCGATGCGCGACAGCAGCATCGACTGCTCGATGTTGGACTGGCTGACGCGGCTGCGCTCGGTGCTGCTTTCCATGAGGTCGCGGCTGTAGGCACGGATCGCATCCATGTTCTCCTTGCCCAGGTCGGTGAACATGACGAAACGCCAGGCCTCCTCGTTGCCCTGGCGGTACAGGCGCAGACTCAGCTCCATTTCGGAGAGCTTGCGTGCCACCTGGCGCGACAGCGGCGCAAAGGTGTCAAGGTCCGAGCGCGACGACATGAAGATGTTGCGCAGGTTGTCGAGGTTTCCGTTCACCGACGACACGGCCTTCTCGTAGGGCTCGAGATAGCGTTCGTCGTTGGTGAGCAGGTAGCCGCGCATGCCGGTTTCGGCATCGAGCATGTTCTGCAGCAGCATGCTCAATGAAGCGCGGGCATTGTGAATGTGTGACAAATTGTCCAGCGCGTCGCGTGAACGTTTGTATCCCACCTCGTTGATGCCCACGAGCAAAACAGCTGCCAAAATGGCAAGGGGCAGGCTGATGGCAAGCCTGCGTAGTTGTGACCAGCGCATGAAGTTCCTCCTGTTGAGGAGTTTCAGCGAGTTATTCTGCATAATCAAGACACGTCGATACACCGTATTCCAGTAGGTGTCTCGTAACTAAGTGTTCACTTGTTGTAGCTAAAGGGCAGTTGCCCGCCCAAAAGGGAGAGAAACTTCAATGATCAAGATAGGCATTGTGGATGACCACGCGATCGTCCGTTCCGGTTTGCGTCAATTTTTGTCGGAACATGTGGATTTGCGGGTAGTGGGGGAGGCCTCGAATGGCCGCGAAGCCATCGATCTGGTGCGCGAGCAGGAAATCGATGTGCTATTGATGGATCTGTCTATGCCCGGCCAAAGCGGTCTGGATGCGCTCGCCATGCTGCGTGCCAAGGCACCGGACATGGGCATTCTGATCCTCAGCGGCTACCCTGAAGAGCATTACGCCATCAACCTGATCCGTCAGGGAGCCAGCGGCTATCTCAACAAGGAATGCGATCCGCAGGAGATTGCCGAAGCCATCCGTACCATCGCGCTGGGACGCCGCTATCTGACGCCGGCCGTAGCCGATCTGTTGGCGCAGCAGCTCAACCGCAAGGATGATGCACCTGCCCATGAGCAACTCTCGGAGCGCGAGTTCCAGGTGTTTCTCAAGCTGGCACGCGGCGAGACCGCGGGCGATATCGCCAAGTCGCTGTCGCTGAGCGTCAAGACCGTGAGCACCTATCGCACACGGTTGATGGAAAAGATGGCACTGTCCTCGAACAGCGACCTGACCTACTACGCGCTCAAGAATCGCCTGATCGATTGATCAACGCGTTCTGGTGATCTGCGCTGAGCTGGATGCAATAGTCCACCAGCGCGTCAATTTCATTGGATTTGTCAAAGACTGCGTCGACCCCCAACTGTGCACAGCGCGTGCGCACGTCGGGCGTGGCGTAGTTGCTCAGCACCACGATCTTCTGGTGCGGCAGCCGCTTGCCACAGGCGGCCAGCACCCCCAGACCACTGCCCTGGCGCAGAAACAGGTCAAGAATCGCAAGATCCCATTGCTCGGCCTGGCGCGTCAGCCATTCAGTGCCATCGAATTCTGTCTCGGCAATCCCCACTGATTCGATTTCGGCAAGTTCTTCCAAAGTCGCAATCAGGTTTTCACGGATGGTGGCATTGTCTTCAACAATATACGTACGCAATTTCACGGTGTTGTCCAGGTTGTAGGCGGCAGCCGAAAGGCTTAACTAGCCACTGCGGCCGGCTTGGCAGCCCACTCAGTGCTTGGACGTCCATGGATCATTTTGCCAGCGACTGGGAGTCACCTGGGTAGGTTGATTCCTACAAGTGGTTACCGCAAACGGGGCAGTCGCTCACTTTTACAATTTGCATCCCCGACCAATCGAGCCTTCGGCTATCGAACATCATCAGTCGGCCCGTGGCGGGCTGGCCGCAGCCGGCGATCAATTTCAGCGCTTCGCTGGCCTGCAGGCTGCCCATGGTGCCGACCAGCGGCGCAAATACGCCCATGGTGGCGCACTGCTCTTCCTCGAAGCTGGCTTCGGGTGGGAACACGCAGGCATAGCAAGGCGATGCGGCGTCCCGCGGGTCGATGACCATGAGTTGCCCGTCAAAGCGCAGGGCCGCGGCGGCAACCAGCGGGGTGCGGTGGCGCACGCAGGCGGCGTTGACCAGATGGCGTGTGCGGTAGTTGTCGCTGCAGTCCAGCACGATGCTGGCCATTGGCAGCAGCTGGTCCAGCAGCGCCGCATCGGCGCGCTGGCGCAATGCCGTGACCTGCACTTCGGGGTTGATGGCGTGCACCGCGGCGCGGATCGATTCCACCTTGGGGCTGCCCACGCGCTCGCTGGTGTGGGCAATCTGTCGCTGGAGGTTGGTGAGATCCACCGCATCGTCATCGATCACGGTGATCCGGCCCACGCCCGCGGCGCCGAGGTACAGCGCCGCGGGCGAGCCCAGGCCGCCGGCGCCGATGATCACCGCATGGGCGGCAAGAATGCGTTCCTGGCCTTCTATGCCGATGTCATCGAGCAGGATATGCCGTGAGTAGCGCAGGAGCTGGTCGTCGGTCATGGCGTCAAAAGTGCGGGGTCAATGAAAAAAGCCCGCCAGAACACTGACGCTGCCTGGGGCGGTGTCAGTACTCAGGGGGCTACGTACTATAAGCAGCTGCCAAAACTGGCATGCACCAGCCCAGGGACACCGAGCAAGGGCTTGCCTGCAGCGATGGTGTGGTCCCTGGCCGAGGGCCCGCCCAGGGCGTTAGCCGCTCAGGGGGTGCCTATATTTCAGTCTTCTTTTTTCTCGAGGGGACGTTCGGTCAGCGTCTTGCTGACCTGCACGGTCTCGCCCTTGAGTTGGCGCAGGGCCTGCTGCAGACGGAAGTCCTCGGCCGAGCCGTATTCGGGCATCTTGCGGTCCGATGCAGGCTTCTTGGATTCGATCTCCAGGCGCTTGCGGGCTTCCTCGCGGGCCTTTTCGCGGGCGACCTCGGCAGCCTTCTCGTCGTCCTGACCACTGCCCAGGTGCTTGTCCAGATCGGCTTCGCGCATGCGCAGTGCGGCAAACATGTCGCCTTCGGCGGTTTCATCCACCATCACGTCGGGCACGATGCCCTTGGCCTGAATGGATTTGCCGCTTGGCGTGTAGTAGCGCGCCGTGGTCAGCTTGATGCCGGTCTCCGGCCCCAGCGGACGCACGGTCTGCACCGAGCCCTTGCCGAAGGTCTGGCTGCCCAGCACCTTGGCGCGCTTATGGTCCTGCAGCGCGCCGGCGACAATCTCGCTGGCCGAAGCCGAGCCTTCGTTGACCAGCACCACCACCGGCACCTTCTTGAGCGCGGCGGGCAGGCGTTGCAGCGGATCACCCTGGCCGCGGCGCAGGTAATCGGCCGGCGTGGCCTTGTAAGTGGCCTTGCTTTCCTCGAGCTGGCCATTGGTCGAGGTCACGGTCACGCCCTCGGGCAGGAAGGCCGCAGAAATGGCCACGGCTGCGTCAAGCAGGCCGCCTGGATCATTGCGCAGGTCCAGCACCAGGCCCTTGAGGGCCGGGTCCTTGGCATAGATTTCTTCGACCTTGCGCACGAAATCGTCCACCGTGCGTTCCTGGAACTGGCTCAGGCGGATCCACGCGTAGCCGGGCTCGATGACCTTGCCCTTGACGGACTGGGTCTTGATTTCCTCGCGCGTGATCGTGACCGGGAAGCTGCGGCTTTCATCCTTGCGCAGGATGGTCAGCAGCACCTTGGTATTGGGCTCGCCGCGCATGCGCTTGACCGCATCGTTGAGCGACAGGCCCTTGACGGCGGTGTCGTCGATCTTGGTGATCAGGTCATTGGTCTTGAGGCCGGCGCGAAACGCGGGTGAGCCTTCGATGGGCGAAACCACCTTGATCAGGCCGTCTTCCTGCGTGATCTCGATGCCAACGCCAACGAAGCGACCGGAAGTGCCTTCCTTGAATTCCTTGAAGGATTTCTTGTCGAAATACTGGGAATGTGGATCGAGGCTGGCCACCATGCCGGAAATGGCATCGGTGATGAGCTTCTTGTCATCCACAGGCTCGACGTAGTCGGTCTTGATCAGACCGAATACCGCCGAAAGCTGCTGAATTTCTTCCAGAGGAAGGGGAGACATGGCGCCACGGGCCATGGTCTGCAGGGACACCGTGGTCAATGCACCGGCAAGAACGCCCGCGGAGACCCATCCAGCAATTTTGAGTTTTTGGCCCATAAAACACCTTTACCGCTTCAATATACACCTGGCAGGTGCCTGCCCCGCGCGGTGGACCGGGGCAGTCTTTGGACGCCGGAGCTTGGCGCAACCGGTGCTCTATTGTGCCGTCTTGTGAATTGCCGTGCCGGACGTACGCCGTCTGGCTCAGGCCTTGCCCTGCGCGGCCACCGCGGCAGCGGCTTTGGCTGCGGCCTCGGCATCGCCCAGGTAGTAGTGGCGCAGGGGTTTGAGGTCGGCGTCGAGCTCATAGACCAGCGGAATGCCGTTGGGGACGTTCACGCCGACAATTTCGTCGTCCGAGATGTTGTCCAGGTACTTGATCAGCGCGCGGATCGAGTTGCCATGGGCCGCAACCACGATGCGTTGGCCGGAGAGGATCGCGGGCGCCATCGATTCGTTCCAGAATGGAATGACTCGGGCAACCGTGTCCTTCAGGCACTCGGTCAGCGGAATCTGCTCGGGCTGCAGCTTGGCGTAGCGCAGGTCGCCGCGCTCGCTGCGTTCGTCGGTGGCTTCGAGCACTGGCGGAGGAGTGTCGTAGCTGCGGCGCCATTGCAGCACCTGGGCATCGCCGTACTGCTTGGCCATGTCGGCCTTGTTGAGGCCCTGCAGGCCGCCATAATGGCGTTCGTTGAGCCGCCAGCTGTGCACCACGGGCAGCCAGGTGCGGTCCATTTCATCCAGCGTGTGCCAGAGCGTGCGCGTCGCGCGCTTGAGCACGCTGGTGTAGGCGACATCGAAGTCATAGCCTTCGGCCTTGAGCAGGCGTCCGGCGTTCTTGGCCTGTTCGACGCCGGTGGGGGTCAGGTCCACATCGGTCCAGCCGGTGAAGCGGTTTTCGAGGTTCCAGGTGGATTCACCGTGGCGGATCAGAACGAGCTTGAACATGGGGTCCCTTAAGGCTACAAAAGCAGGAGATGACCGGAGGTCAAAGTCTGCCATTCTAAAATTGACCGTTTGCCAACCCAAGGAATGACGTGAATTTCATCATCGATAACTGGTATTTAATTTTGCTGGCGCTGGCTTCTGCCGCCATGCTGCTCGTGCCCCTGGTCAAGGGCGGCGCGGGCGGCTCGCTCACGGCGGCCAATGCGGTGCAACTGATCAACCGCGAAAAAGCCGTGGTGATCGATGTCTGCGATGCCGAGGAATATGCCGCCGGCCATGTGAACGGCGCGCGCAACGTGCCCCTGGGCGAGCTGCAGGAGCGCCTGCCGAGCGTCGTCAAGAACAAGGCTCTGCCGGTGATCCTGGTTTGCGGCAAGGGCCCGCGCGCGCTGCGCGCCGAAGGCATCGCCAGGAAGCTCGGCTACCCCCGTGCCCAGGCGCTGGCCGGCGGCATGAAGGCCTGGCGTGAAGCCAATCTGCCGGTTGCAAAAGGCTGATCCTCCCCCACCTGTAGGTTTTGTCCCTTTGAAGAAAGAACGACCGATGCAAGCTGTAAAGATGTACACCACCGCTGTCTGCCCTTACTGCATTCGTGCAAAGCAGATTCTGAAGTCCAAGGGTGTGGAACAGATCGAGGAAATCCGCATTGACCTGGACCCGGCTGCGCGTGACCATATGATGCAGTCCACCGGTCGTCGCACGGTGCCTCAGATCTTCATTGGCGCGACCCATGTGGGCGGCTGTGACGATCTGATGGCGCTTGACGCCCAGGGCGGCTTGCAGCCTCTGCTCGCAGCCTGAGCCCTTGCTGCGCATCGGCCGCGGCTTTGCCCGGCTGCATAATGCACGTCTCAAGTGCCCGCTGCGGGAACCTCTCCCGGGCGGGCTTTGTTTTGATTCCGCTTCACTGTAGTGAGAAAGACCGAAGCCATGGCCGACCAAGAAAATCCCGTATTCCAGATTCAGCGCGTTTACCTCAAGGATCTGTCGCTCGAGCAGCCCAATTCGCCCGCTATCCTGCTGGAGCAGGAACAGCCCAGCGTGGACATCCAGCTCGGCGTCGAAGCCACTCCCGTGGCCGAAGGCGTGTATGAAGTGGCCGTCACGGCCACCGTGCAGACCAAGATCCAGGACAAGACCGTGTTCCTGGTCGAAGCCAAGCAGGCCGGCATCTTCGAGATCCGCAACATTCCCGAAGACCAGATGGGCGCCGTGATCGGCATTGCCTGCCCCCAGATCATCTATCCCTACCTGCGCGGCAACGTGGCAGACGTGGTGACCCGCGCCGGCTTCCCGCCCGTGCACCTCGCGGAAATCAACTTCCAGGCCATGTACGAGCAGCAGCAGGCCCAGGCAGCAGCGCAGAGCGGCGACGCCAACCCCGCTTTGCAATAAGCGTGTGCGTCGGGCGCGCCGCCATGGCGCGGCGCCCGCGCGCGAGTCAACGCGGATTGCCGCCATGAATATTCTTGTCATTGGCGCCGGTGCCTGGGGCACGGCGCTGGCCATGAGCGCGGCCGCGCATCCCGCAGGCCATGCGGTGCAGCTGTGGGCGCGCGATGCGGCCCAGGCGCAGGCGCTGCGCGCGGCGCGTGAAAACACGCGCTATCTGGCCGGTATTTCCTTTCCGCCCCGGCTTGCGGTCATTGATGGCGACATCATGGCTGCCACGGCCGGGGCCGATCTGATCATCATCGCCACGCCGATGGCGGCGCTGCGCGAATGGCTGCAGCGCCTGGCCCATTGCGCGGCGCCCGTGGCCTGGCTCTGCAAGGGCTTCGAGGCCGCGTCTGCGGAGTCGGACGGCGGGCTGATGGCGCATGAAGTCTGCGCGGCCGTGGCGCCGCGGCTGCGCGCCGGAGTCTTCAGCGGACCGAGCTTTGCGCTCGAGGTCGCACGCCAGCAGCCGACGGCACTGGTTGCGGCCAGCAGCCATCCAGAGGTCAGCGAAGCGCTGGTGGCCGCGTTCCACAGCAGCCATGTGCGCGTGTATGCGAGCACCGACATCGTCGGTGTCGAAGTCGGCGGCGCGGTGAAGAACGTGCTGGCCATTGCAACGGGCCTGTGCGACGGCCTGCAGCTCGGACTCAACGCGCGCGCGGCGCTGATCACGCGGGGCTTGGCCGAAATGACGCGGCTGGGCCTGGCCTTGGGCGCGACCGAGAAGACCTTCATGGGACTGTCCGGCCTGGGCGATCTGGTGCTCACGGCGACCGGCGACCTGTCGCGCAACCGCAAGGTGGGCTTGTTGCTTGCCGAGGGCAAGACCCTGGAGCAGGCCGTGCGGTCGCTGGGCCATGTGGCCGAGGGCGTCTACAGCGCGCGCACCGTCTGGCAGCGCGCGCAGCAGCTGGGCGTGGAGATGCCGATCACGGAGACCGTCGTGGCGTTGCTCGACGGGCGGCTGCATGTGAGCGAGGCGGTGCGGTCGCTTATGGAGCGGGGGCCGCGGGAGGAGTGATTTCGCTGGGATTGGCGAAGGGTCGGATATTTATTGAGGACAGGCCCGTCATCCTTCGACAGGCTCAGGACGAACGGTTTAACGCCCGCGCGATGCCTATCCGTTCGTCCTGAGCTTGCCTGGCCGGCCGCGTCGAAGGATGGACGGCCCGCCCTCGAAACCGCCATGGGCGTCTCCTGGTGGCACCAGCCCTTACAGCCCCAGCTCCAACGCCAGCAACTCCTCCACCGTCTGCCGGCGCCGGATCAATTTCACACGTTCGCCGTCGACCAACACCTCGGCGGCGAGAGGACGCGTGTTGTAGTTGCTCGACATCGAGGCGCCATAAGCCCCCGTGTCGTGGATCACCAGCAGGTCACCCACGCTCGCGCCGGCCAGGGCGCGCGGCAGCACCACGCCGCCGTCGCCCTGGGTGAATACGTCGCCCGATTCGCACAGCGGGCCCGCGACCACGCTGTCGCGCGGGGGCAGGCTGGCGCCGTCGCGGCGCTCGATGTGCATCGCGTGGAAGCTGCCGTACATCGAGGGTCGCATCAGTTCGTTGAAGCCGGTGTCGACCAGCACGAAGTGGTTGCTGCCGGCGTTCTTGGTGGCGCGCACTGTGCCCAGCAGCACGCCCGATTCGGCGACCAGGAAGCGCCCCGGCTCGATTTCCAGGCCCAGCTTGTGGCCGACGATCGCCTCGGCCTGCTGGCGCGCCGCGTCCCAGAGGCCGTGGTAGTGGGCGGTGTCGATGACCGGATCGCCCGCGCGATAGGGGATCGACAGGCCGCCGCCAGCCGAGATCGCTTCGAGGTCGTGGCCCGCGTCCTTGGTGGTCTGCACCAGCTGGACCATCGCGCCGCAGACTTCCGACAGATGGCCGTAGTCCACGCCCGAGCCGATATGCATATGCAGGCCGGCCAGATGCAGGCCGCCCGTGCGGATCGCATCGAGCGCGGGCAGCAGGTCGGTATGCCAGATGCCGTGCTTGCTGTGCTCGCCGCCGGTGTTGGTCTTGTTGCTGTGGCCGTGGCCGAAGCCGGGGTTGATGCGCAGCCACACCGCATGGCCGGGCGAGGCCGCGGCCAGCTGGTGCAGCATGTCGATCGAGCCCGCATTGACCGGCACGCGGTGCTCCACCACGGTGGCCAGCGTGGCTTCGTCCATTACATCGGCGGTGAAGACGATCTCGGAGTGCGTGCCACCGGTGGAGTAGCCCGCGGCCAGCGCGCGCTCGATCTCGCCGCGCGAGACCGCATCGACTTTCACGCCCTGCTCGCGCATCAGCTTGAGGATGTGGATGTTGGAGCAGGCTTTTTGCGCGAAGCGGATGGTGTCGAAGGACGACAGCTGGGCGATGCGCGCGCGGATGGTGGCGGCGTCATAGACCCACAGCGGGGTGCCGAACTGGTCAGCCAGGGACCACAGCTGGGCGGAGGTGAAGGGGCAGGTCATTGCGGTAGGGCCAAAAGGCATGAAGGAGCGGGCGCAGGGCCAGGACCCTGCGGAATGGCCGCCATCATGCGCGCGCCAGTGCATGCCGTCCAATGCTTTGTCTTTGCCATGCCATTCACTTTGGATATGCTCGGCGCATGAGCCCGCGCATCTCCCACCGCCATATCGAAGTCTTTCGCGCCGTGATGACCACGGGCAGCGCCACGGGCGCCGCCACGCTGCTGGCCAGCTCCCAGCCGACGGTGAGCCGCGAGCTCGCGCGCCTGGAGCAGTTGCTCGGCTACCCGCTGTTTGCGCGCAGCCAGGGGCGGCTGCGACCCACTGCGCGCGCGCTCGCGCTGTGGGACGAAGTGCAGCGCTCGTGGCAGGGGCTCGAGCGCGTCGTGGACAAGGCACTGGCGCTGGGCCGCGCCGAGGAAGCGCAGATCAATGTGCTGTGCCTGCCGGCGCTCAGCCATGCGCTGCTGCCGGGCGCGGCGGCGCGGCTGCTGGCACGCCTGCCGCAGGCGCGGCTGGCCGTGACGCCGCAGGAGTCGCCGCTGCTCGAGGAGTGGATGGCGGCGCAGCGCTTCGATCTGGGCCTGAGCGAGCAGGACAGCGCGCCCGCGGGCACGCAGGCGCTGGCGCTGCTGGCGCTCGACGAGGTCTGCGTGCTGCCCGCGAACCATGCGCTGGCCGCGCGCGCGGTGCTGCGCGCCGAGGACTTCGCCGGCCAGCCCTTCGTGAGCCTGTCGGCGGATGATCCGTACCGGCGACAGATCGACGCGGTGTTTGCCCAGGCCGGCGTGGCGCGCCAGCTTCGCGTGCAGACGCACAACGCGGTGGCGGTCTGCGCGATGGTCGAGCAGGGGCTGGGGCTGGCGATCGTCAACCCGCTGACGGCGCTGGCCTGCGCCAGCGCGCGGCTGGTGTGGCGGCCGCTGGCGTTTTCCATTCCCTTTCGCGTGCAGGTGCTGCTGCCGCTGCACCGGCCCGCGCTGCCCGAGGTGCAGCCGCTGCTGCAGGCGCTGCAGGAAGAGGCGGCTCAGCTCGCGCGCCGGCTTGCGCCCATGGACTGAGCTCAGGCAGAAAATAGTTCGGCGCCGAGGACCGGTGCGTCTAGACTTTGTGCCCATGAATGATTCGATCGACCAGGAGGCCATCCGCGCATTGGCCCGCCGGGATGCGGCACTCGCGCTGCACGAGGACGTGGGCGCGGGCGACCTGACGGCCGCGCTGGTCGACCCCGCGCGGCGCGTGCGGGCACGCGTGATCGTGCGTGAGAGCGGCGTGCTGTGCGGCGCGCCCTGGGTGGAGGCGGCGCTGCGCGCGCTCGATCCCGGAGTGCGGATCACCTGGCATGCGGGCGAGGGCGACCGGCTCCAGGCCAATGCGCTGGTGTTCGAGGCGCAAGGCCAGGCGCGCGCGCTGCTGTCGGCCGAGCGCACGGCGCTGAACTTCCTGCAGCTGCTGTCCGGAGTGGCAAGCAAGACGGCTGAATATGTGGCCGTGGTCCAGGGCACGCGCGCGCGCATCGTCGACACGCGAAAAACCCTGCCCGGGCTGCGGCTGGCGCAGAAGTACGCGGTGCGCACGGGCGGCGGCACCAACCACCGCATCGGCTTGCATGACGCGGTGCTGATCAAGGAAAATCACATTGCCGCGGCGGGTGGTATCGCGGCCGTGCTGCGGGCCGCGCAGCAGGTGGCGAGCCGGGCGGCCTTCATTGAGATCGAGGTCGAGAACCTCGACCAGCTGCACGAGGCGCTCGATGCGGGCGCGCGCATGGTGCTGCTCGACAACATGCCGCTGGACATGCTGCGCACGGCCGTCGTGATCAACGCCGGGCGCGCGGTGCTTGAAATCTCGGGTGGCGTGACGCTTGACGGCCTGCGCGCTCTGGCGCAAACCGGTGTGGACCGGATCTCGATCGGCGGCCTGACCAAGGATGTGCGCGCGCTGGATTTTTCCATGCGCATGAAGGAGTTGTGATGGCCCTCATGGAGGTGGAGTACGAACAGCCGGTGGATGCAGGCGGGGCCTGCGCCACGCGCCATGCCTGGGCGCGCGTGCCGCCCGAGCCCGCGCCCGCCGAGCGCGCGGCGCTCAAGGCACGCATCCGCGACCTGCTGCGGCAGAAGAACGCAGTGATGGTTTCGCACTTCTATGTGCATCCCAACCTGCAGGACCTGGCCGAGGAAACCGGCGGGCTGGTCAGCGATTCGCTGGAGATGGCGCGCTTTGGCCGCGATCACGCGGCCCAGACGCTGGTGGTGTCGGGCGTGAAGTTCATGGGCGAGACCGCCAAGATCCTGTCGCCTGCAAAGACCGTGCTGATGCCGGAGCTCGACGCCACCTGCTCGCTCGACCTGGGCTGCCCCGTCGATGCCTTCAGCGCCTTTTGCGACCAGCACCCCGAGCGCACTGTCGTGGTCTATGCCAACACCAGCGCCGCCGTGAAGGCGCGCGCCGATTGGGTGGTGACCTCGAGCTGCGCGCTCGACATCGTGCGCGCGCTGCATGCCGACGGCCAGAAGATCCTCTGGGCGCCCGACCGCCACCTGGGCAGCTACATCCAGCGCGAGACCGGCGCCGACCTGCTGGCGTGGCAGGGCGCGTGCATCGTGCACGATGAATTCAAGGCCTTCGAGCTCGAAGCGCTGATGCGCGAGCACCCGCAGGCCCGGGTGCTGGTCCACCCCGAGAGCCCACCCGACGTCGTGGCGCTGGCGCATGCGGTAGGCTCGACCTCGGCCATCCTGCAGGCGGCGCGCGCGATGGATGCGAGCGAATTCATCGTCGCCACCGATAACGGCATGCTGCACAAGCTGCGCACGCTGCTTCCCGGCAAGCGTTTCATCGAGGCGCCGACGGCCGGCGACAGTGCCACTTGCAAGAGCTGCGCCCACTGCCCCTGGATGGCGATGAACGGGCTGGCGGCGCTGGCCGAGGTGCTGGAGTCCGGCCGCAATGCCGTGGAAGTCGAACCCTCCCTCATTGCGCGCGCGCGCCGGCCCATCGACCGCATGCTGGCCTTTACCGCGGCGCTGAAGCAGGGCGCTTCAACGGCCGGTCTGGTGCCGCATCTGGGCGCCGTCTGAGCTGCAGGGAAATGATGCCGGCGCTGCGCGTCGGCCAAGAAATTTGAACTATGGATACTCGGATTGATTTCACGGCGCCGCAAGGCGCGCCCGGCGCGCGCCTGCGCCGGCGTTTTGGCGCCGCGCGCGCGGTATGGGCGGCGCAGGCGCCGGGCGAGGTGCGCGCCGTGCTCGATGCGGTCGAGGACGCGGCGCGCGCTGGCGCCTGGTGCGTGGGTTTTGTGCGCTATGAAGCCGCGGCGGCTTTTGATCCGGCGCTGGTGACCCATGCGGCCGACGGGCCGCTGGCCTGGTTCGCGGCTTATGACGAGGCCTTGCCCTGGGACGAGGATGAAACGGCAGGGGATGGCGATGACACCGCGCATGTCGAGTGGCGCAGCAGCCTGGAGCGCGGCGAATTCAACCAGGCCATGGCGCGGATCCATGAAGCCATTGCCGATGGGGCCTTCTACCAGGTCAACTACACGGCGCCGCTGCACGGCGAGCTGCGCCAGGGCAGCGCCGAAGCCCTGTTCGCGGCCTTGCTGCGCGCCCAGCCCGGCGGCTACGCGGCCTGCCTCGATACCGGGCAGGAGCAGATCCTGTCGGTCTCGCCGGAGCTGTTTTTCGACTGGGACGGCAGACGCATCCTCGCGCGCCCCATGAAGGGCACGGCGCCGCGCGGCGCGACGCCCGAAGAAGATGCGGCGCTGGCCGAGCGCCTGCGCAGCGCGCCCAAGGAGCGCGCCGAGAACGTGATGGTGGTGGACCTGCTGCGCAACGATCTGTCGCGCATTGCCGAGCCCTTCAGCGTGCAGGTGCCGCGGCTGTTCCATACCCAGGCGCTGCCCAGTGTCTGGCAGATGACCTCCGACGTGCAGGCCGAGACGCGGCCCGGCACGCGCCTGGCCGAGGTGTTTGCCGCGCTGTTTCCCTGCGGGTCGGTCACGGGCGCGCCCAAGGTCGCGGCCATGCGCATGATCGAGGCGCTGGAGCCGCAGGCGCGCGGCGTCTATTGCGGCGCGCTGGGTGTCGTGCGTCCGGCGGGCGAGGGGGGCATGCATGCCACCTTCAATGTGCCGATCCGCACGCTGGCGCTGCGCGGCACGCAGGCGGTCTGCGGTATCGGCAGCGGTATCACCTCGGGCGCCGAGGCCGAGGGCGAGTGGCGCGAATGGCAGCACAAGAGCGCGTTTGTCGAGCGCGCGAGCGCGCCTTTCGTGCTGCTGGAAACGCTGGCGCTGGAAAACGGCGCCTGGCGCCATCTGCCCGAGCATGTGCAGCGGCTGCAGGACGCGGCGCGGCATTTTTCCTACCCCTGGTCGGGGCAGGTGGCGCAATGCCTGGGCCAGGCGGCGGCCGCGCACCCCACGGGGCTGTGGCGCGTACGGCTGCAGCTCGATGCCGGCGGCCACGCGCGCGCCGAAGCCTTTGCCTGTGCGCCAACGGTCGGTACGGTGCGCCTGCAGCTGGCCGCGGCGCCGCTAGAGGACCGCTGGGCGCGCGGCGAGTTCGTGCGCTACAAGACCTCGCGCCGCGCGCATTACGAGGCCTTTGCGCCGCGCGACCCGGCAGTATTCGACACCGTGTTGTTCAACGAGCGCGGCGAGATCACTGAAGGCACGCGCGGCAATATCGCGGCGCTGCTGGGCGGCCACTGGATTACGCCGCCGCTGGCCTGCGGCCTGCTGCCGGGCGTGGGCCGCGCCGTGGCGCTGCGCGAGGGACGCGTGCAAGAAGGCGTGCTGCGTCTGGAGGACCTGCCGCGCGTGCAGGCCTGGGCGTTTGTCAACAGCTTGCGCGGTTGGCTGGCGGCGCGGTTGGAGCGCTAGCGCGGGCCACGCCCCTGCTGCCACTCCTGCTCGCGCTGCACCAGGGCATCCATCGCCCGCAGCAGCCGGTCGAGCTGCGGGTTCGCGGGCTCGAGCTGCGCCAGCGCGCAGCAGCTCGCTTCCAGCGTCGACAGCTGCCCGGGCCGGTGCGCGCGCCGGATCGCATAGCGCGATGCGGGCAGATCCTGCAGCGCCAGGCGCGGCAGCTGCTGCAGCAGCGGATTGAGGTAGAGCATCTTGCGGCTCTTGCGCCAGGTGCCATCAATGACGACGAGGCGCAGCCGCGCGGGTTCCGACAGCCACTGGGCCGGCAGCGGCGGTGCGGGCACGAGCGGCAGCGCCGGATCGTACGGGGATTCGGGGTAGAGCAGCACGGCGCGCGGCGCGGGCGCCAGGGCATTGCCGGGCCCGTCCTGCTCGAGCCAGCCCTGGAGCTGCTGCGCATCGAACTGCTCGCCGACTTCCAGGCGGCTGCGCGGCAGGCAAAGGTGCAGCAGCCGCGCCGTGCCCTTGGCCGCGTGTACTTCCAGCGGATGCTGCAGGATCAGCAGTTCCGCCGCGCACTCCACGCGCCGCGCCAGCGCGCAGATGCAGTTGCGCAGCGGGCGCGCGCACTGCAGGCACAGCGCGCGGGCACTCATGCGTCGCGTGTGGCCGGTCGCACCAGCAGGCTGCGGCCCGCGCCCCAGCCGCTCCAGGCCAGAGCGACCGAGAGCAACAGGATCAACCAGATGCTGGAAGAAAAGCTGCCGGTCCACTGGTGCAGCAACCCGGTCAGCAGGGGCCCGCAGGCGGCCAGGATATAGCCCCAGCCCTGCGCCATGGCCGACAGCTGGGCCGTGACCTGGGCATTGCCGCTGCGCATCGCAATCAGGCTCAGCGCGAGCGCAAACAAGCCCCCCTGCGCGCAGCCCAGCATCACGGCCCAGATCCACACGGTGGACAGCGGCGCGAGCATCAGGCCCATCAGTGCGGCGAACCCCAGCACTGCCTGGCCCACCGCCAGCGCGCGCTGGTCACGGCAGCGCGCGGCAATCGAAGGCACGACCAGCGAGCACACGAGCTGCGCCAGTGTGGCGATGGCGACCACATAGCCGGCCATCACGCTGTCGAGGCCGCGCTCGCGCAGGATCGGCGCGAGCCAGCCGATGACGATGTAGGCGAGCGAGGACTGCAGTCCCATGAAGGCCGTGACCTGCCAGGCCAGCGCGTCGCGCCAAAGGCTGCCCGTGCGCGCGGCCGGGTCGACGGTCTCGGTGCGCATGCGCAATGCCTGCGGCAGCCACAGCATCAGCACCAGGAGCGCAGGTACGGCCCAGACGGCGAGCGCGAAGGCCCATGAGCCGTCGAACCAGTGGACCGACAGCGGCACGGTCGAGGCTGTGGCCACCGTCGCGCCAATGCAGATCGCCAGGATGTACATGCCGGTCATCAGCGCTGCCTGCGCCGCGAAATGGCGCTTGACCAGGCTCGGCAGCAGCACGTTGCCCATGGCAATGCCGGCGCCGGCCAGCACCGAGGAGATGAACAGCCAGGGCAGGCTGCCCATGGCGCGCAGCAAGGTGCCGGCGCCGATTAACGTCAGCGCCAGCAGCAGCACGCGCTCGGCACCAAAGCGCCGCGCCAGCCAGGGGGTGGGCGCGGAAAACAGGCCCAGGCAGACGATGGGCAGCGTCGTCAGCAAGCTCGCGCCGGCGGCACTCAGGCCGGTGTCGCGCATGATTTCGGGCAGCACGACCGAGAGGCTGCCAAACACCGGGCGCAGGTTGCAGGCAATGAGCAACAGGCTCAGCGCCAGCAGCCATTGGCGCTGGCGCGGCGTGCCCAGGGGCGGCACTGCGGCCGAGGGGGAAGAAGAGGAATCGGAAGTCGGCATAGGCCGCCGACTGTAACGGCAATCCGCGGCCCGCGCAGTGCTGCGCGCTACCACCCGCGGATCCGCTTTCCCGCTTTCCCGCTTTTAGAGCTTGCTCTTGTGGTAGCTGCCGCGGTCCATGTCGCTGATCTCCACGCTGACCTGCACCAGCATGCCCTCGGGATGCGGCGTGAGGCGGCGCAGCACCTCGGCCACGCGGTCCGACAGTTCCTTCTTGGCTTCGGGCGTGCGGCCCGACATCAGGCGCAGATCCGCGTGGATGAAGCCGCGCGGGCCCGATCCGGTGCCGATCACATACTGCTGCGTCGGCGCGATCCGGGCCTTGACGTCGAGTTCCTCGAGAATGCTCGGGTGTTCACAGACCGAGGCGACCAGCTCGGTGAGCATCTGCTGCTCGGGCAGGCCGGCAAGGTTGGAGGTGTATTCAACGTAAAGATGGGGCATGGAAGTCTCCTGGATGAAAAAACTTGCCGGGGCGCGCAGTGGGCTGCGCGCCCGGATCAAAGGGGGGTATAGGCCAGCCTCACGTAGATCGGCGCGAAGGCCTCGGCCTGGGTGATCTCGATCAGCGTTTCCTTGGCCAGCTCGAGCAGCGCGATGAAGGTCACCACCAGCACCGTCGAGCCGCGCGCGGGCTGGAACAGGTCCTCGAAAGGCACGAAGCGCCGGCCCTGCAGCGTCCTGAGGATCTGGCTCATGTATTCGCGCACGCTGAGCTCCTCGCGCGTGATGCGGTGGTGCTGCACCAGCGTCGCGCGCTTGAGCAGGTCTTGCCAGGCCTGCTGCAGCTCGCCCGGCACCAGCTCGGGAAAGCGCGGCTGCCGGCTTTGCTCGATATGCACCTGGGCCTTGAGGAAGTCGCGCCCGTGCTGCGGCAGCTGGCCCAGCCGCGCGGCCGACAGCTTGATCTGCTCGTATTCGAGCAGCCGGCGCACGAGTTCGGCGCGCGGGTCCTCGGCTTCCAGGGCATCGGCCGCCTTCTTCGGCGGCAGCAGCATGCGCGACTTGATCTCGATCAGCATCGCCGCCATCAACAGATATTCGGCCGCGAGCTCGAGGTTGCGGCTGCGGATCTCCTCGACATAGCGCAGGTACTGGCGCGTCACGCTCAGCATCGGGATGTCGAGGATGTTGAAGTTCTGCTTGCGGATCAGGTAGAGCAGCAGATCGAGCGGGCCCTCGAAGGCTTCGAGGAAGACTTCGAGCGCGTCGGGCGGGATGTAGAGATCGTTGGGCAGCGCAAACAGCGGCTCGCCATACAGGCGCGCGAGCGCCACGCGGTCCACGGTGTCGAGCACGGTGACAGGGGCGGGCACCTGGGCCGGCGCGAGCGACAGCGCGCCATCGGGCAGGCCGCTCATGGCTCGGCAGGCAGATGCCTGGCGCTAGTGGACAACGCCAGCAGGCTCAGGCCTTGGTCTGGTACACGTAGGGCTTTTGCTCCACGCGGCCGGCGCTGTAATCCTGCCAGATGTCGCTGTCCACTTGCTTGTCCCACAGCAGGGCCCGGCCTTCGAGCTGGCGGGCTTCGAGATCGGGCTTTTGCGCGCGCATCTGCTCGAGGAACTGGGTGGTGTCGGATTTGTAATCGGGGCGGGCAAAAATGGACATGGACTGTTAACCTCTTGGGAATCCATGATTTTACGGGACAAGGCGCGATGCAACCAATCAACCGCTGGGCTTCGGCCCTGGCCGCCGTCTTCGGCCTGTTTGCGCTGGCCGGCTGCGACCCGCAGCGCGTGCGCGAACTCGAGGAGGATGTGTCCACCGAGGTCGACGTGCGCGACCGCTTTGGCGAGCCCGAGAACATCTGGCAGGAAGCCGATGGCGCGCGCACCTTCGAGTACAACCGCCAGCCCGCGGGCCACCAGAACTACATGATCACGATCGGCCCGGACGGCCGGATGCGCGCGCTGCGCCAGGTCGTGGCAGCGCATGTCTTCGACCAGGTGCGCGCCGGCATGACGCAGCAGGAGGTGCGCCGCATGCTGGGCAAGCCCGCCAAACGCACGCAGTATGAGCGCAAGCGGGAAACCGACTGGGACTGGCGCTATGTCGAGCCGCCGACCACGGAGATGGTGTTTACGGTGACGTTTGACCCGGATGGGCGCGTGTTGCGGACTTCGCGGAGCCTGGAGCAGCGGGCAGGGCCTTGAGGAAAGTCCTGCTGGGTCGCTATAGGGCGGGACGTTCATGGTTCGACGGGGCCGCCCAGGCAGGCTCACCACGAACGGTCCTTAAGGAAGCGCGTCGAGATCTATTGACCGTTCGTCCTGAGCCTGTCGAAGGATGAATGGCCTGCCCTACAGGAAACTTCCATGCCCTGCGCCAGGATGCCCTGCGCCAGGTTGCCCTGCGCCAGGATGGCGACAGGTTGTCAAACCTCAATACTCAGGGAGCCGGCGCCGGCGCAACCCGGTACTTGATATTCACCCCGCTGTTGTCCGCAGCCGCTTTTTCATCATCCCCCATCATGGCATCGGCCGCCTTGCCGATGCCCTTGCCCGCGATGCGCGCCGTGCCGATGGCGGCATCGGCCGCCAGGCCGACCACGCCGGCGGTGATGCCCACCGCCGTCGAGGTCACGGCCACGACGGCGCAGCCGCCGAGCAGCGCCATGGCGCTGCCTGCCAGGAGCCAGCGCAGCGTCGACATCAGTGGATACGCATGCCGGGCGCAGCGCCCACCACCGGCTCCAGCACATAGATGCCGGGCTGGGCCTTCTCGTCGGCGTGGCTCGCGGCCAGCACCATGCCTTCGGAGACACCGAACTTCATCTTGCGTGGCGCGAGGTTGGCGACCAGCACCGTCAGCTTGCCGATCAGGTCGGCGGGCTGGTAGTGGCTGGCAATGCCGCTGAAGACATTGCGCGTGCGGCCTTCGCCGGCGTCGAGCGTCAGGCGCAGCAGCTTGGTCGAGCCTTCGACGGCTTCGCAGTTGACGATCTTGGCAATGCGCAGATCGACCTTGGCAAAGTCATCGATGCTGATGGTGTCGGCAATCTCCTCGCCGCCGGGCACCAGCTTCTCCGGCTCGGGTGCGGCCGGGGCCTCGAACAGGGCGTCGAGCTGCTTGACGTCCACGCGCTGCAGCAGATGCTCGTACTTGCCGATCACATGACCCGCGCCCAGCAGTTGCTGCGCATCGGCAAACGTCAGGGGTGCCACATTGAGGAAGGCTTCGACCTGTTGCACCACGGCCGGCAGCACCGGCTTGAGGTACACGGCCAGCAGGCGGAAGGCTTCGATGCAGGTCGTGCAGACTTCCTGCAGGCGCGCGTCCATGCCTTCTTTCTTGGCCAGCTCCCAGGGCTTGTTGGCGTCGACATATGCGTTGACGCGGTCGCACAGCAGCATGGTTTCGCGCACGGCGCGGGAGGTGTCGCGCTTCTCGAAGGCCTCGGCAATGGCCGGGGCCTGGGCGCGCAGCTGCTCGAGCAATGCCTGGCCTTCGGTGTCCAGGGCAGCAAGCCGGCCTTCGAAGCGCTTGGACAGGAAGCCCGCGGCGCGCGAGGCAATATTGACAAACTTGCCGATCAGGTCGCTATTGACGCGCGCCATGAAGTCTTCAGGGTTGAAGTCGATGTCTTCGTTGCGGCCGTTGAGCTTGGCGGCCAGGTAGTAGCGCAGCCATTCGGGGTTCATGGACAGGCTCAGGTACTTGAGCGGGTCCAGGCCCGTGCCGCGGCTCTTGCTCATCTTCTCGCCGTTGTTCACGGTGAGGAAACCGTGCACGAAGATCTGCGTCGGCGTCTTGCGGCCGCTGAACTTGAGCATCGCGGGCCAGAACAGCGTGTGGAAGGTGACGATGTCCTTGCCGATGAAGTGGTACTGCTCGAGCTGCTCGTCGGCCATGTAGGCCGCGTAGTCCTCGCCGCGGCGGTCCAGCAGGTTCTTCAGCGAGGCCAGGTAGCCCACGGGCGCGTCCAGCCAGACATAGAAGTACTTGCCCGGCGCGTCGGGGATTTCAATGCCGAAATAGGGCGCATCGCGCGAGATGTCCCAGTCACCCAGGCCTTCGCTGGTCGTGCCATCGGCATTGGTGCGCACGCTGAACCATTCCTTGACCTTGTTGGCCACCTCGGGCTGCACATGCTTGCCGTTTTGCGTCCATTCCTGCAGGAACTCGACGCAGCGCGGGTCCGACAGGCGAAAGAAGAAATGTTCCGAGCTCTTGAGCACGGGTTGGGCGCCCGTCAGCGCCGAATAGGGGTTGATCAGGTCGGTGGGCGCATAGACCGCGCTGCAGACCTCGCAGTTGTCGCCGTACTGGTCCTTGGCGTGGCACTTCGGGCACTCGCCCTTGATGAAGCGGTCGGGCAGGAACATGTTCTTCTCGGGATCGAAGAACTGCTCGATGACCTTGCTGTCGATAAAACCGGCCTTCTTGAGGTCCAGGTAGATCTGCTTGGCGAGTACGTGGTTCTCTTCCCCGTCGGTGTTGTGCCAGTTGTCGAACTGGATGTTGAAACCGTCGAGGTACTGCTTGCGCCCGGCCGCGATGTTGGCGACGAACTGCTGCGGCGTGATGCCGGCCTTCTCGGCGGCAATCATGATCGGCGCGCCATGGGCGTCGTCGGCACCGACGAAGTTCACGTCATTGCCCTGCATGCGCTGGAAGCGCACCCAGATGTCGGCCTGGATGTACTCCATGATGTGGCCGATATGGAAGTTGCCGTTGGCGTAGGGCAGGGCTGTGGTGGCGAAGATCTTGCGTGCAGACATCGAAAGCGGCTTTCTCTTGGGGAACCCGGGATTTTAAGGGCTTGGCGCTAGCGCCGGCTTCGGTGGGGTTGCGCCCGGGCCCGGGGCGCCGCGTTTTTCTAGGCGCAGGCGGCGGCCAAAGGGTGTGCGGCCGGTGCGTTCACCGCCTTGTCCCACTGGAAAAAGCGCACGACCTGCTCGTGCTGCGCGAAAGTGTCCTTGCGCCCCAGCGCCATCAGCGCGCGTATGTAGCCCGGCTCGAACAGCAGATAGCTGGCCAGGCCCGCGCCGCGCGCGTCATTGGCATCGGTGGTCACGCCCAGCGCGCCGAGCAGGCTGCGCATGCTGCGCGGCAGGTCGGCGACATGGTGCGCCGCAATCGCATCGAGCCGCTGCGAAGGTGCGATGACCAGCAGCTCGAGCGAGCGCAGATTGCTGCGCGCGCGCACTTCGGGCGGGATCAGCGCCAGCGTGGCATTGACGCGCTGTGCGCGCTCGATGTCGAGCGCCAGCGCATCGAGAAAGATGTTGGACAGCGTGTGCCCGGCAATCTGCGCCAGCGTCGGATAGCTGGCTGCCAGGCTGGGCGGTGCACTTTCCGGCGCGCCCTGCATGCGGCCGGCGCCAATCACCAAGACCCGGTCGGCGCCTAGATGGATGGCGGGCGCCAGCGGTGCGGTCTGGCGCATCGAGCCATCGCCGAAATATTCGACATGCGCGCCGATATCGAGTGCGGCTGCGGGAAATATGAAGGGAATGGCCGAAGATGCAAGCAGATGCGCGTGGGTGATATGCCCGCCGACGGCGCGGCGCTGCGAGCGTACCCAGGGCTGGAGTTGCGCATTGGTCTCGTAGAAGCTCACATGCTCGCCCGAGGTGTAGCTCGATGCCGTCACGGACAGCGCGCGCAAGTGACCGCCAGCGATCACTTCGGGCAGGCGCGCGAGCGGCACCAGATCGGTCTGCAGCAGCGCGGCCAGCGGCGCGTTGTCCAGCAGCGAGCGCGGCCGCAGGGTGCGCCAGCGCGTCAGCGCCCAGCCCAGCGACAGCAGGCTCAGCCAGCGCGCCCCGCTGCGCAGCATGCTCAGCGCATCGGCGCGGTAGACGTTCTCGGCATGCAGATGGCTCCAGACATGGGCCATCTGCCGCACCGTGAGATCGAAATGATCGGCGCCGCAGGCCAGCGCCGCGGCATTGATCGCCCCGGCCGAGGTGCCGGTGATGACGGGAAAGGGATTCGGTCCCTGGCCGTGTCCACAGCTGCGGCGGATATGGGCAATGGCTTCGAGCACCCCGACCTGGTAGGCGGCGCGTGCGCCGCCGCCGGTCAGCAGCAGGCCGGTGGTGGGCAGCACATCGGTCCGTGCACTGCTGTCGGGCAGGGAGGAGGGTGTGGAGGTCATGCCGCTTCAGTGTGCTCCACGGGCCTGGGGATGGGATCGAGTCAAACCCTTGTAACTTCGCGCTTACAAATGGGTTCAGTGGCTGGCTTTTGCCAGCAGCGCCGCGAGGTCCGCGCCTGCCAGTACCACCAGCTGCTGGTCGCGCGCATAGAGCGCGGCGTTCTCGCCCAGCGGCTGCAACGCGACATAGACTGCCTTGTCGGCCGAGGCCCGCACCCGCGCGGCTTGCAGTTCACGCAGCGGCTCGACGCCATGCAGCGCCGCCTTCCAGCGCCGGGCGCTGACCAGCGTGGTCTGGCCCGCGCGCTCCAGGCGGAAGTCGATCACCCCCGGGCCCAGCACTTCGACGCTGTAGCCTTCGGCGCGCCAGGCCTTTTCCAGCTGCTGCGCAAAGCCGCGCCAGGGCTGGTTGGCGCATTCGGCCAGCAGCCGCTCGACCTGCGCCGGGCTGGGCGCGCGCAACTGGCGCCAGGCGGCAATGCCGCCCACGACCCACAGCGGCGTGGCCGCCAGGGCGCCAAAAGGTGCAATGTGGGCCGGCAGGGCCAGCATGCAAACCAGCGTCACGCCAGCGGCCGCCGCAAAGCTGAGCCACCAGCGCGAACGCAGCAGGATTGCAAACAGGGAGTTGGGGGCCATCTGAAATTTCACGGGATCCTCGGGTCGGTGCGGGACGAAAAACGCCAAGTCTGCATTGTCCTGCTTCCGGTGCGGACAGCGGCCCTTCGATAAACTTGGCTTTCCCAAAGGAGTGAATTCACATGGCAGCCACAGAACAAGAACTTTTGGCCGCGCTCAGCAGCGTGCTGGACCCGCATACCGGCAAGGATTTCGTCAGCGCGCGCGCCGTGCGCAACCTGCAGATCAACGCCGGCGACGTCGCCTTCGACGTGGAAATCGGCTATCCCGCCAAGAGCCTCATGCCCGAGCTGCGCCGCCAGTTCGTGGCGGCCGCCAAGGGCGTGCCGGGCGTGGAGAACGTGTCTGTGGCCATCACCAGCCGGGTGGTCGCGCATTCGGTGCAGCGCGGCGTCGAGCTGCTGCCCCAGGTCAAGAACATCATTGCCATCTCGTCGGGCAAGGGCGGTGTGGGCAAGAGCACCACGGCCGCCAACCTGGCGCTGGCGCTGGCGGCCGAGGGCGCGCGCGTCGGCCTGCTGGACGCCGACATCTACGGCCCGAGCCAGCCGATGATGATGGGCCTGTCCGGCAAGCCCGAGAGCACCGATGGCAAGACCATGGAGCCGCTGGAGAACTACGGCGTGCAGGTCATGTCGATTGGTTTTCTCGTCAACCAGGATGAAGCAATGATCTGGCGCGGCCCGATGGCCACCCAGGCGCTCGAGCAGATGCTGCGCCAGACCAACTGGAAGGACCTCGACTACCTGATCGTCGACCTGCCCCCCGGCACCGGCGACATCCAGCTCACCCTGAGCCAGCGTGTGCCGATGACCGGCTCTGTCATCGTCACCACGCCGCAGGACATCGCCCTGCTCGACGCGAAGAAGGCCATCAAGATGTTCGAGAAGGTCGGTGTGCCCATCCTCGGCATCGTGGAGAACATGGCGGTGCACGTCTGCGAGAAATGCGGCCATGTCGAACACATCTTCGGCGAGGAGGGCGGCAAGCGCCTGGCATCCGAGTACAAG
>JBEVDH010000153.1:0-8857 GCA_040514115.1 Comamonas sp. | reverse complement strand
ACACAAGCGCGGCGCAGCGCCTTGATGCACTGGCTGCAGCACGGCGTGCCACCGGCACCGGCCCCGGCACAACGATAGGAACCCTCCATGGACTTTGAACTCAGCGAAGATCAACGCGCCTTTGCCGATACCGCGCGCCAGTTTGCCCAGACCGAGCTCGCGCCCCACGCCGCGCGCTGGGATGCCGAAGGCCATTTCCCGCGCGAAGCCATCGCCAAGGCCGGCGAACTGGGCTTTTGCGGGTTGTACACGCCGGAGAACGCGGGCGGCCTGGCGTTGCCGCGGCTGGACGCCACGCTGGTGTTCGAGGAAATGGCGGCGGTGGATCCCTCGACCACGGCCTTCATCACCATCCACAACATGGCGACCTGGATGCTCGGCACCTGGGCCCAGGACGCCGTGCGCGAGGAATGGGGCCCGCAGCTGGCCAGCGGCGCGAAGCTCGCCTCGTACTGCCTGACCGAGCCCGGCGCCGGCTCGGACGCGGCGGCGCTGGTCACGCGTGCCGAGCGCACGCCAGGCGGCTGGCGCATCAGCGGCAGCAAGGCCTTCATCTCGGGCGCGGGCAGCACCGAGCTGCTGGTGCTGATGGCGCGCACCGGCGAGGCCGGCTCGGGAGCGGCTGGCATCAGCGCGTTCGCGGTGCCGGCGCACCTGGACGGCATCAGCTACGGCAAGAAGGAAGAGAAGATGGGCTGGAACAGCCAGCCCACGCGCCTGATCCATTTCGACAATGTGCAGGTGCCCGCGCACAACCTGCTGGGCCGCGAGGGCGAAGGCTTCAAGATCGCGATGAAGGGGCTGGACGGCGGGCGCATCAACATTGCCTGCTGCTCGGTGGGCGCGGCCCAGGGCGCGCTGACCCAGGCGCAGGCGTACCTGCATGCCCGGCGCCAGTTCGGCAAGAGCCTGGCGAGCTTCCAGGCGCTGCAGTTCAAGCTTGCCGACATGGCGACCGAGCTGGTGGCCGCGCGCCAGATGGTGCGCCTGGCGGCCGCCAAGCTCGACGCCGGCGCGCGCGATGCCTCGACCTACTGCGCGATGGCCAAGCGCTTTGCGACCGATGCCGGCTTCATGGTCTGCAACGAGGCGCTGCAGCTGCATGGCGGCTATGGCTACATCCGCGAATACCCGCTCGAGCGGCTGATGCGCGATGCGCGCGTGCACCAGATCCTCGAGGGCACGAACGAGATCATGCGCGTGATCATCGCGCGGCGCATGCTCGAGAGCGACGCGCCCGACGCGATCCGCTGAAAGCCCGCGATGCCGCGCGATCCCGATGCGTTTTCCCCCGGCCTGGTGGCCGCGCTGCGCCAAGCGCTCGGGGACCGCGCCGATGTCGAGGAGCGCCCGATGTTCGGCTGCCTGTGCTTCATGGTCGGCGGCAAGCTGTGCCTGGGGGTCAAGCGCGAGGAACTGCTGGTGCGCCTGCCGCCCGCGCGCCACGATGAATTCCTCGAGCATCCCGGCGTGCGCGAGCTCTCGCCCCAGGGCGGCATGCCTGGCTATTTCTTCATCGAACCCGACGGCTACGCGCGCCGCGAACAGTGGGAGGCGTGGGTCGGTGAAGCGCTGGCCTACAACCCGCAGGCCCGCGCCACGCCGCGGCGCAAACCGCGCAAAAGCGCCGATAGCTGAACGTACGCCTCTATTCCAATAACCACTTCAGGAGACAAGCATGCAAATCGCCTTTATCGGCCTCGGCCACATGGGCGGCCCGATGGCCGTCAACCTGCAAAAGGCCGGCCACGGCGTCGCGGCCTTCGATCTGTCGCAGCCGGCCTGCGACAAGTTCGCGGCCGCCGGCCTGCGCATTGCCGCCAGCGCCGAGGCGGCCGTGCAAGGCGCCGACATCGTGATCAGCATGCTGCCCGCGAGCCGGCATGTGCAGGCGCTGTACCTGGGCGCTTCGGGCGAAGGCGGGCTGCTGGCGCAGATCGCGCCGGGCACGCTGGTCATCGATTCCTCGACCATTGCTGCCGCGACCAGCCAGCAGGTCGCGCGCGCGGCCGATGCCGAGGGCATCGATTTCATCGACGCGCCGGTCTCGGGCGGTACGGGCGGCGCCATTGCCGGCACCTTGACGTTCATGGTCGGCGCGAGCCCCGCGCAGCTCGAGCGCGCGCGGCCGCTGCTCGAGAAGATGGGCAGCAATATCTTCCACGCGGGCGCCGTGGGCGCGGGGCAGACGGCCAAGATCTGCAACAACATGCTGCTGGGAATCCTGATGATCGGCACCAGCGAGGCGATTGCGCTGGGCGTGGCCAACGGACTCGATCCGCAGGTGCTGTCGGAAATCATGCGCCGCAGCTCGGGCGGCAACTGGGCGCTGGAAAAATACAACCCCTGGCCCGGCGTGCAGGAGAACGCGCCCAGCAGCAACGGCTATGCCGGCGGCTTTGGCACCGACCTGATGCTCAAGGACCTGGGCCTGGCGCAGGAAAGCGCGGGCGCGGTGCAGGCCAGCACGCCGCTGGGCGGGCTGGCGCGCTCGCTGTATGCGATGCATTCGATGGCGGGCCATGGCGGGCTTGACTTCTCGAGCGTGGTGCAGAGCCTGCAAAAGCGCCGCTGACTGTCAGCGCGTTGCACCAGGGGCCGGCCACACCTCGCCGGCCGCACCTTGCCGGCCGCACCTCGCCGGCCGCACCTTGCCCCCGCGCACCGTACACGCCAGAATGGGCCACCCCCCCTTCTGGAGCGCATGCCATGGCCATTCCCCACGCTTTGCCGGCCCAGGCCATCGATGTCCACCCTTTCGGGCCCCGGCTGGCCGGCGAGAAAAGCGTGGCCCTGTTCAAGTCCGATGACCTCGAGGTCATACGCATGGTGCTGCCCGCGGGCAAGCGCATGCCCGCGCACCGGGTGGCGGGCGGCATGGTGCTGCACTGCCTCGAAGGCCGGCTGCAGGTGGAGGTGGATGAGCAGGCCCATGCGCTGGCCGCGGGCCAGCTGCTGCATCTGCCGGGCAATGTGGCGCATGCAGTGTGCGCGCTCGAGGACTCCTCGGCGTTGTTGACGCTGGTCGTGCGGCGACAACCTTAAGACCTGCGCCCCATCACCTGGGTGAAAAGCTCCCACGAGAGCGTGTCGTCCACCATCGGCACAGCCACGCGCAGCATGCGGCTGGGCTCGGCCTGCGGCGAAAACAGCACGCCCGGCGCCAGCAGCAGGCCCATGTCGACGGCCTCGCGCGCCAGCAGTTCGGAGTCGCGCCCGCAGTCGGCCCAGACAAACATGCCGGCGGGCGGCTTGGGCTCAACGCCGCAGCCCAGTTGCTCGAGCTGGTCCAGGCAGCGGCTGCGCGTGTGGTTCATGCGTTCGCGCAGCCGGCCCACATGGCGCCGGTACTGGCCTTCGGCCAGGATGCGGTGCACGACCTGCTCGCCAAGCTCGGGCGAGGTGGGACCGGAAAGCAGCTTTGAATCGACAAGCCGGCGTATGAGCTCGGGTGGCCCGGCGATGTAACCCACGCGCAGGCCGCCGCCCAGCGTCTTGGCGTAGCCGCCCACCAGCAGCACGCGGCGCAGACGGTCGAGCGCCGCAAGCCGCACCGGGATGCCGGGATGAAAGTCGGCAAAGCTGTCGTCCTCGATCAGCAGGAAATCAAAGCGCTCGGCAATGCGCAGCACTTCATGCGCGACACCGGCCGACAGGCTCGAGCCCGTGGGGTTGTGCACCGCGGAGTTGACGATGAACAGGCGCGGCCGGTGGCGTTGCGCCAGCCGGCCCAGCGCCTCGACATCGGGGCCGTCCGGGCGGCGCGGCACGCCCACCACCTGCAGGCCCTGGGCCCGCAGCAGGCCGCAGACCAGGTACCAGCCCGGGTCCTCGACGAGCACGGTGTCCCCCGGGCGCAGCAGGCTGCGCACCATCAGGTCCAGCCCCTGGGACACGCCCGCCACCGTCATCAACTGCAAGTCGGGATGGGCCGGCACATCCTGGGACTGCAGCATGGTGGCGATCTGCTGGCGCAGCGGGCGGTAACCATGCGGCGTTCCATAGCTCAGCAGCGTGGAACTCGCCGTGCGGCCCACGCTGCGGATGGCCGCCCCCACCAGCTCGATGTCCAGCCAGCCCGGAGGCAGCACACCCGCGGCGGCATTGTGCGCGCCGCGCCCCGGCGCGCTGAACATGCTGCGCATCAGGAACAGGGTGTCGAAAGCCACCGGCGCCAGCGGCGCGCTGGGCGCAGCCATGACCGCTCTTGCCATGGGGGGAGCGCACACGAAGAACCCGGCGCCCGGACGCGAGCGCACCAGGCCCCGTGCTTCCAGCTGGTCATAAGCCTGCACCACCGTGCACCGGCTCAGCCCGGCGGCATCGGCCATGGCCCGCACCGAGGGCAGGCGCATGCCCGGGCGCAGCCCCTGGTTGCCGATCAGCTCGGCCACATGCGCAATCAACTGCTCGACCAATGACAGCCGCGCGCCGCGCAAGGGCTTCCAGCCCCGGGAAAGAGCCCCATCCGTTTCATCCGGGCCGGGCATCCGCACAGGCCCAAAGGTGTCAGGTGTCATGGTGTTTTGAACAGGCCAGCGAGGTCAGATTATTGAACAATTGTATCGACATCTTTGAGCCGATAGTCAATAGCATGACATGCGTCTGGCGGTTTGCCTAGCCAGACCGACCCTCCATCTCAACGGGAACACGCCATGCATCCTTCATCTTTCTATCCTCTGCTCATGTTCACGTTCGTCTACTCGATCACGCCGGGTCCGAACAATATCCTGCTGGCCGCATCCGGCGCGGCGTTCGGCTACCGGCGCAGCCTGCCGCACATGCTCGGAGTCAGCCTGGGCGCGGCGCTGATGCTGGTTGTGGTCGGCTCCGGGCTGTGCGCGACGCTTGACCGGATGCCGCTGCTGTACACCCTGATGCGCTATCTGGCCGGGCTGTATCTGCTGTGGCTTGCATGGTGCATCGCGCATTCGGGCACTGCGGGCCGGCGCCAGGCACTGCCCCAGCCGCTGCGCTTCTGGCAGGGCATGGCACTGCAATGGGTCAATCCCAAGACCTGGATGATGGCCGTCGGCGTGGTGGCCACCTATACGTCACGCGAAGGCTATTTCAGCCAACTGCTGCTGGCAAGCGCGGTGCTGGCGCTGGTGAGCTTCCCCAGCATCAGCATGTGGACGCTGTGCGGCCAGTGGGTGGCGCGCACGCTGCGCTCGCCCGCGGCCCTGCGGCGCTTCAACCGGGCCATGGCGGCGCTGCTGCTGCTGACGCTCTACCCTTTTGCGCTCGAGGTCTGGAATGGCCTCGGCTAGCCCGCAGCCGTCGACAAGCCCACTTGCTGCGCCAGCCGCGCGATGCCGGCGTCGCTCAGGTCGCTGCAGCCAATGCGCGTGCGCGTGGCCCAGCAGCGGAAATGGCGCGCCTGGGAGCGTTCGTACTGCGGGTCGTAATGCAGTTCCATGAGCTCGGCAAACAGCGGTGCCAGGGCCTTCTCTTCGGCCCAGGCCTGCCAGCGGGCCACGATGACATTGCCCTGCAGCTCGTTGAGGCGGCCGAGCTGCTGCGCCAGCGCCGGCGCGTCGTCACCCAGATAGGCATAGTCGCGCAGCAGGTAGTCCAGCCGGGCCTCGGGCGTGGCCTCGACTTCAATGCAAGGCGCATTGCGCATGCGCTCGACCAGCGTCAGCGGCAAGGCGATGCGGCCAATGCGCGGGCTCTCGCCTTCGATATAGACCGGGCGCGTGAGGTCCAGTGCTTCGAGCTGGTCGGCCAGCTGGGTCTCGAAGGCCTTTTGCGAAGGCTGCGCGATGCCCGGCAGTTGGCCCAGCAGCGAGCCCTTGTGGCGCGCATAGCCTTCGAGATCGAGCACCTGCTCGCCCTGTGCGGCCAGCGCATGCAGCACCCGCGTCTTGGCGCTGCCGGTGGCGCCGCACAGCACGCGCAGCTGCAGCTGCGGCACCAGGGCTTCCAGCTGGGCCATCACATGCTGGCGAAAGTATTTGTAGCCGCCGCTGAGCTGCTGCGCGTCCCAGCCCACCAGCCGCAGCCAGGTCACCATCGAGCCGCTGCGCAGGCCGCCGCGCCAGCAATAGATCAGCGGTTTCCAGTTCGCGGGCTTGTCGGCAAAGGTCTCGCGCATGTGGCGCGCCAGATTGGCCGAGACCATGGCCGCGCCCAGGCGCTTGGCTTCAAAGGGGCTGACCTGCTTGTAGATCGTGCCGATGGTCGCGCGCTCCTCGTCGTCGAGCACCGGGCAGTTGATCGCACCGGGAATGTGGTCCAGTGCGAACTCGGCGGGCGAGCGCGCGTCGACCAGCGTATCGAACTGGTGTTTGTCGGTGATGCGGATGGAAGGACGAGAGGACACGGCGAGGCTTTCTGAAGGCAGCTGGGCGTTGCGTGATCGAGCCTCGATACGGGCGCAGCGCTGGGGCGGCGCAGGCGGCGGCCACGGCGTGGCCCCGCTGCGCGGGCGGCCATTGTCGCACCGCGCGCCACGCCTTGCACGAAGTGCTTAGCATTCTCCCGCGTGCCGATCCTGGCCATTCATTCATTCTCCGCCGCCATGCCCTCTTCCCCTGCTCCCGTGCTGCACTACATCTTCGATCCACTGTGCGGCTGGTGCTATGCCGCAGCGCCCTTGCTGGCCGCCGCGCGCGCCCTTCCCGGCCTGACGCTGCAGTGGCACGCGGGCGGCATGCTCAGTGGCGCGGCGCGGCGCACCATCACGCCCGATTGGCGCGCCCATGTCATGCCGCACGACGAGCGCATCGCGGCGCTGACCGGCCAGCCCTTTGGCGATGCCTATTTCAACGGCCTGCTCAACCAGGTCGGCGCGACGCTCGATTCCACCCCGCCCATCGTTGCGATGCTGGCCGCCGAGGCCATGGCCGGGCGCGGGCTCGATCTGCTGGCGCGCGCGCAGACCGCGCACTATGTCGAGGGCCAGCAGATCTCGACGCTGGCCGTATTGCAGTCACTGGCGGGTGAGCTCGGGCTGGATGAAGCGGAATTTGTCGCGCAGTGCCAGCAGGCGCTGGCGCAGGACGTGAGCGACCATATCGCCCAAAGCCGCGAGTGGCTGCAGGCCTCGGGTGGCCAGGGTTTCCCGACCTTCGTGCTGGAATTTTCCGACGCGGCCGGCGGCCAGCGCGTGGCCCAGCGCGTCGACATCGGGCCCTGGCTGGGTAATCCGGCAGGCTGGGCGGACCATCTGCAGCAAGGGCTGGACCGGGCCGCGGGGGCCCTGCCGGCGGCTTGAACCGGTCCCAACGGGGCGCATGCACGGGGCGAAGACGGCCCTGCGAAGTCCAATGAGAAAAATTCTCATTACAATTTAGGATTTCGCAACCTCCTCCCCACCCTATCGTCGGGCCGTGCGCCCTCGCCATTCCAGATATGCATAAACTGCTGTTGATTGCCGCACTCGCTGCCGTTCCCATGGCGGCCCCCTTCGCCCAACCCGCCCCTGCCCCCGCTGCGGCGCAGCAGTCGGCGCTGAGCGCCAACCAGGTCGCGGGCCATTACGCCCAGCTGGTCCATGCGGGTTACAGCGATTCGTTGCAATCGGCGCTGGCCATGCAAAAGGCCATTGCCCGCCTGCTGGCCCAGCCCGGCGCCGACACGCTGGCCGCCGCGCGCAAGGCCTGGCTGCAGGCACGCGACGTCTACGGCCAGACCGAGGCCTTTCGCTTCTATGACGGCCCGATCGACAGCGAAGACGGCCCCGAAGGCCGGATGAACGCCTGGCCCATGGACGAGTCCTATGTCGACTATGTGCAGGGCAACGACAAGGCCGGCATCATCAACAATCGCCAGCAGGCCATCACCGCCGAGGCGCTGTCCGAGCTCAACGAGAAAGACGGCGAGGAAAACATCGCCACCGGCTGGCACGCCATTGAATTCCTGCTCTGGGGCCAGGACCTGAGCGCCACTGGCCCGGGCGCGCGCCCGCACACCGACTTCGTCAACGGCAAGAAGCCCAACGCCGACCGCCGCCGCCAATACCTGCAAGTCGTCACCGACCTGCTGATCAAGGACCTGCGCACGGTGCAAGCCGCGTGGGCGCCGGGCGTGGCCGGCAACTTCCGCGCCGAATTCGTCGCCGGTGGCAACGAGTCGATCCGCAAGATCTTCGTCGGCCTGGGGTCGCTCTCGCGCGGCGAGCTCGCGGGCGAACGCCTCGAAGTGGCACTGGCCAGCCAGGACCAGGAAGACGAGCACTCGTGCTTCTCCGACAACACCCACAACGACGCGATTGCCAACGCCAAGGGCATCGAGAACGTCTGGCTGGGCCAGTACCGGCGCCTGGACGGCACGCTGCTGCGCGGCCCGGGCCTGCGCGATCTGGTGGCCGCGAAGAACGCGGCACTCGCCGAGCAGACCACCGGGCACATCCGCGCCTCGGTCGCCGCGGCGCAGCAGATTCCCGCTCCATTCGACCAGGCCATCCAGGGCGAGCGTTCGGCGCCGGCGCGCGCCAAGGTCCAGACCGTCATCGACCGCCTGATCGAGCAGAGCAAGGACCTCGCCGCCGCGGCCCAGGCCGTGGGCATCGAGCGCCTGAACATCGTGCAACCCAAGTAAACACCGAGCATGAAGAAATCCACCGGCGGGCTGATCGCAGTCTGCGGCCTGGCGGCGGCCCTCGCCGCGCAGGTATTGGCCCAGCCCCAGGGCGCAGCGCCGGTCGCCCCGGCCGCCGCCACGCCGGCGGACCACCTGCCCGGCGGCAACACCACGGTGTTTGCCACCGGCCGCAATGCATTTTCCTTTCCCGCCGCGAACCTCAGCGATGCCGAACGCACGCGCTTCGTCATCGGCAACTCCTTCTTCAAGCGCAACTGGGTGCAGGCGCCCGCGTCGACCACGGCGCGCGACGGCCTGGGCCCGCACTTCC
>JBEVDH010000133.1:0-6710 GCA_040514115.1 Comamonas sp. | reverse complement strand
TGGACCGTGACCCGGGTGCCGGGCGACTTCGTGCGCAGCCTGCTCCCTTTCATCTTGCTTGCGGTCGCCATCTATACCTTCCGCAAGAAGGACCTGGGCGCGGTGCATGCGCCTGTCCACAGTGGCATGGCGGAGCGCTGGTGGGCGGTTGGCATCGGTGCGGCGATCGGTTTTTATGATGGATTCTTCGGTCCCGGGACCGGCAGCTTTTTGATCTTCCTGTTCGTGCGCTTCTTCGGCTTCGATTTTCTGAGCGCTTCTGCAGCGGCCAAGATCGTCAACGTGGCCTGCAACCTGTCGGCCCTGATGTGGTTCGGTGTCAGCGGTCACCTGCTCTGGCAGCTCGGTCTGCTGATGGCGGTGTGCCAGATTGCCGGTTCGCTGGTCGGCACGCGCCTGGCGATCAAGCATGGCAGTGCCTTCGTGCGCAAGCTGTTCCTGGTCGTCGTGTCGACCCTGATCGTCAAGACGGGCTTTGATGCGGTCGTACGTTTGGCATCCTAGTTTGTTTCACGTGGAACAAAAGCCGGGCCGGAAGTCAGCGCCCGGCTTTTTATTGCCCATTTTTTGAGCAACGTTCTCGATTGTTTCACGTGAAACAGCGGCTTAGCGCCCATCACTTGTGTTCCACGTGAAACAAAAGCAGCGGTGTTTTTCGGTCTCGCTGAGTTTGAGAAGGCAAAAGATTCTATAATCGCGCATTAGACACCTCGCCTCACACCTCCCATCATGTTATTTCCAACTGAATTTGACGTCATCGTCGTCGGTGGCGGCCATGCCGGTACCGAGGCTGCGCTCGCGTCCGCACGCATGGGGCAGAAGACTCTGCTCCTCACCCACAACATTGAAACCCTCGGCCAGATGTCCTGCAATCCGTCGATTGGCGGCATCGGCAAGGGCCATCTGGTCAAGGAAGTCGACGCCCTCGGCGGCGCGATGGCCATTGCCACGGACGAGTCGGGCATTCAGTTCCGGATCCTGAACTCCTCGAAAGGCCCGGCGGTGCGCGCCACCCGTGCCCAGGCTGACCGCATCCTGTACAAGGCCGCGATCCGCCGCATGCTCGAGAACCAGCCCAATCTGTGGCTGTTCCAGCAGGCGGTCGACGACCTGATGGTCGAAGGCGACCGCGTGGTCGGCGCGGTGACGCAGGTCGGCATTCGCTTTCGCGCGCGCACCGTGGTGCTCACCGCCGGCACCTTCCTCGATGGCAAGATCCACGTCGGGCTGAACAACTACGCGGCCGGCCGCGCGGGCGATCCGCCGGCGGTGAGCCTGTCGGCGCGCCTCAAGGAACTGCAGCTGCCCCAGGGCCGGCTCAAGACCGGCACGCCGCCGCGCATCGACGGCCGCAGCATCGATTTCTCGCAGTGCGAGGAGCAGCCCGGCGACGGCATGCCCGGCGGCATCAACGAAGGCGAACTGCCGGTGTTCAGCTACATGGGCAAGGCCAGCATGCACCCGCAGCAGATGCCTTGCTGGGTCACGCACACCAACCAGCGCACGCACGACATCATCCGCTCGGGTTTCGACCGCAGCCCGATGTTCACCGGCAAGATCGAAGGCGTGGGCCCGCGCTACTGCCCCAGCGTCGAAGACAAGATCAACCGCTGTGCCGACAAGGACAGCCACCAGATCTTTCTCGAGCCCGAAGGCCTGACCACGCACGAGTACTATCCCAACGGCATCTCGACCAGCCTGCCGTTCGACATCCAGTACGAACTGGTGCGCTCGATGAAGGGCCTGGAGAACGCCCACATCCTGCGCCCCGGCTATGCCATTGAATACGACTACTTCGATCCGCGCTCGCTCAAGGCCAGCTTCGAGACCAAGCAGATCAACGGCCTGTTCTTTGCCGGCCAGATCAATGGCACGACGGGCTACGAAGAGGCCGCGGCCCAGGGCTTGTTTGCCGGCCTGAACGCGGCGCTGCAGGCGCGCGGCGACGCGCCCTGGACACCGGGGCGCGACGAGGCGTATCTCGGCGTGCTGGTCGACGACCTGATCACCAAGGGCGTGACCGAGCCCTACCGCATGTTCACCAGCCGCGCGGAATTCCGCCTGCAGCTGCGCGAAGACAACGCCGACATGCGCCTGACCGAGGCCGGCCGGCGCCTGGGGCTGGTGGACGATGCGCGCTGGGAGGCGTTCAGCCGCAAGCGCGAGGCCGTCGAGCGTGAAACCCAGCGCCTGAAGGCCACCTGGGTCAGCCCGCGCAACCTGCCGGCCGCGGAGTCGGCGCGCGTGCTGGGCAAGGCCATCGACCATGAGTACAGCCTGTTCGAGCTGCTGCGCCGGCCCGATGTGAGTTATCCACAGCTCGTCAGTCTGGATGGCGGCAAGTATGTGTCGGCCGATGTTTCACGTGAAACACTGGGCGATCTGAGCGAGTCGGTGATCGAGCAGGTGGAAATCGCCGCCAAGTACGCCGGCTATATCGACCGCCAGAAGGATGAAGTCGAACGCGCCGCGCACCTGGAGCACCAGCGCCTGCCGGCCGATCTCGACTACCTGCAGGTCACGGCACTGTCCTTCGAGGCGCGCCAGACGTTGCAAAAGCACCGCCCCGAAACCCTGGGCCAGGCCTCGCGCATCTCGGGCATCACGCCGGCGACGATTTCGCTGCTGATGGTGCATTTGAAGAAGGGCGGCTTCCGCGGCTTTGCGCAGAACGCGCCGGCAGCCAAGGAAGAGGCGGCATGAGCGCGGCGCTGCGACCGGCCCTGGAGCAGGGCATTGCAACGCTGGGCCTGGAACTGACGCTGGCCCAGGTCGATCTGCTGCTCGACTTCCTGGCACTGCTGCAGAAGTGGAACAAGGTCTACAACCTGACGGCGGTGCGCGATCCACAGGAGATGCTCACGCACCACCTGCTCGACAGCCTGGCCGCGGTGGCGCCGCTGCAGCGCCATGTGCAGGGACTGGCGCGCGCCGAAGGCACGCGGGTGCCGCTGCTCGATGTCGGCTCGGGCGGCGGGTTGCCCGGCGTGGTGTTTGCGATCTGCTGCCCCGAGGTCGATGTGAGCTGTGTCGATACGGTGGCCAAGAAGGCGGCGTTCATCCAGCAGGCCGCGGCGACCCTGCGGCTGCGCAACCTGCATGGCATCCATGCGCGCGTCGAATCGCTGACCGGCCCTTACGCCGTCGTGAGCTGCCGCGCATTTGCCTCGCTGCCCGACTTCACGAACTGGTCGCGTCCGGCGCTGGCCGCCGATGGGGTCTGGCTGGCCATGAAGGGCAAGCATCCGGCCGAGGAAATCGCCGCGCTGGCGCCAGAAGTGCAGGTGTTTCACGTGGAACAATTGCAGGTGCCAGAGCTCGATGCCGAGCGCTGCATCATCTGGATGCGTCAGGCCTGAGGCTTTTTGCCTACAGGCGCCGCGCAATCCGTGGGCGCTGCGCGCGCGTGTTTGCCCGGCTCGAATAAACTGACGCCTTTTGGAGTCGGGAAAAAACATGTTGGGCATTGCGGATTACGGTGCATTTGTCGCCGCCATTGTGTTGTTCCTGATGCTTCCCGGCCCGGGCAATCTCGCGTTGATCACGTCGACGGGGCAGGGCGGCATGCGTGCCGGCATGGCCACCTGCGCCGGCAACATTGCTGCCGACCAGCTGCTGATGTGGCTCGCCGTGGCCGGCGTGGCGGCGCTGCTGGCCGCGTATCCGACGGCATTCGCAGCGCTGCAGTGGCTGGGCGCGGCCTACCTGGCGTGGCTGGGCTGCAGGATGCTGCTGGCGCGCCCGGGCGCGGCGGCAGTGCCGAAGATGCACCCGCACCACTACTTCCGCCAGGGCGCGCTGATCACCTTGCTCAACCCGAAGGCGATTGTTTTCTACATGGCGTTCTTCCCGCTGTTTGTCGACCCGGCAACGCACCAGGGCCTGCCCACCTTTGCGCTGATGGCGGCCACCGTGGCGGCGCTGACCCTGCTCTACAGCCTGGTCGTGGTGCTCATCACGCGCCTGCTGGCTGACCGCCTGCGCGCCAACCCGCGCCTCGTGCAGATGCTCGAGAAATCCGCGGGTACCTTCCTCATTGGCTTCGGCATCAAGCTGGCCATTTCCAAATAAGTCACCTGAAAGCCCTATGGCCAAGATTTTCTGTGTTGCCAACCAAAAAGGTGGCGTCGGCAAAACCACCACCTGCGTGAACCTCGCGGCAGGCCTGGCCAAGATCGGCCAGCGCGTGCTGCTGATCGACATGGACCCGCAGGGCAATGCCACCATGGGCTCGGGCGTCGACAAGCGCAGCCTCGAGCTCACGGTGTATGACGTGCTGCTGGAAAATGCGTCGATCCAGGAGGCGGCGGTGTTTTCCGAAAAGGTCGGCTACCACGTGCTGGGCGCGAACCGCGAGCTCACCGGCGCCGAAGTCGAGCTGGTGGCGCTGGAGCGCCGCGACAAGCGCCTCAAGGGGGCGCTGGCGCCGGTAGATGCCGACTATGACTTCGTGTTGATTGATTGCCCGCCAAGCCTGTCGATGCTCACGCTCAACGGCCTGTGCGCGGCCAACGGCGTGGTCGTGCCGATGCAGTGCGAATACTTCGCGCTCGAAGGCCTGACGGACCTGGTCAACACCATCAAGCAGGTGCATGCCAACCTGAACCCGGACCTGCAGATCATCGGCCTGCTGCGCGTCATGTTCGACACCCGCACCACGCTGCAGCAGCAGGTCAGCGACCAGCTCAAGGAGCATTTCGGCGACAAGGTGTTCAACACCGTGATCCCGCGCAATGTGCGCCTGGCCGAGGCGCCCAGCTATGGCGTGCCGGGCGTGGTGTTCGACCCCTCGGCCAAGGGCAGCAAGGCCTTTGTCGAGTTTGCGCGCGAGATGGTGGAACGCATCCAGAAGATGTGATGCCGATACCTCCGCTTTCTTCCTCCATGCCCCAGGTCTGGCTGCTGCCCGATGGCGGGCCGCAGGCGCGCGCCGAGCCCTGGCTCGTGCACTGGCAGGCCCAGGGCCATGCGCGGCTCGACCAGCATGACTGGCAGCGGCCGCTGCGCGGCGACTGGAGCGCGCGCCTGCAGGAGACGCTGGTCGATGCCCCCGGCCCGGTGGTGCTGGTCGCCAGCGGCCTGGGCTGCGTCCTCACGGCCTGGTGGGCCGCCCATTCGCCGCTGGCCGCCAAGGTGCGTGGCGCGCTGCTGATTGCGCCCACCGATGTGGAAGATCCGGCGCGGCGCGAGCAGCTGCCGGGCTGGTCGCCGATCGCCTTGAAGCCCCTGCCTTTTCCCTGCCTGGTCGTGGGCCGCACGCCGCCCGCCGATTGCAGCCTGGAGCGCGCACAGGCCCTGGCCCAGGCCTGGGGCGCGGCGTTTGTCGCGCTGGACGACCCCGCACCGGATGCCGGCGAGGCGCTGCTGCAAACCCTTTTGAAAGACTAAAAGCCATGGTGACAAAGAAACCCAAGGGCCTGGGCCGCGGCCTGGAAGCGCTGCTCGGCCCCAAGGTCGAGGAACCGGCCGAAAAATCGGGCGCGGCGGCCACACCGCATGAACTGCGGCTCGAGCAGATGGTGGCCGGTCAGTACCAGCCGCGCACGCGCATGGACGAGGGCGCACTGTACGAGCTGGCCGAGAGCATCAAGGCGCAGGGCATCATGCAGCCGATCCTGGTGCGGCGCCTGGCCAAGGGCGCGCATGCCGGCAAGTATGAAATCATCGCCGGCGAGCGGCGTTTTCGCGCCGCGCGCATCGCCGGGCTGGAGAGCGTGCCGGTGCTGGTGCGCGAGGTGGCCGACGAGGCCGCCGCGGCCATGGCGCTGATCGAGAACATCCAGCGCGAAGACCTGAACCCGCTGGAAGAAGCGCAGGGCCTGGCGCGGCTGGTCAACGAGTTCGGGCTCACGCACGAGCAGGCGGCGCAGTCCGTGGGCCGCTCGCGCTCGGCGGCCTCGAACCTGCTGCGCCTGCTGAACCTGGCCGAGCCGGTGCAGGAGATGCTGATGGCCGGTGATATCGACATGGGCCATGCGCGCGCGCTGCTGGCGCTGGACCGGGCGACGCAGATCACCGCCGGCAACCAGATTGCCGGGCGCAAGCTCTCGGTGCGTGAAACCGAGGCGCTGGTCAAGAAGATGGGCGAGGATTTCGACCCCAAGCCCCAGGCCGCGAAAAAGGACAAGTCGCGCGATGTCAAGCGCATCGAGGAAGAGCTGTCCGACCTGCTGATGGCCCAGGTCGAAGTGCGCGTCAAGAAGCGCGTGCGCCGCCGCGGCAAGGTGCAGGACATGGGCGAGGTGTCCATACAGTTCGGCTCGCTCGAAGAGCTCAACGGCCTGATAGAGCGCCTGCGCGGCTGAGCGCGCTGCACCGATGGCGCCGCGCAAGCTCAGGGGCCTGCAAGCCGCTGCCGACCGCGAGCAGGCCTATCGCGAGCAGACGCTCGGGCGGCTGCAGGGCACGGCCCTCGAGATGGGCGTGACGGCGGTGCTGGGCTCGGTGGTGGCGCTGCTTGCGCGGCTGCTGATTCCCGATCCGCAATACCTGGGCCTGCGCGTGGCGCTGCTGCCGCTGACGGCGCTGTTTGCCTACCTGATCGTGCGTGCGCCCTCGGTGCGCGCCTATGGCTGGTGCTGCATGGCGACCATTGCCACGGTCAGCCTGAACAGCTATCTCGGCGCCCTGGGCACCGACCGGCCGCTGCTGTACTTCCTGCCGGCGGCGGTGCTGATCGTGCTCACCACCAGCTTTTTCTGGATCACGCT
>JBEVDH010000185.1:0-7403 GCA_040514115.1 Comamonas sp. | reverse complement strand
TTTTTGCCCTGCAATCGCACAGGGCAAGTTGCGACAAGATATTCCTCAATAGCTCAGTTGGTAGAGCGCCGGACTGTTAATCCGTAGGTCCCTGGTTCGAGCCCAGGTTGAGGAGCCAGAATTCTTTGCCCGGCAATTGTACCGGGCGCCATGCAGATATTCCTCAATAGCTCAGTTGGTAGAGCGCCGGACTGTTAATCCGTAGGTCCCTGGTTCGAGCCCAGGTTGAGGAGCCATAAGAAGCCAAGCAGTTTTTGACTGCTTGGCTTTTTTTTCGTCTGCAGCGGCCCGCCCCAAGCCCCAAGTTGATTTTCCAACGATGGAAATGCGTTTTCCTTCATTCCATGAAAGGACGGCGCTGCGTAGCATCACGTTTTTCATCTCGCGACCCTGCCCGCACATGACCTACGCCACCCAAGAACAGCTTCGCGTGACCCCGCTGGGCGACAAGATCGGCGCCCAGATCGACGGCATCGACCTCGCAGCGCCGCTTGACGCCGGCGCAGTTGCCTCCCTCAAGGATGCCTGGGAGCGCCACCTCGTGCTGCGCTTTCGCGGCCAGTCGCATCTGACATTGCAGGGACAGATTGCCTTCTCGCGCCACTTTGGCGAACTCGACAAGCGGCCGATTGCCAGCAAGGCGATGCATGCCAGCGTGCAGCAGCTGCCCGAGGAGATTGCCGTGATTTCCAATGTGAAGATCGACGCGCAGCCGATTGGCGGGCTGGGCGATGGCGAGTCCGTGTGGCATGCCGACATGACTTACAACCCCGCTCCGCCGCGCGCAGCTCTGTTGCACGCACACGAGGTGCCAGCCAGCGGCGGGGACACCGAGTTCCTGAACCTCTATGCGGCCCATGACAGCCTGCCGCAGGGGCTCAAGCAGGCCATTGCCGACCTGGACTGCATCCACGATGCAAGCCTCAACAGCGCGGGTGAACTGCGCCTGGGCTTCGAGCGCGTGACCGATCCGCGCCACACCGTCGGCGCGCGGCATCCGCTGGTGCGCATCCACCCCGTGACCGGCCGCAAGAGCCTGTATCTGGGACGCCGTCGCAATGCCTACGTGCCCGGCCTGCCGCTGGCCGACAGCGAAGACCTGCTGGATGCGCTCTGGGCGCATGCCGTGCAGGACGCGTTCACCTGGCGCCAGCAGTGGCAGGCCGGCGACCTCGTGGCCTGGGACAACCGCGTGACGCTGCACCGGCGGGACGCCTTCGACCCGCTCGCGCGCCGCCTCATGTACCGCACCCAGGTCAGCGACCGCGCGCAATAAGCGCCCGCTGATTTCTCCCGCCCTGGCCGGCGCCGCCCCTGTTCGCGGCGCTGTGGCCGCCGCATGCCCATCTTCCCACGACCATGACCCATCGCACTCCACCGCGCTCCCTGCCCTTCCCTCGGCGCATCCTGGCCAGCCTGCTGGCGCTGGGTGCCCTCGCGCTTGCCAGCCAGGCCGGCGCCACCGACAAGCCATCGCATCCGCTGCGCCCGATCAACATCGTCGTCGCCGGCCCCGCGGGCGGCGCCACCGATGGCGTGGCGCGGCTGATCGCGGCGCGCATGAGCGTGACGCTGGGGCAGGATGTGATCGTCGACAACAGGGCCGGCGCCGGTGGCGTCATCGGCACCAAATACGTGGCCCAGGCCAAGCCCGACGGACAGACGCTGCTGCTGGGCCACATCGCGACCAACGCCATTGCACCTGCGGTGCATACCCCGCGTCCCTATGATCCGGTCGCGGATTTCGAGTCCATCGGCTTCATTGGCAGCACCGCGAGCGTGCTGGTGGTGCCCGCCAAGGGACCAACGACACTCAAGGCACTGCTGGCGCCCAACGGCACCGCGCCCATCACCTATGGCTCCACGGGCATCGGCGGCACGGCGCATCTGCTGGGTCATGTGTTCGGGCAAGCCACGGGCGCTGCCCTGCTGCATGTGCCCTACCGCGGCAGCCCGCCAGCGCTGCAGGACCTGGTGGGCGCGCGCATCAGCATGATGTTTGCCACCGCCGGCGCCGTGGCCCCCTATCTGGAATCGGGCATGCTCAAACCGCTGGCCGTGGCCGCCAACCAGCGCAGCCGCTTCTTGCCGGATGTGCCCACCTTCAAGGAGCTCAATTATCCAAACGTCGTGCAGGAAGGCTGGTTCGGGTTGTTTTCCGCCGCGGGGACTCCTGCAGCTACTGTGCGCCGGCTCAACGAACATCTCAACACGGCGCTGGCCGACCCCACGGTGCGCAAAGGGCTCGAGCAGCTTTTCGTGGAAACCGCAACGCCCGCAGGCCCGGAAAACTTCAAGTCATTCGTGCAAAAGGAGGCCGCGCATTGGGCCGGTGTGGTTGCCAGTTCGGGCGTGAGAACGCAATAGGCAAACGCGGCTGCACCGCTGGGTGCAACCGCGTGAAACCGGCTTTTTGGACGTCCTCCAACGGGAGGAATGCGCAAGCTGCTCAGGCAGCACGGACCACCGAGGGTCCTGTCATGGGTGCGGGAACGACGGCGGGCGACTCCATCCGTGACGGCGCCAGGCTGCCGCCCTTGGCAGCGCTGTGGCGGCGCAGTGCCTGCTCTTCCCACTCATGGATTTCCTGCTCCAGACGCTGCGCGCGCGCCGCATACATCTCGGCCGACGATTGGTAATATTCGGCGGCCACCGAATGCTCGAGCACAGCCATGCGTGCCTCCTGGAGATAGGCCCGGGTACGGCGGATATAGCGCGGTTCGGTCAAACTCCCACCCCAGATCTTGCTGAACAACATGTTTGCTACTCCTTCATGGGCTTTGCACAGCGCAGGCATTTGCAACGTCTGCGGATAGAGCAAAATTTAAGGGCTGAATCCAACAACCCATGTCAACCCAATGCACCATTGGCTGTAGGATGCTCTCCATCCACCTTCAATTCCATGTCCAACTCCCTTGTCTGGCTCGCGCCGCACGAGCCGTTTCCCGGCGTTGAACAGACCTGGGGCGAAGGCGACCCCATCCCCGGCCTGCTGGCCGCCGGCGGGCAGCTCGACGCATTGCACCTGCGCAATGCCTATTGCCAGGGTATCTTCCCCTGGTTCAGTGCGGGCCAACCGATTCTCTGGTGGTCGCCCGATCCGCGCATGGTGCTGCAGACCGAAGACTTCCGCCTGCACCGGTCGCTGCGCAAGACGCTGCAGCACTTTCGCGCCACACCGGGCTGCGAGATCCGCATCGACACCGCATTCGAGACCGTGATGCGCCACTGCGCGCGCGCGCCGCGCCCGGGCCAGGACGGCACCTGGATCGTGGAAAGCATCGTGCAGGCCTATACCGAGCTGCACCGCCAGGGCGACGCGCACAGCGTCGAAACCTGGGTCGATGGCAAGCTCGTCGGCGGCCTGTATTGCGTCGCGCTCGGGCAGGCGGTGTTTGGCGAGTCGATGTTCGCGCATGCCACCGATGCTTCGAAAATCGCGCTGGCCGCACTGGTCGCGCTGTGCCGCCAGCACGGCGCCGTGCAGATCGACTGCCAGCAGGCTACGCCCCATCTGGCCTCCATGGGCGCGCGCACCATGCCGCGCGGCGAGTTCGTGCAACAGGTGCAGATGCAGCGCAGCAAACCGCGCATGAAGTGGCGCTTCGACGCCGTATACTGGGACCGGCTGGGCCTCGCATGACGCAACTCAACGACCTTCCCCTTCAGGCATTGCAGTTCTATGCCACTGCGGCCTATCCCTGCAGCTACGTGGCCGGGCGCCTGGCGCGCTCCCAGGTGGCCACGCCCAGCCACCTGATCCAGGATGCCGCCTACTCCGAGCTGGTCACGCTGGGCTTCCGGCGCAGCGGCCTGTTCACCTACCGCCCCTACTGCGACGGCTGCCGTGCCTGCATTCCGCTGCGCGTGCTGGCGCACGACTTCCGCCCCGACCGCAGCCAGCGCCGCGCCATGGCGCAGCACCATGCGCTGCAGGCCTCGATCGGCCGCCTGGGCTTCAGCGATGAGCATTACCAGCTGTACCTGCGGTACCAGCGCCAGCGCCACAGCGGCGGCGGCATGGATGAAGACCGCATCGATCAATACACCCAGTTCCTGCTGCAAAGCCGCGTCAACTCGCGGCTCGTCGAATTCCGCGAACCCCAGCAGGGCGACGCGCCCGGCGCGCTGAAGATGGTCTCGATACTCGACGTGCTCGAAGACGGGCTGTCGGCGGTCTACACCTTCTACGAGCCCGAGCCACGCACCTGCTATGGCACTTTCAATGTGCTGTGGCAGATCGACCAGGCACGCGCGATGGGCCTGCCCTACGTCTACTTGGGCTACTGGATCGAGCACAGCGCCAAGATGGATTACAAGTCGCGCTTCCTACCGCACGAGGTGCGCGAGCACGACCAGTGGCAGCGTGTGGACCGCGCGGCGCACGCTGCACGCCGCAGCGCCCTGGCGTGAACGCCTGTCGGCTGCGCGGGGCGCCGCGGGCAGGCGCTAGAATCGGACATTGCCGTCCATCTTCCGCATGATGAAAACGAACGAACCCGGCACACCCATAGCACCCAGCGTCCAAGTCCTCGAACGCATGTTCACCCTGATCGACGTGCTGGCCTCGCGCGAGGAAGCGGTGTCGCTCAAGGAGATCAGCGAGAAGACCGGGCTGCACCCGTCCACCGCGCACCGCATCCTCAACGATCTGACGATCGGCCGTTATGTCGACCGCCCCGAGTCGGGCAGCTACCGCCTGGGCATGCGCCTGCTGGAGCTGGGCAATCTGGTCAAGGCGCGGCTCAACGTGCGCGAAGCGGCCATGGCGCCGATGCGCCTGCTGCACAAGCAGATCCAGCAGCCCGTCAACCTCAGCGTGCGCCAGGGCGATGAAATCGTCTATGTGGAGCGCACCTACAGCGAGCGCTCGGGCATGCAGGTGGTGCGCGCCATCGGCGGCCACGCGCCGCTGCACCTGACTTCGACCGGCAAGCTGTTCCTGGCCGCCGACGACCCGCAGCGCGTGCGCGCCTATGCGACGCGCACGGGCCTGGCCGGCAACACGCACAACTCCATCACCCAGCTGGGCACGCTCGAGCATGAACTGGCCAAGACGCGGCAATACGGCATTGCGCGCGACAACGAAGAGCTCGAACTGGGAGTGCGCTGCATTGCAGCGGGCATCTACGACGACCAGGGCAAGCTGGTGGCCGGCCTGTCGATCTCTGCGCCCGCCGACCGCATCGACGACGGCTGGCTGCCGCGCCTGCAAGCCACGGCGGCGGAAATCTCGATGTCTTTGGGATTTGCCGGCTGGCGCTCGACAGAAGGCATGCCGGCAACCAGCACGGCTGGATAAATAGGCGCATCCCCTGAGCGGCTTACGCCCTGGGCGGGCCCCCACGATGGGCCACACCAGTAGCAATGGCTGCGGGGTTACCCCTTGATTTTATGGGCAGCCAGCACCGCGGTGGCGCCAGACTGGTTCTCGACCCAATGGCGTACGCGCTCGGCATCGGCCAGGCGGCTGAACTTGCCGGCCGAATCCAGGAACACCATGATCAGCTTGCGGCCTGCGACTTCGGCCTGCATCACCAGGCATTGACCGGCTTCGGAAATATAGCCGGTCTTTTGCAGACCGATTTCCCACGCCGGGTTCTTCACCAGGCGGTTGGTATTGTTGTACTGCAACGTGCGCGGGCCTTGGGCCACTTCATAACCCGGCGAGGTGCTGAGCTCGCGCACCAGCGGGTCGCCATGGGCCACGTTCACCAGCACCGCGAGGTCGCGCGCGCTGGACTGGTTGCGGCTCGACAGGCCCGTGGGCTCTACATACTTGGTATCGGCCATGCCCAGCAGCTTGGCCTTGACGTTCATCTGCGTCACGAACGCCGTGAGACCGCCGGGATAGGTGCGGCCCAGCGCATGCGCGGCGCGGTTTTCGCTGGACATCAGCGCCAGATGCAGCATCTCGCCGCGCGTGAGCGTGCTGCCGACGCGCAGGCGCGAACTGCTGCCCTTTTCGGTGTCCACATCGTCCTGGGTGATGGTCAGCATCTCGTCCATGGGCAGGCGCGCCTGCGAGATGATCAGCCCGGTCATGAGCTTGGTCAGGGACGCAATCGGCAGCACCGCATGGTCGTTCTTGCTCAGCAGCACTTCATGCGTTTCCTGGTCCACCACCAGCGCCACGCTGGACTTCAGGTCCAGCGGGTCGGTGACGGCGTGCAGGCCCGCCATCTGGCCAAACGACTGCCGCGCGGGTGCATAGGCCACCGCGCGCACCGGCGCGTGCGCGCTGCTGGCAACGGCACGGGCCGCCAGCGGCTGCTTGCGCGCCGAGGTCTTGACGGCCCTGGCAGCGCGCGGGGCCCTGACCACCGTGACCACCTTGGCCGAGCGCGCGGGCTTGCTGGCACTGCTGGCCTGTTTCTTTGTCACCTTCTTTTCTGCGGCGTGGGCGCCGGGAAGGACCAGCGCCCAACTCAATGCAAGGACGGCTGAAGCCTCGAAAATACGGGCAAGCGCGGTGCGGGGACGGTGGTGCATCCAAATGCTCCAAGCAGCAAAAAATGATAGGACAGCAAAGCCGAATCGAAAAAGTCGCACAACAGCAACAAGTTGCACGACTTTTCAGAGAATATGAGCGAGATTATAGGCCCGAGCTTTGACCTTGCGCTACCACCATTTTGCAGCCGCCGGGCAATTGCTGCGGCGTACCTGCAACGGCCCGGGCTGGCGCCCCTGCGCTGGCCCGGCCGAAGGCGCCGCGGATCAGGCCAGCGTTGCGACCGTGGCGCGCGGGGCACGCTCGAGGCCGGAGACGATCGCGCTGATCGATGCCGAGACAATGTTGGCATCCATGCCCACGCCATAGACCACATGGGCGTCGTCGATGCGCAGCTCGACATAGGCGGCAGCCTGCGCGTTGGCGCCAGCGCTGACTGCATGCTCGGCGTAGTCAAGTACGCGGATGCTGCGGCCCGTGGCTTCGCTGAGCGCGCCGACAAACGCATCGATCGGGCCCGAACCCTCGCCGCTGACGCTGCACTTCTCGCCATGGATCTCGAAGTCGCCGCTGATGGACACCGTGCCGCTTTCACCGCTGAGGCGATATTTCGGCTGGCGCGTGGCATCCAGGCGATATTCGTTCTGGAACAGGTTCCACAGATCCTGCGCCGTCAACTCCTTGCCGCTGGCATCCATCTCGCGCTGCACGGCCTGGCTGAACTCGATCTGCAGGCGGCGCGGCAATTGCAAGCCATATTCGCTTTCCAGCAGATAGGCAATGCCGCCCTTGCCCGACTGGCTGTTGACGCGGATCACGGCTTCATAGCTGCGGCCCAGGTCCTTGGGGTCGATCGGCAGGTAGGGCATGTCCCAGACATCGCCGTCCTGGCGCGCGGCAAAGGCCTTCTTGATCGCATCCTGGTGCGAGCCCGAGAACGAGGTGTAGACCA
>JBEVDH010000070.1:0-7407 GCA_040514115.1 Comamonas sp. | reverse complement strand
GCACGGCCCCGCCCATCAGCGAGGTATTGCCGCCTTGCGGCACCACGGGCACGCCATGGCGCGAGCACAGCGCCAGCACCTCGCTGACCTGCTGCGTGTTTGCCGGCAGCACCACGGCCAGCGCCTGGCCGTGATAGAGCTTGCGGTAGTCGGTGGTGAAGGGCTGCATGTCACTGGCGACTTCAATGCAGGCCTTGTCGCCGACGATGGCGCGCAGGCCCCGCAGCACCAGCGCGGGGGAATTTCCGGGAGTGTCGGTCATAGGGGGCAGACGGTAAGGGGGCGGGAGAAAAGGCAGCGTGCAATTATTGCCCAAGGCCCCGGGCGCAAAGTTTCACAGGCCCTTGCAAGAAAACTCACACCACCGGCGCGCGCCTTCGCCTAAAGTCTGATCCCATGAACACCGCCCCCAAAGCCGACGCGCCCGCCCCCGCCGAGCGCGCGCAACGCCAGGCCCAGATCGTGCAGGCGCTGGGCCGGCATGTGCCCGCACATGCGCTGCTGTGGCACAGCGAGGAAACCACGCCCTATGAATGCGACGGGCTGACGGCCTATCGCCAGCGCCCGCTGGTGGTCTGCCTGCCCGAAACCTATGACCAGATACAGGCCGTGCTGCAGGCCTGCCATGCCTTGCAGGTGCCGGTGGTCGCGCGCGGCGCGGGCACGGGGCTGTCGGGCGGGGCCATGCCGCATGCGCTGGGCGTGGTGCTGTCGCTGGCCAAGTTCAACCGCATTCTCCAGGTCGATGCCTACAGCCGCACCGCGGTCGTGCAGTGCGGCGTGCGCAACCTGGCGATCAGCGAGGCCGCGGCGCCCTTCGGCCTGTACTACGCGCCCGATCCGTCGAGCCAGATTGCCTGCACCATCGGCGGCAACGTCGCCGAGAACTCGGGCGGCGTGCACTGCCTCAAGTACGGCCTCACCGTACACAACGTGCTCGAGGTCAAGGGCTTCACCATGGCCGGCGAGCCCGTCACCTTCGGCAGCCAGGCGCTCGACACGCCGGGCTATGACCTGCTCGCGGCGGTGATCGGCAGCGAAGGCATGCTGGCCGTGGTCACCGAAGTGACGGTGCGGCTGATCCCCAAGCCGCAGCTCGCGCGCTGCATCATGGCCAGCTTCAGTGACGTGCGCCAGGCCGGCGCGGCCGTGGCCGCCGTCATTGCCGCGGGCATCATTCCGGCCGGACTCGAGATGATGGACAAGCCGATGACCGCGGCCGTCGAGGACTTCGTCAAGGCCGGCTACGACCTCACGGCCGAAGCCATCCTGCTGTGCGAATCCGACGGCACGCCCGAGGAGGTGGCCGAGGAGATCGAGCGCATGAGCGCGGTGCTGCGCGATGCCGGCGCCACCGCCATCACCGTGAGCGCCGACGAGGCCGAGCGCCTGCGCTTTTGGAGCGGGCGCAAGAACGCGTTTCCAGCGAGCGGCCGCATCAGTCCCGACTACATGTGCATGGACTCGACGATTCCACGCAAGCGCCTGGCCGACATCCTGCTGGCGATCCAGGCAATGGAGCAGAAATACCAGCTGCGCTGCGCCAATGTGTTTCACGCCGGCGACGGCAACCTGCACCCGCTGATCCTGTTCGATGCCAACGACCCCGACCAGCTGCGCCGCTGCGAGCTGTTTGGCGCCGACATCCTCGAGACCAGCGTCGCGATGGGCGGCACCGTGACGGGCGAGCATGGCGTGGGCATCGAGAAGCTCAACTCGATGTGCACCCAGTTCAGCGCCGAGGAAAACGCGCAGATGTTCGCGCTCAAAGCCGCGTTCGATCCCGCGGGCCTGCTCAACCCGGGCAAGGTGATCCCCACGCTGCACCGCTGCGCCGAATACGGAAAGATGCTGGTGCGCGGCGGGCAGATCAAGCACCCGGACCTGCCGCGGTTCTAGCAATGGCCTGGCCATGCGGCCGTCTCCCTGGTCAGCGCAGGATATAGGGTTTTCCCTTACATTCGCTGAAGGAAATGGCGGCAACCATGGGGGAGCAAGCCATTTGCAACCAAGGAAAATCATCCATGACGCATCGCATCGTGATCGTCGGCGGCGGCGCCGGCGGGCTGGAGCTGGCCACGCGGCTGGGCCAGCGCCTGGGCAAACGCCGGCAAGCCGAGATCATCCTGGTGGACAACCACCTCACGCACATGTGGAAACCGCTGCTGCACGAAGTCGCCGCGGGCTCGCTCAACCAGTCGGAAAACGAGTTCAACTACATCGCGCAGGCCAAGTGGAAGCACTTTCATTTCCAGATCGGCCGGATGTGCGGCCTGGACCGCAAGGCGAAGAACATCGAGCTTGCCCCGCTGCTCGATGAGGACGGCAGCGAAGCCGCGCCCGCGCGCCGTCTGGCCTACGACACGCTGGTCATGGCCATCGGCAGCGTGACCAATGATTTCGGCACGCCCGGCGCCGCCGAGCACTGCATCTTTCTCGATGCGCCCGAGCAGGCCGAGCGCTTTCACCGCCAGCTGCTGGCCAAGTACCTGGCCGCCCATGCGGGCACCGACAAGCAGGCCGCGCTGCGCATCGCGATCGTCGGCGCCGGCGCCACGGGCGTCGAGCTCGCGGCCGAGCTGCGCAATGCCGCGCAGCAGCTGTCGGACTACGGTCTGGGCAACATCGCGCCCGAGAACCTGCACATCACCGTGCTGGACGCGGGCAAGCGGGTGCTGCCGGCGCTGCCCGAGCACATTGGCCGCGACGCCCACCAGACGCTGGAAAAGCTTGGCGTGCAGGTCATCACCGAAGCCGCCGTGAGCCGCGTGACGGCCGAGCAACTGGAAACCAAGGACGGGCGCGTGATCCCGGCCAGCCTCAAGGTCTGGGCCGCGGGCATCAAGGCCCCGGACTTCCTGCAGGGCCTCGACGGCCTCGAGAGCAACCGCATCAACCAGCTGGTCACGCGCACCACGCTGCAGACCACGCTCGACGACGACATCTTCGTGCTCGGCGACTGCGCCGCCTGCCCCATGGACGACGGCAGCGGCAAGAACGTGCCCCCGCGCGCCCAGGCCGCGCACCAGCAGGCGTCGCTCCTGGCGCAGTCGCTGACCAGGCGCCTGCAAGGCCAGCCGCTGCCGCACTACCGCTACCGCGACTACGGCTCGCTGGTCTCGCTGTCGCGCTTCTCGGCGGTGGGCAATCTGATGGGCAGCCTGATGGGCAGCGTGAAGGTCGAGGGCTGGCTCGCGCGCATGTTCTACATCTCGCTGTACCGCATGCACCAGGTCGCGCTGTGCGGCTTCTTCCGCACCGGTCTGCTGATGCTCAGCGACCGGATCGGACGGCGCACCGATCCGCGGCTGAAACTGCACTGAGCCTTGCGGCTTGTGCTTTTCGCGCACAATCGGCCGCATTTCCGCTTCGCTGATCTCCGCCCGCCATGACTGCTGACGACTACGCTCCCCTTCTCCAATCCGGCAACGACCTGGTCGCCCAGGCCCAGGCCGTGGCCACGCAGGACTTCACCCAGGCCCGCACGCTGTGGCAGCAGGCCGGCGCGTTCTTCGCCCAGGCGCACCAGGCCGACCCCGACCAGCACGCCGCCGCGCTGCGCCTGGCCCAGTCCTGGATGGCCGAGGCCCATGCGCTGCAAAAGGAGGGCTCGGACCACGCCCCTCTCATGTGGACCAATGCCGCGGCGCAGTGCGAGCGTGCGTTCGACCTCGCGCCCGACCATGCGCCTACGGCGATGATGGCGGCCAGCTGCCACGCCTGGGCACAGAACGAGGAAGCCGCGCAGGCGTGGATGCAGCTGGCGAAGCATTTGCAGCAGTTGGAGGGGGAAGTGGCGTCCGGGGATCGGCAGGCTTGAGTTCCAGGATCCGCGTGAAGCAACGTTTTATTTTGTCGCGGTGCCGTCCACCCTTCGATCCTTCGACATGCTCAGGATCAGGGCAAACGGTAAAACCCCGTTCGTCCTGAGCCTGTCGAAGGATGAATGGCCTGCCCTTTAGATAAACAGCCCGTTTATTCTGAGCCCCCCGGACCCTGCCGAAGAACAACGGCCGGCCCTCGAGACAGTGGCCAACCCCTCCCCGCCCCCCTCCAACGCCCCCTTGATCTCCCCCACGTTCCGCCACATCGCCGTCGGCCCCGCGCTGCCCATCCAGATGGAAACGCCCTGGAACTTCACGTTCATGCCCAGCCAATAGCGACGTCCGTCCTGCACCGAGTCATAGTTGACGCCGTCATAAAGCACTTCCTTGTCCAGCAGGTTGTAGATGCCCGCATACAGCGTGACGGCCCTGCTGAACTTGTACGAACCGCCCAGGTCGACAGCGCATAGCGCTTCTGGTTGAAGCTGCCCGATGAAGCCCCGCCCGAGCTGTCGCTTTCCTTGCCGCGGTACGCCACCTTGGTCCAGCCGTTGATCTGGCCGGTGGGGTTCCAGTCCAGCCCCACGTTGAGCAGGTGGCGCGGCAACTGGTTCAGCGGCTTGCCGGCGAACTCGCCGCTCTTTTGCTCGGACTTGGTGAAGGTGTAGCTCGAGCTCAGGCGCAGGGTCTGGGTCAGCAGCGTGCCCAGCGAGGCCGCGCGTGATGGCTTTGTCGACGTTGACGTTGGTGGTGGGAATCCGGCCCGAGGAATTGAGCGGGCCGCAGCTCGGGCAGGCAATGCGCGTGATCTTGTCCTCGAAATCGTTGTCGAACAGCGTCAGGCCGGCGGTGGTGCCGGCGCCGCTGTCGAACAGCACGCCGATTTCCTGGGTCAGCGAGGTTTCGGGCTTCAGGTCGGGGTTGCCGTAGATGTCGCCGCCGCGGCTTGACTGGCCCCAGTCGCCCAGCGTCTGGCGCAGCGAAGGCGCGGTGCCGGTGCTGCCGTTGGTCTGGGTTTCGCGCGTGTTCGAGCGCTTGCCGTCGATCAGGATCAGCGTGTAGTTGGCGCCCATGCCGCGCAGGCTGATGTCGTTGGAGTTGTTGTCCGAAGGGGTGAGAACCACGCCGGGCACGTCGCGCAATTGTCTTACGCTTGACAATTGAATTTGCCTGTGAAAAAAAGCGGTCTACCCCTGGTTCTGTGCCATCGTCAAACCATGCCCCACCAGTGCGGAATCTGCGCCAGCACGAACAGCAGCAGGCCAATCGCCCCGCCCACCAGCGTGCCGTTGATGCGGATGAACTGCAGGTCCTTGCCGATGTGCAGCTCCACCAACTGCGACAGCTCCACCGCATCCCAGCGCTTGACGGTGTCGCTGATGTGCTCGGCCAGGAACTGCGCGACATCGGGCGCCAGCGCCGCCGACCAGCGTTCGAGGCGCGCGTTCATCGACTGGCGCAGCGCCGGGTCGCTGGCCAGCGATTGCCCCAGCCAGCGGCCCATGCCCGCGGCCTTGCGCGCAATGTGCGAGTGCTCGTCGGCCAGGTCGGTCTGCAGGCGCTGACGCAGCTGGGTCCACAGTTCCTGCAGATAGCTGGCCAGCTTCTCGTCATGCAGCAGGTAGTGGCGCAGCTGCTCGGCCTGGGCCGCGAAGCCGGCGTCGGTCTCCAGCCGCCCGATCAACCGCGCCACCGCCGCATCGAGCGCTTCGCGCACGCGGTGCTCGGGGTTGTGGGCAATGTCCTCGAACAGGCTGTCGAGCGCCTGCGCGATCATCTCCGCCCCCTTGTCGCCCAGCCAGTCGGTGGGCAGCATCTTTTCCTTGAGCGGATGCTCGCGCTTGAGCCATTCGATGATGCTGGCGGCAATGAATTCGCGTGTCTGTCCGGCCTGCATCGTGGTGGCGATGCGCGCGAGCAGGTCGTCAAGCAACTGCTGGTGGCGCCCGCCCTGCGTCAGCGTCGTGAGCACCGAAGCCGCGGCGCGCGACAGGTCGACCTGCGCCAGCACGGCGCGCAGCGATTGCATCAGAAAGCGCTGCACCTGCCGGTCCTGCACCATCTCCAGCCCCGCCAGCGCCAGCCGCGCCACCTGCCGGCCCAGCAGCGCGCTGTGCGCCGGCGCGGTGAGCCACTGTGCGAGCCACTGCGCGGGATCGTTCTTGCGGATCAGCGCCAGCAGCGAGGCCGGGTCGAGAAAACGGTCGCGCACGAAATGCGCGAGGTTCTCGCCAATGCGGTCCTTGTTGCGCGGGATGATGGCCGTGTGCCGCCCGACCCAGGGCAGCGGAATGCGCCGGAACAGCGCCGTCACCGCAAACCAGTCGGCCAGCGCGCCGACCATGGCGGCCTCGGTCACGGCCTGCAGGCAGCGCACCCACAGGGTGGACGGCATGAAGCCCGTGGCTACGAAGATCAGCGCCACTGCGATCAGCAGTCCCAGCGCCTGCCGTTTCGCGCGCCTCAATGCCAGGATCTGGGCTTGCATGTTCCGCTCTCCCCTCAGGATGGTTGCTGCCAAACGCAACGCTACCACGCCGACGGCCGGCGCGCGGGCCCGGCCTGGGCGCGCAGCGCACGGTGCCTGCAATGAGGGGTTGTTTCAGCCCGCCGACGCCAGCGAGCGTGCGCGGTGCAATGCTTGCGTGGATCGCTCAGGCGCTCGGGCTGCCCGGCAGCGGCGCATCCACGGCCCTGCACACCGGATCACGCCGCGCCCAGTCCAGCGCCGCCGCGCGCTGCGCCGCTTCCTGCGCGGGCGTGGGCCGGGCCTGCTGCTCCTCGATGGCTGCGCGCAGCTGCGCGTGCAGCGGCGTGGCATCGCCCGCATGGCGCGCCAGGAACAGTGCCTGCTCGGCAGGCGACAGCAACGCGGCCGCCGCCTGCACGTCGTCCACGAGGTCATGGCGGTAGTTGTGGCGGGTCAGCTCGATATGCGCCAGCGCCTGCTCCAGCGCCTCGTGCTTGGCCCGGTTCACGCGCTCGCCAGAGGCATGGAACGAGCCGACGGCCAGATCGCCGTGAAACACCGGCATGGCCATCAGCCCCGCCGCACGGACCTTTTTCAGGTCATCCCCATTGTGCTGCGCGAACTGTGGATTGCCCGACAGCAAGGCCAGCAGCCAGGCAGCGGGCAGTGAATGCGGTTTGGGTGGTCCATGCAGGGCCTCGTGGATGCGGCCGTGGTCGGCAAACGTCATCAGCAGGGTGCGCGCCTGGGTCTCGGCCAGCGCCTGCCCGCGCAGCCCCGCCAGCACCGCTTCGGCCGGCATCAGGCTGCCCACGCCGCCATCGGTCCAGCGCTGCCCCTGCAAGACCACGTCGGCAAACAGCAGCGGAATGCTGGCGGAAATGCGCCCGGCCAGCGCCACCGGCAAGTCGGGATGGGTCTGGTGCGAGAAGTACTCCACGCGCCGTTGTTCCCGGCTCCAGCCGGTCACGACCAGTTCCTTGAAATTCTGCGGCGCCAGCTGATGCAACAGATGCAGATCTCCAAAGGTCAGCATCTGCGTGCTGCGCGGCTGCGAGAAATCGGGCGCGCGCAGCTGCGCCAGGCGCTGGTGCTCGAGCGCCGTGCGCTCGG
>JBEVDH010000012.1:0-17137 GCA_040514115.1 Comamonas sp. | reverse complement strand
CCCATCGAGGCAAAGATGCCTTCGATGCGCTCGAGCGTCAGCGAGACCGGGTGCAGGCCGCCCTGTCCTCGCCGGCGCCCGGGCAGGCTTACGTCCAGGGCCTCGGCCTTGAGTTGGGTTTGCAGTTCGGCATCGGCCAGCGCCTGGCGGCGCGCCGTGAGCGCCGCCTCGATCGCCTGCTTGGCCACGTTGACAGCCGCGCCACGCGACTTCTTCTCCTCGACGGAAAGCTGCGCCATGCCCTTCATGAGTTCGGTCACACGACCGGACTTGCCCAGGAACTGGGCCTTGGCGTTTTCCAGATCGGCAGGGGTTGCGGCTTGCGCAAACAGTTGCTGCGCGCTTTCGACCAGAGAATCCAACTCGTTCATATCGACTCTTGAAAATAAACAAGGGCTAGTGCCTTTTCAAGCTCTAGCCCTTGTTGTTAGTGCATTGGCAGCTGCAGCCGCAACTGCCGGCCGTAAGCTCAAGCAGCCAGCTTGGCCTTGACTTGTTCCACGATGCTGGCGAAAGCAGCCTTGTCATGCACCGCGATATCGGCCAGCATCTTGCGGTCGATTTCAATCGATGCCTTCTTCAGGCCGTTGGCGAACACGCTGTAGGTCATGCCGAGTTCACGCGCAGCGGCGTTGATACGGGCAATCCACAGCTGACGGAACACGCGCTTCTTGTTACGACGGTCACGGTAGGCATATTGCCCAGCCTTCATTACCGCTTGTTTAGCGATACGGAAGACATTACCGCGGCGACCGCGAAAACCCTTAGCGAGGGCCAGAACTTTTTTGTGACGGGCACGGGCCGTTACACCACGTTTGACGCGAGGCATGTAAGTACTCCTTGTTCGTCAGTTAATTACAAGCCAAAGCCGGGCAGCATTTGTGCGATCGAGGCCATGTTGGTCTCGTGCACAGCAACCGCACCACGCAGGTGACGCTTGTTCTTGGTGGTCTTCTTCGTCAAGATGTGACGCTTGAAGGCTTGACCGCGCTTGACGGTGCCACCGGGACGAACGCGGAATCGCTTCTTCGCGCTGCTCTTGGTCTTCATTTTGGGCATGTGAATGCTCCTGTTGATTGTGCTCGTGAGGCGTTCGCGCAAACTGCATGAACTTGTTGGCCCCGAGACACTTCTTTTTTGACCCGCCCTTTCAGGCGGACCTTGCAGCGAACGAATTCGCTACCTTTGCGACCTGGCCCGAAGGCCATGCCGCGCAAAACAAAAGGTGAGCCCTGGAGCTCACCTCGCTTGCAGGCAGGATTATGCCTCAAGCAGCCGGCGCTGTGGGCGCATCGCCTTGCGGCTTGGGCGCAGTAGGCTTTTTCTTTGCCGGCGCGATCATCATGATCATCTGGCGGCCTTCGAGCTTGGGGAACTGCTCGATTGCAATGGTGTCGGCCAGGTCATCGCGCAGGCGATTGAGCAGGGCCAGACCCAAGTTCTGGTGCGTGATTTCACGACCGCGAAAACGCAGCGTGATCTTGCACTTGTCGCCTTCAGCCAAAAAGCGGCGAATATTGCGCAGCTTGATGTTGTAGTCGCCGTCATCGGTACCGGGACGGAATTTGACTTCCTTGATCTCGATGACCGTTTGCTTGGCCTTGGCCTCGGCGGCGCGCTTTTGTTCCTGGTACTTGAACTTGCCGTAATCCATCAGCCGGCAAACCGGCGGATTGGCTGTAGCGGCAATTTCCACCAGGTCAACATCCAACTCGCCCGCCATGCGCAATGCTTCCATGATGGGAACAATGCCGATGGGCTCGTTTTCTGGGCCGGACAGACGCACTTCAGGCGCCATGATTTCACGGTTGAGGCGGTGCTTGCGCTCCTCACGGTGACGGCGATCGCGAAATTCAGTAGCTATGGTTTTCACCCTTGGAGATAAATGGCTACAACAGCGTAGCCTGCTTGCGTGCACTGTGCACGCAAGCCAAAGGCTGACATCTCAGTCAGTTCTTGGAAGCGATGTCGCTGGCGACCAATTCAATGAATGCGTCGACTGACATCACGCCGAGGTCCTTATTGCCCCGGGCGCGCACTGCAACCGCTCCGGCTGCCTTTTCCTTGTCGCCAGCGACGAGGATGTAGGGCAGCTTCTGCAACGAATGCTCGCGTATTTTATACGTAATCTTTTCGTTGCGCAGGTCAGTGACCACGCGAAGGTCCTGGGCAGGCAAGGCCTTTCGCAGTTTTTCAGCAATTTCGCGACAGTAATCGCCCTGCGCGTCGGTAATGTTGAGCACCGCGGCCTGTACCGGCGCGAGCCAGACCGGCAACGCACCCGCGTACTGCTCGATCAGAATGCCCAGGAAACGCTCCATGCTGCCGACAATCGCGCGGTGCAGCATCACGGGGCGGTGGCGGTTGCCGTCCTCGCCCACGTACTCCGCATCGAGCCGCTCGGGCATCGAGAAATCGACCTGGATCGTGCCGCACTGCCAGTGGCGGCCAAGGGCGTCCTTGAGCGTGTACTCGATCTTCGGACCGTAGAAGGCACCGTCGCCGGGCGAGATTTCGAAGTCCGAGCCCGAGGCACGCAGACTGTCCATCAGCGCGGTTTCGGCCTTGTCCCAGCTTTCGTCGGAGCCGATGCGGGCTTCAGGGCGGGTCGCGACCTTGTAGATGATCTCGGTAAAACCGAAATCGGCGTAGACCTTTTGCAGCAGGCGGCTGAAGGCCAGCACTTCGGGCAGGATCTGGTCTTCGGTGCAGAAGATGTGGCCGTCATCCTGGGTGAAGCCGCGCACGCGCATGATGCCGTGCAGGCCGCCCGTGGGCTCGTTGCGGTGGCACTGGCCAAACTCGCCGTAGCGCAGCGGCAGGTCGCGGTAGCTCTTGATGCCCTGGTTGAAGATGATGATGTGGCCCGGGCAGTTCATCGGCTTGAGCGCGTAGTCGCGCTTTTCGCTTTCGGTGACGAACATGTTGTCGCGGTACTTGTCCCAGTGGCCGGTCTTCTCCCACAGGCCCTTGTCCAGGATCTGCGGCGCCTTGACTTCCTGGTAGCCGTTGTCGCGGTAGACGGCGCGCATGTACTGCTCGACCTGCTGCCACAGCGTCCAGCCCTTGGGGTGCCAGAACACGGTGCCCGGCGAATGCTCGTCGATGTGGAACAGGTCCAGCTCGCGGCCGAGCTTGCGGTGATCGCGCTTCTCGGCTTCTTCCAGCATGTGCAGGTACTGCTGCAGCGCTTCCTTGCTGGCCCAGGCCGTGCCGTAGACACGCTGCAGCATCTCGTTGCGGTGGTCGCCGCGCCAGTAGGCGCCCGCGACCTTCATCAGCTTGAAGAACTTGAGCTTGCCGGTGCTGGGCACGTGGGGGCCGCGGCACAGGTCCTCGAAGTCGCCTTCGCGGTACAGGCTCACGTCTTCATTGCTCGGGATGCTGGCAATGATCTCGGCCTTGTAGTTTTCGCCCAGGCTCTTGAAGTGGGCCACCGCCTCGTCGCGCGGCAACACGCGGCGATGCACGGGATCATCCTTGGCGGCGAGCTCGGTCATGCGCTTTTCAATGGCCACGAGGTCTTCGGGCGTGAACGGGCGCTTGTAGGCGAAGTCGTAGAAGAAACCGTTTTCAATGACCGGGCCAATCGTGACCTGGGCGTCGGGATACAGCTGCTTGACCGCATGGGCCAGCAGGTGGGCCGTCGAGTGGCGGATCACATCCAGGCCATCGGCATCCTTGGCGGTGATGATGGACAGCTGGGCGTCCTGCGCGATCAGGTGGCTGGTATCGACGACCTTGGCCGCGTCACCGGAGCCGATCTTGCCGGCAAGCGCGGCCTTGGCCAGGCCGGTGCCGATCGAGGCCGCAACGTCGGCCACCGTCACGGGGCCTGGATATTCGCGCTGGGAGCCGTCGGGGAGCGTGATGTGGATCATGGGATTCCTTGTCAAACCTTGTCTTGGGTGGGGTGCGCGCCCATGCCGGAAAAACAAAAAGCGCGGAACGGGTCCGCGCTTGAGAGGGGAGAACAGGTCTCGGGCAGGCGCGAACAGCCGGCCTAACGGCCGGAGGACTTCTCCGTGGAGGTAGTTCGCGGTGTCATAACCAGTTTGCCTTTCTCGCCCTTGTACGTTGGAAACAGTGGTGCAGCCGCGCATTTTACCCCTGCTGCGCGAAGTCCGTGGCAAGCCGCACGCTCAACGGCCTGCCACGCTCCCATGGCGCCACTCTATTCGATGCGGGCGATCGGCGTGCCTTGCTGATGGAAAGAGCCGGCTTCGGCCTGGATGGCGATCTTGCCCGCGCGGTGCGCGGTCACCTGCATCTCCATCTTCATGGCTTCCATGACGGCAATGACATCGCCGGCATTCACCAGGTCGCCATCGGCCACCTGCCAGGCATGGAGCGTGCCGGTCACGGGCGCGCTCACGGCGGCGTCATCCTTGGGTGCGGCAGCAGGCGCAGCGGCCTGTGGTGCAGCGCCCGAGGCCATGCCGGCGAGCCATTCGACCGGCAGGCCCAGGCTCACGCGGCGGCCGTCGATTTCCATCACGGTGCGGTGCAGCGCGCTGCTCGCTACCGGCACCACGCGGGCGGCGGCTTCCAGATCGCTGGCGAAGTCGGTCTCGATCCAGCGCGTGTGGACCTTGAAGTCCTGCGCCGTCTCGGCAATGAAGTCTGGCTGCTCGAGCACCGCGCGATGGAAGGGCAGCACCGAGGCCACGCCTTCGATGTGGAATTCCTTGAGCGCCCGGCGCGCGCGCGCAATCGCTTCGGCGCGCGTGGCGCCAGTGACGATCAGCTTGGCCATCATCGAGTCGAAGGTGCCCGGAATGACCGAGCCAGAGACCACGCCGGTATCGACGCGCACGCCCGGACCCGTTGGCGCGTCGAAGCGCGTGATGGCGCCAGGCGTGGGCACGAAGCCGCGGCCCACGTCTTCGGCGTTGATGCGAAATTCCAGCGCGTGGCCGCGTGGCACCGGCGTTTCAAGCACGCGCAGCGGCAGGCCGTCGGCGATGCGCAGCTGCTCGACCACCAGATCGATACCCGTGGTTTCCTCGGTCACGGGATGCTCGACCTGCAGCCGCGTGTTGACTTCGAGGAACGAGATCGCGCCGTTCTGGCTCAGCAGGAATTCCACCGTGCCCGCGCCGCTATAGCCCGCCGCCGCGCAGATGTCCTTGGCCGACTGATGGATGCTGGCGCGTTGTTCGTCGCTCAGGAAAGGCGCCGGGGCTTCCTCGACCAGCTTCTGGTTGCGCCGCTGCAGCGAGCAGTCGCGTGTGCCCAGCACCAGCACGTTGCCGTGCTGGTCGGCCAGCACCTGCGCCTCGACATGGCGCGGGCGGTCGAGAAACTGCTCCAGGAAGCACTCGCCGCGGCCAAAGGCCGTCACGGCTTCGCGCACCGCCGAGGCGTAGAGCTCGGGCACGTCCTCGAGCTTCCATGCCACCTTGATGCCGCGGCCACCGCCGCCAAACGCCGCTTTGATCGCCACCGGCAGGCCGTGCTTCTTGGCGAAATCAATCACTTCCTGCGCGTCTTTGACCGGCTCGGCAGTGCCGGCCACCAAGGGCGCGCCGACCTGGATCGCCAGCTTGCGCGCCTGGACCTTGTCGCCCAGGCGGCTGATTGCTGCGGGCGAGGGACCGATCCAGATCAGGCCCGCGTCCAGCACTGCCTGCGCGAAGCCCGCGCTTTCCGACAGGAAACCGTAGCCCGGATGCACGGCATCGGCGCCGCTCTTGCGCGCGATTTCCAGCAGCTTGGCAATGTTCAGGTAGGTGTCCGCGGGGCGCTGGCCGTCCAGGCCCCAGGCCTCGTCGGCCATGCGCGCGTGCAGCGCATCGATGTCGGCATCGGCATAGACCGCGACCGATTTCACGCCGTAGTCGGCACAGGCGCGGGCCACGCGCACCGCGATCTCGCCGCGGTTGGCAATCAGGACTTTTTTCATCATTTCAATTCTTTGAAGGGGTGACGGACTCGAACGCGCGCACAACGCGGAATCTCACTTGGGCATTGACCGGGATCTGCCCGGCCAGATCGAGGTGGTAGCTGGCCACGCTGGCAATCACCGGGTAGCCACCAGTCAGCGGATGGTCGGCCAGGAACAGCACCGGCTGGCCGCTCGCGGGCACCTGGATGGCGCCGCGCGCCGTGCCTTCGCTGGGCAGCTCGCGCACTTCGACACGTGCCAGCGGCACTTCGCCCTGCAGGCGAATGCCGACGCGGTTGGACTGGGGCGTCACAGCCCAGGGCTGCGCTGTCAGCCGCTCGATCGCTGCCTGCGTGAACCAGTCGGTGCGCGGGCCGAGCACGATATCGAGGATCACTTCCTCGCCCGCGCGCGGCAGCGCGAATGCCGGCTGCTCGCCCAGCGCCACCGGCAGCAGGCCGACATTGCCAGCCACCCGCAGCGTGTCGCCCGCGGCCAGTGCCGGCGGGCCGACGCGCGCCAGCGTATCGGTGGAGACGCTGCCCAGCACCGGCGCCACATCCCAGCCGCCGCGCACCGCCACGTAGCTGCGCGAGCCGGCCTGCGGCGCCTGCAGCGTGAGGCGGTCGCCGGCGTCAAGCACCAGCGGCGCATAGGCCACAGCGGCGTAGCGCTGGCCCTGCGCCGTGAGCACTTCGATCGGTGCCTGGGCGCCGGTCACGGCGAGCACTGCGGGCTGCAGGGCCTCGAGCGTGAGGCCGCCATAGGCGACTTCGAGGCAGGCGCTATCCACGCGATTGCCGACCACGCGGTTGGCAGCGCGCAATGCGCCTGCATCCATCGCGCCCGAGGCGCCCACGCCCTGCCCCGCGTGGCCGTGGCGGCCGCCGTCCTGGAACAGGGTCTGCAATCCGGGCGCCACGACCCGCAGGCCGGCGGCGCCCGCTTGGGCCGAATCGCCCGCGGCCCGCGCCACACGCTCGCCGGCGCACTCGCTCTCAAGCGCCGCAACGGCTTCAGGCGAGAGGGTCGCGATATCGACAAACCGCACGCGAAAACCCGGGCGCAGCAGCGAGGGCGCGACGCGCTCGAGGTCCCACATCTGCACTGGCGTCGTGCCGATGATCTGCCAGCCGCCGGGGCTCGCCTGGGGGTAGACACCGCTGAAGGTGCCGGCCAGGCCCACGGCACCGGCCGGAATGCGCGTGCGCGGGGTCTTGCGCCGCGGCACGTTCAGGCGTTCATGGCCGCCCGACAGATAGGCAAAGCCCGGCGCGAAACCCGTGAAGGCCACCGAGTACTCGGCGCCGGTATGCATGCGCACGAGTTCCTCGCGCGTGACGCCCAGCAGGTCCGCCATTTCCTGCAGGTCCTCGCCGTCGTAATGCACGGGGATCTGCACGCGGTGGGCCGATCGCTCGACCTGGGCATCGAGGCTGCGCGCGCCAATGTCGGCAATGACCTGCGCTGCAGGCACGAGCGCGGGGTTGAAATAGACCAGGATGGTGCGCGCCGCGGGAATCAGTTCCTCGACGCCCGCCACGGGCTCGGACTGCAGCGACTGCAGCAGCGCCAGGGTCTGCGCCAGGTCGTCCAGCTCAACCAGCAGCGCATTCAGGTTCACAGGCAAAAAACGCATGGCGGCTCAGCTTCCGTTGCCGGGCACGAAGGCCGCAAGCTCGACGCCCTCGGCCTGCAGGCGCTCGCGCACTGCCCGCGCCATCTCGACGGCGCCGGGGCTGTCGCCATGCACGCAGATCGAGTCGGCCTCGATGCGCACATCGTTGCCGTTCAGATCGGCCACCACGCCTTCGCGCACCAGGCGCAGCATGCGGCTGGCGACCTCGTCGGCGTCGTGCAACACGGCGCCCTTTTCGCGGCGCGACACCAGGCTGCCGTCGGGCATGTAACCCCGGTCGGCAAAGGCCTCGGCCACGGTGGTCAGGCCCGCAGCGCGCGCCCAGCCGATCAGCGGCGAGCCCGCCAGGCACACCAGCACCAGGCTGGCGTCGATCGCGAGGATCGCATTGATCACGTCGCGCGCCTGGCGTGCGTCATGCGCAATCATGTTGTAGAGCGCGCCATGCGGCTTGACGTAGCGCACGCGCGTGCCGGCGGCCGTGGCCAGGCCCTGCAGCGCGCCGATCTGATAGATCACATCGGCCACCAGGTCTTCGCTTGCGACATCCATGTTGCGCCGGCCAAAGCCCACGAGATCGCGGTAGGCGACATGCGCGCCCACCGTGACGCCGTTGGCCTTCGCTTCGCGCAGCGTCTTCAGGATGCCGGCGGTGTCGCCCGCATGGAAGCCGCAGGCGACATTGGCGCTGCTCACGATCTTCAGCATGGCCGCGTCATCGCCCATGCGCCAGGCGCCCAGGCTCTCGCCAAGGTCGCTGTTCAAATCCATCTTCAACATGGTGTGTTCCTTTTCAATGCAGCTTGCCGCCGGTTTCGCGCACATCGGCCTTCACCGTGAGCGCCGTGCGCAGCAGCTGCTGGATGCCTTCGATCTGAGTGGCCAGCGCCATGCTGGGCAGGCCCGGGCGATGCACCGCCTGCTGCGGCAGCAGCGGCAGATGCACGAATCCGCCACGCGCACCCTGCCCGCGCTGGGCCAGTGCGTGCATCAGCGCATAAAACACATGATTGCAGACAAAGCTGCCCGCGGTGTTGGAAACCGTGGCCGGCACGCCAGCGGCGCGCATGTCGCGCACGATGGCCTTGATCGGCAGCGTCGACCAATAGGCCACGGGGCCACCGGCGGCAATGGCCTCGTCGATCGGCTGCCCACCCGCGTTGTCGGGAATGCGTGCATCGTCGACATTGATGGCCACGCGCTCGGGCGTGATCTCGTGGCGGCCCCCGGCAAGGCCCAGGCTCACGACCAGCTGCGGCTGCAGCCGCTCCATCGCCTCGCGCAGCGCCGTGGCCGACGTGCCGAAAACGCAGGGCAGCTGCACCGCATGCACGCGTGCCGTGCGGCCCTCGGCCTCGAAGCTCCAGCCGTCCAGCGCGCGCGCGACTTCCCACGAGGGGTTGAGCGTGTCCCGCTCGAAGGGCTCGAAGCCCGTCAGCAGGATGTTCAGGGCGTCACTCATCGATTGCTTCTCCCATTCAACGGAACATCAGGAAATACGCCAGGAAGACGTTGACGACCAGCAGCGTCAGTGCCGTCGGCGTCTGCGCCTTGATCACCGCGTTCTTGTCCGGTAGCTCCAGCAGCGCCGCGGGCACGATGTTGAAGTTCGCGGCCATCGGCGTCAGCAAGGTGCCGCAGTAGCCCGAGAGCATGCCGATTGCCGCCATCACGGCCGGGTCGCCGCCATATACGCCCACCAGGATTGGCACGCCCACGCCGCCGGTCATCACCGGGAAGGCGGCAAAGCCATTGCCCATGATGATGGTGAACAGCGCCATGCCCACCACGTAGACGACGATGGCGACGAAACGGATATCCATGTTGATGTAGCTGGTGGTGACATAGGCCACGGCCTTGCCCACGCCGGCGTCGGAGAACACCAGCCCCAGCATGCCCAGCATCTGCGGCAGCACGAGGGCCCAGCCCAGTGCATCGGTGAGGCGACGCGATTCGCGCATGCCCTGCACCGGCGTTTCCTTCGTGAACCAGCACGCCAGCGCCAGCGCCACGATACAGCCCAGGCCCAGGCTCACCAGCGTGGTGTTCTTGGGGTCCAGCAGCAGCGTTTCGCCGATGCGCACCTTGTTCAGCAGCAAGGTGCCGATCACCGTCACGGCGGGAATCGCCAGCGCCGGGACGAACAGCTTGTTGCCCAGGCGCTTGGCGCTGGCCAGGTATTCGGAATCGGTGCGCGGCTTGTGCACGCCGAAGCCCACGCCGCCGAAACCGGCAATCAGCGCCATGACGATGACGCCCACGCCGACCCATTCGGGCGCCAGGCGCTCGCCGATCAGGAACACCAGCGAATACAGGCCCCAGAAGGCGGCGCTGGTATAGCGGCGCGTGTGGCCCTTGTCGGCCAGCGTCATCACCGCGGTGATCGCCAGGATGATGCCGACGAGATAGTAAAGATGTTGAATCGACAAAATCATGATCAGCGCGCCTCCACGCTCTTCGCGGCAGCCGCTTGCTCAGCGGCGACTTCCTCGGCGGCACGTCCGCCGCCGAGTTCCTTTTCCAGCATCTTGTCCAGGCGGTGCATGCGCCAGCCATGGATCACGAAGGCGCAGATCGCGGTGGGAATGCCCCAGAGCGCGACCTGGATGGGTTCAACCTCAATGCCCGCTTCGCGCAGGAAGGTGACCATCAGCACGATGGCACCAAACGCGACAAAAATGTCCTCGCCAAAAAACAGTCCGACGTTGTCGGTGGCCGCCGAATAGGCGCGCAGCTTGTGGCGGATGCGCTGGGGGAGCGTTCCGTACTTGGTCTGCGCCGCGCCTTCGGCCATCGGCGCCAGCAGCGGACGCACCATCTGTGGGTGTCCGCCCAAGCTGGTCAGGCCCACGGCCGCCGTGAGCTGACGTGCCGCGAGGTACACGACCAGCAGGCGCCCCGTGGTAGCCGACTTAATGGAGCTGATCCAGTTCTGCGCGTGCTGGCGCAGCCCGTGGCGCTCGAGCAGGCCGATCACCGCCAGCGGCAGCAGGATGATCAACGGCAGATTGCGGGTCTTGATGAAACCGGTGCCGATGGTGGCCAGGATCCTGTCAAAGCCAAAGCCCGCGGCAAAAGCCGTGGCAATGGCCGTGGCAATCACCACAAGCATCGGATTGAAGCGCAGCACGAAGCCCGCGATGATGACGCCGACCCCGATAAGGGGCCAAAGGCTGACGTCTGTGATCATATGAAGACCTTTCGTTGTATCCCACCGGATAGGCTGCCAGGGTCAGGAGCCCGCGTGGCCATTTGCCACGCCGCTGCCCTGCCCCGCGCTGGCGCCTGTGGGACGCAGAACGGCGCAAGGGCCGGATCAAAAACCGGCCCTTGCATTTGTTGAACAATTAACCAAACAGGTTGAGCATTCAAAAAGAAATGAATGAACAATATGCGGATTGTGCAGGTCAGCGAAGGCCCCGCAAAATTAGTAATTACCCTTATTCATCTGGTACAAGAGAAATTTTCGGGCTCGGCCAGACGCACGATTGGCAGCACAATGGCCGCGGCACTGCCCTTCGCTCTGCGCCGCATATCCTGTCACCACCCCTTTTCCCCTACCGATGAAATCTGCTTGCGAACTTTCCGGCGCCGCCACCAGCCTCAACGAACGCGTGGCCGACATGGTTCGCCAGAAGATCGTCCAGGGCGAGTTCGTGCCGGGGCAAAAGCTCTCGGAAGCGGCGCTGAGCGAGTCGCTGGAGATTTCACGCAACACCTTGCGCGAGGTGTTCCGCACGCTGACCAAGGAGGGCCTGCTCAAGCACACGCCCAACCGCGGTGTGTTCGTGGCCACGCCCAGCATCGCCTCGATCATCGACATCTACCGCGTGCGGCGCATGATCGAATGCCAGGCGCTGGCCCAGGCGTACCCCTATCACCCGGCAAAAAAGCGCATGCGCCAGGCCGTCGACAAGGCCCATGCCTGCCGCGGCACGGGCGATTGGCAGGGCGTGGGTACGGCCAACATGGACTTCCATATGGCGCTGGTGGAAATGGCCGACAGCGAACGCCTCAACAGCTTCTTTTCCCACCTGCTGGTCGAGCTGCGCCTGGCGTTCGGGCTGCTCGACGACCCCGAGTTCCTGCATGCGCCCTATGTGGACATGAACCAGCGACTGCTGACCATGGTCGAAGCCAACCAGATGGCCGAGGCGGCCGCAGCACTCAATGACTATCTGGTGCATTCGGAGCGCATTGTGCTGGCGGTGTATGCCAGGCAGATCGCGCAGTCGGCACCATGAAAAAAGCCATCCCGGGGGATGGCTTTCACGATTTCCGGCAATTTTCGGAGTCCGGAGCGCGGATAGCTTCGACCCCATCCCACTGTCAGCGTTTGCGGGCAGTGTCAAAACCAAAAAAGGACGCAGCCGATTGGGTTTCGGGCAAGACGTAGATCACCCCGGGTTTTTGTCCCAACATCGGGGCGACGTTGCGGTCATAGAAGTTCTGCGGCACGTTGACGCAGCCGTAGGAAATTCGGTTGTCAGCCACCGTTGCCGTGGCCAGGCGCTGCAGCCTGCGATCGGCGGCGTTGGCCGTGCGCACGCGGTGCAGCGAAACGGCAGCGTCGTAGTCAATCCACACAATGTCCTCGCCTTGCAGGTTGTGTCCCGGCTCGGAGATGAAACGGCCCGCCGGCGTGGTGCGCTCATGCGGTGCGATGGCGGACATCGGACGCTCGCCAATGCCAGGCACGGAGTGGTCGCCCCGCGCCAATCCAAGCAGCACAGCCGACGAGGCCTGCAGCGTGCCCGCCGCGTCGAACACATGCATTCGTGCGGCGCGCTTGTCGATCAGAAGGTATGGCAAACGCTGGTTGTCTCGGGTGGCAACAATCCACTGCGCCACCTGCTGCGCTTCGCCGCTTAGCCTGGCCGCTGCAGAGGCCGCATCCATCCGGCTCGGATTGGCATATGCCGCTGCGCCCCCCAGGCCCAGCGCCAACGCCATGCCGGCGCAGGCCCTCCAGCGCGCGACGCGGCTGCCATGAAGAGGCACGCCGCGCACGCCAAGTACGCGCCCAGCGGACAGAAACAGGAATGAAAAAGGCATTGCTACAGGATTTGAAAAAGTTGCGGCCCAACGGCAAACGGCCATTTCCGTGGAAATGGCCGTCAGGAATGTCTCACGCCATCAGCGTGAGGTTAGTTCACCTTAACGGTAAACGTGCTCACCACGATTTTGCTTCCACTCATTTTCCAGGTAGGAAGCATCTTCGTCGTTCTTGGTGCGCATGCCCATCAGAATGCCGCCGTTGTTGATGCCTTCTTCGTAATGCTTCACACGCTCTTCTGGGATGTTCCAGCCAATCAGCGCGCCAATCAAGCCACCGCTGGCAGCGCCAGCTCCGGCACCGGCGATGGCAGCAGCCAGCGGGCCGGCAATCACCAGACCAATGCCAGGAAGTGCCAGCGAGGTGCCGACAGCCGCGATGGCTGCCACAACCGCACCCAACGTGCCGCCAATGGCGCCGCCAATACCGGCGCCTTCAGCTGCCTTGTTGCCCAGTTCGGTCTCGATAGCGGTCGTGCTGTCGTTGGCGAAGTGGCGGGTGCGCGTTGCATCCGACATCACCAGGTTCACGTCATCCTTCGAGTAACCGCGAGCCGAGGCTGCGTTATAGGCCGCTTCTGCGCTTTCGCGGTCACGAAACAAACCCGTCACCAGGGTGCCATTGTTGGTCGTAGTGCCCGTCTGCAGGCCGGTAGTCGTGTTGTAGTTCATGGAAGGTCCTTTTCGTTCAGTGATGGGAGAAACTAATAAAAGCGGGGAGGCCAGTTACTTAGTTGCGGTCTGCACGTGCAGCGCGGCGTTGGGGGGCGGTGCCCACAGCTGCGTTATTGTTCATGGCGCGGGTAGCGTTGTTTTGCGTGCGGTTGGCCGCGTCGCGGGCCTGCTCGGCAGCCGTGGCGTCAGTGCGCACCAGGGTGGCAGTGTCGGAACGCTGAACGGCCTTCTGATTGGCTTCGTTCGCGGTTTGTGGCGTTACGCCAACCGACGCAGGCGTCTGGGTGGAGTTGACGGTGTTGCTTGGCGTCTGCGCAAAGGCACCCGTAGCAGCCAGTGCCAGTACCGCGCCCAGGGAAATTGTCTTGATCGAGTTCTTAAGCATGGTGTCTCTCTTGTGGCTGATTGGTAAACGGAGGGAAAGCGTTCTGCAGGTTCGGCAGAGGCTTGTGTCTTGGAACCAGCAGGTGGTTCGGACTTCCCTTCGATCGGAGCCTCAGTGTGAGCCCGGCTTGCAGGTCCAGGAAAGAAATAACCGCCCGTGTGCTTGTAGGTAATTGCGCCGTGCAGTGGTCGAAGTGGAATGCACGCCACCTTTGGCGACGCCCTGGTGAAAGGACGGGGTTCGCACCGGTCCCTGGATGCGTCCTTGCAATTGCCTTTGACGCTCTGCAAGCAAGTTGATCCCGTCCAACAAAAAACCACCTGACACGGAAGCATCCAGTGGTTTTTGGACTGCCCTGCGCGCTCATGAACACCAGGGACCGGGCAAGTTCAGTGGAGCAGCTTTTCTTCAATGGACCAGTCAATGCCTTACGCTCGACGTCCTCCCCTGAATCACCTTCGTCACATCGTCAAAGTACTCCGCCCCCCACTTCTGCTGGTGTTATACAAAGGTTTAGCGCTTGGAAACAGTTGCGGTCATCGGCGCACGAGCGTTGACAGGCAGATACCGGCCATGAGCTGCCGCTGGTGGGATCAAGAAGCAGACATTAAACCGTAGATGTAACCGGACCTGCGCGGCTTTTCGCGCAGGTCCGGTTGACTGCCGGGTTGAGGGCAGCGTCACCAACCAGCGGTGAGTTCCCCACGCCTTGCGGCATGGCACCCGTAGAGAAGAGTGGCAGCGTCTCTCAACGTGCGATAGAGGAGACTCGCGGGAAGATGGGCATTCAGGCTCGGCGACTCAGCCGAAAAGACTGCGTCAGCCGCATGCTTGAAGGAGCTTGCAACGGCCCCGAAACCAAGATCGAAGTGTTGATTAAGCGGCATGAGTAAGTAGTTCACGCTGTAAGCTCGCAACGCTCAAGTTAAGCGGCGGGCGTAGCCCGTCCGCTTGAATGCCTTGTTAGGATCAACGCACTTTGTATTTGAAGCTGTGGCCATAGCGACCCATTTGAGCGCCGCCAAAAAACTGGGTCTCGACGTTGAATAGCCTCGGAAGTTGCAATAGCTCACCTTGAGCTGCCTCGGTTTCGTAGAGATGCAACACCGCGACAAATAAGCCCCCAACAGCGTTGAGGCAATTTTTCAATGTAGCGCGCGTGAAATATTGATCGCGTTGGTGTTTGACTTTGTTGTGATCTGACCACCACTCGGGTGGTTGATTTGGCGCCCAGTTGACCCATGGTCTATGAGCCAACCCAAAGCGAGGTATCAGAACCTCGTACCGCAGAAAGTTTGGGCAGTTAGCGACTATCTCTGGGTGATACGCGCCAATGGTGGATGCAACGCTTGCAGGGACGTAACGCTTGCAAAGTTGTTTGAGAACAACGTCTGCTTCGGCGCTAGCGCCCAATAGAAGCCTTGCTATTTCAAGAGAGTAGGTGTCGTCGTTTCCGCTGAAGTCGACGAATCTAGAGAGCTGATCAAGGTCGTGCTCTAACGCGAGAAAGTAATTCCAGTGACCTAAAGTTGCGGCGCGTTGAATGGTCATATGTTATCCAAGCCTGACGCCTGAATTAAGCCGCGCCGCGAAGCGGCGTCGGCTTGAATGAATTTTTAGGCCCTACCAGCCGATCCGCACCGAAACATGCTCCTGATTGGAGCCGGCATCAATGAATTCAGCGGTGTAGCCCTGACTACAAACTGTTGCCAAAGCGGCATCAAGCTCTTGTTGTGAAGCAGCAGAGGTGAGGTATTGCATGACAATAGAGCGCTTTCCAGCTTTTGAGTTGGCATTAATAGCCTCAGCTATGCCCGCAACTATCTGCTCTTGAGACAAATCAAAAGAGGAAGATTGCTCGCGTGCTTTATCTGCTGATATGAGGAACATGAATACTCTCCTGTGTGAGGCCTAACGTAATGTAGATCGCACCAAGCGGCAGGCCATATCTGGCGCTTGCGGTCGAAATTGGCACGAAAAAAACGCGGAAAGGGGCTCGTAGCTTAGCTTGACGGCGTTTATGCCATATGAAAATACAGCACTAAATTCAGCCATGAACCCCACCTCTCCTGCTGTGTTGCGCGCCACTCGGTTGCTGGACTAGGTCCGTTAGCGAATTTGTTACAAACACTATAGCATGCGTACCGAACAGGTCTACGTGCAGTGATGCGCATGTTCGTGAAATGGCACGGCTTGCGGCATCCACGAGAGATGGGGCAGCTGGAAATCGAAGGTTTTCTAGCCATGTTGGCTAACGAGCGGCGGGTGGCGGCTGCCACGCACAGCCAGGCGTTGAGCGCACTGCTATTTCTCTGCCGCGAGGTGTTGGGCATAGACCTGCCATGGCTCGATGGCGTGCAGCGCCCGCGGACGCCCAAGCGCATTCCCTCGGTTTTGACGGTGGCCGAAGTGGCTGCTCTGCTATAGGCGTTGCCGACCGATATGGTCTTGCTGGCCCGACTGCTATACGGCACCGGCATACCGCTGATGAAAGGCCTACGCTGGCGGGTCAAGGACGTGGATTTTGATCGTGCGGTGGTCGTGGTACGCCAAGCCAATGGCGACAAGGATCGGGTTGTGATGCTGCCGCGCAGCCTGGCAGTCGAGTTGCGCCAACAGGTGCTCGCTGCGCGCACGCTGTGGGAGCAAGACTGGCAGGCGCAGCGCGGTGGCGTGGACGTTCCGCATGCACTGGAGACCAAATTTCCCGGCGTGGGTCAACGTTGGGGATGATTCTGCGTGTTCCTCGCTTCATCTCTGTCGGTGGAACCCGCGCACAGGTTTGTGGCAACGCCATCACCATTATTAGGAGCGATTACAGCGCACTAAAGAAGGCCGTGGCACGGGCGGGCATTTGCAAACCCGTTTCTGTGCAGACCTTGCGCCAAAGCTTCGCCACGTACTTGTTGCACTCGGGCACCGACGTTTGCACGGTGCAGGAGTTGCTGGGGCACTTAGACCCGAGTACGGCGGTGATCTATCCCCATGTCCTGAAAGTCGCTGCCGCAGGAACCGCCAGCCCGTTGGACTTCTTTGCCTTGCACTTGCAGCCTGGCTGAATGACGGCTTTGGAGCTTCTAGCTGAATGGCGGCTCAGGGTTGTGGATTCAACCGATCGACGCAACACATTCGTTAAACATCTCGGCAGGGGTTCTGTACCCCAAGGTCTTCCTGGGCCTCTCATTCAATTTTCTCGCAATCGCATCCAACTCTTCCTGCGAGTAGCCCGAGATGTCGATGCCCTTGGGCAGGTACTATCTGAGTAGCCCATTGGTGTTTTCGTTCGTTCCGCGCTGCCATGGGTTTTGCGGAGCGCAGAAGTAGACCTGGATGTCGGTGGCCACGGTGAATCGCTTGTGCCCCGCCATTTCCGATCCTCGGTCCCAGGTCAAGGAACGATAGAGTTCTTGCGGCAAGTTCTTTGCATGTCTGGCCAGCGCCGCAGCCACGGTGTATGAGTCTTTGTCTATCAGCTTGACCAACATCACGTAGCGCG
>JBEVDH010000007.1:0-4833 GCA_040514115.1 Comamonas sp. | reverse complement strand
GCCTTCGCCCTTGGTGATGACCATCGGGCCGGCGGTTTCGTGCAGCGCGAGGTTCGTGTAGGGGTGAACCTGCGTCTTCACGTCGATGGAGTTGAGTTCGTTGTGCATGGGTCTTTGCATCCTCGAATGAAATCAGATGGGATCGATGCCGGCCTCGCGAAAGAGGTCGCGGATCTTCGGGAGGTCGGTTTTGATCTGGTCGGCAAAGGCCGCGGCACCCAGGCGGTTGTCGGGCAGCTCCTGGCCAAGCGCCAGCAGCTTGTCCTTGAATTCCTTGGATGTCAGCACCGACCCCAACGCGTTCTGCAGCTTCGCGACCGCTTCCTTGGGCGCGTTCCCGGGCATCACGATACCGGCCCACGAGGCCATGTCGAAGCCCGGGAAGCCCTGCTCGGCCACCGTCGGCATCTGGGTGCGCGCCGCGCCGGTGGTTGCCAATGCCTTGAGCCTGCCATTCTTTATATAGCCGACGCTCGAGGTGATGGTGTCGGCATAGACCTGCACCTGGTTGCCGATCAGCGCCGGCAAGGCCTCGACCGCTCCTTTGAGCGGGACGTGCGTCATCCGGGTGCCGGTCTTGGGCTTGAGCATCTCCAGCGACAAATGCGACAGCGAGCCATTGCCAAGGGGGCGCGACGGCCATGGGTCCTGGGACTGCGCGTGGGCACCCGCGCCGGCGCAGCCGGCAATGGCGAGACCGAGGGTGATTTGACGAGAAGCAGCGTTCATGGAGACCTCGAAGATTGACTGGTTGTGCCTGTCGCAGATGCCCACCAGCGAGAGCGGGTCCACCGAGAGCTTAAACTCTGGGCGAGAAATCGGGATTAGAGTATCCCCGTATCTTTGTATCCAATTTGTGGCTTTATGCTTGAAGCAAGGCTTGTGCCAAGCTTCCGGTCTGGGGGCGCGTCTTTTGGGTGCATTGCCTGCGGGGCGCCGGATGGCCCGCGCCACGCAATGCCGACCTTGACCACTCTTAGAATCGAAGCGGGGGCACCGCCCCGAGGAACCACCATGAATTTCTTCGCTCCGCCGCCCCTCGATGGCTCGGCCACGAGTGCCCATGAACAGGCCTATCACCATCTGTCGCATGCGATCCGCATGGGGCACATGAAGCCTGGTGAACGGCTGGTCGCAGACGATGTGGCCAGCGCCATCGGCATGAGCCGCATGCCGGTGCGCGAGGCGTTTCGCCGCCTGGCCTCCGAAGGCCTGTTGATCATGCCGCCCAACCGCGGCGCGATCGTGCGCGAGCTCTCGGAAAGCGAGGTCATCGAGGTGTTCGAGATGCGCGCCGTGCTCGAGGGCCTGGCCGCCGCGATGGCCTCGCGCCGCTATACGGCGCGCGACATTGCCGACCTGCAGGACCTTCTGGCCGGCATGCAGCGCTGCGGCACCGACCTGTCGCAATGGATCACGGTGCATCGGCAGTTCCACGAGCGCCTTTGCGCGATCAGCGCGGCTGCGCGCCTGATGCAGCAGATTTCGGCGCTGCATTCGGTGGTCGAGCCGCTGATGCGCATCTGGCTGGAAAACGACCCCAGATCGAGCGTGGTGCAGGAAGTCCACGAGCAGCTTCTGGTCGTGCTGCAGTCGGGCGACCCCGAGCGGGTGGAACGGGAGATGCGCGCGCACGTGCGCCGGACGGCCCCGGGCATCACCCGCGCGATGCGCGCCGCGCGCGAGGCCCAGGCAGGACGGCGCGGCGCCTGAACAGAGGGGTCAGCCGGGGGCACCGGCCGTGGCAACCTCCGCAGCACCGGCGCCGACATATTCGCGCGGCACGCGCTGCACATGGCACAGCAGCTCGTAGGCAATGGTCCCCGCTGCCTCGGCGACGGTGTTGACGCCGACCTGGCGCCCCCAGAGCTCGACCGTGCTGCCCACGCCAGCCTGCGGCACCGGCGTGAGGTCCACGGTCAGCATGTCCATCGAGACGCGGCCGATGATGCGCGACAGGGCGCCCCCAATCGCCACGGGCGTGCCATCGGGCGCCCTGCGGGGATAGCCGTCCGCGTAGCCAAGCGCCACCAGCCCCACGCGGCACGGGCCCTCGGCCACGAAACGTGCGCCATAGCCCAGCGCGTCGCCGCGCTGCAGCGCGCGCACGGCAAAGACCTGGCTTTGCAGTGCCATTACCGGCACCAGCTCCGGGTCCGCGCCGCGCAGCGGCTGCGCGCCATAGAGCATGATGCCGGGCCGCGCCCAGTCGCGCCGGGCAGCGGGCCAGGCCAGCAGCCCGGCCGAATTGCACAGGCTTCTCGGGCCCGGCAGGCCCGCGGTGGCAGCGTCGAAGTCGGCCATCTGGCGCTGGGTTACCTGCTCGCTGGCCTCGTCGGCGCGCGCAAAGTGGCTCATCAGCACCACCTCGGCCACGCCCGCGCAGGCCGCCAGGCGCGCATGCACTTCGCGCGCGCATGACAGCGCGAAGCCGGCGCGGCGCATGCCGCTGTCGAACTTCAGCCAGACGTTCACGCGCGCCGCGCCCGCGCCCGCGCATTCGAGCATGCGCAGCTGCTCCTCGTGGTGCACGACGATCCACAGGCCCAGGCGGCGCGCGGTGTCGAGCTCCTCGGCGCCGAAGCAGCCTTCGAGCAGCAGGATCGGCCGCGCAATGCCCGCGGCGCGCAGCGCCAGCGCTTCATCCAGAAAGGCCACGGCGAATCCATCGGCGCAGGACTGCAGCGCGCGCGCGCAGGCCACGGCCCCATGCCCGTAGGCATTGGCTTTGAGCACCGCCAGCGCCCGCCCGCCATGGCGCTGGCGCGCCAGGCCGTAGTTGTGGCGCAGCGCATCGAGGTCGACGAGCGCACGGCTCGGCCGCGTCACGCGGCGGCTCCGGCCATGGCCAGCAAGGGGCGCGGGGGGCGCGCGTAGCGTGCCATCGCCAGGTCGTCGAAGCGGATCGCGGGGCGGCGGCCCGTCATCAGATCGGCCAGCAGCTGGCCCGAGCCGCAGGCCATGGTCCAGCCCAGCGTGCCATGGCCGGTGCTGATGAACAGATTGGCATAGGGCGTGGCGCCGACGATCGGCGTGCCGTCGGGGGTCATGGGCCGAAGGCCGGTCCAGAATTCGGCGCGCGCCAGGTCGCCGCCGCCGGGAAACAGCTCCGCCGTCACTTTCTCCAGCGTGGCGCGCCGGCGCGGGTCGAGCCGCAGGTCGAAGCCGGCCAGCTCGGCCATGCCGCCCACGCGGATGCGATCGTCAAAGCGCGTGAGCGCGATCTTGTAGGTCTCGTCCAGCACGGTGGACAGCGGCGCGTGCGTTGCACCGACCAGCGGTACTGTCAGCGAGTAGCCCTTGACCGGATAGACCGGAATGTCGAGCCCGAGCGGCGCCAGCGCGGCGCGCGAATAGCTGCCGAATGCCAGCACATAGCGGTCGGCCGTCAGCAGCCGCGCGCCCTGGCGCACGCCGGCAATGCGGCCCTGCTGCAGCGCCAGCCCGTCGACGGCCGCGCCGAAATCGAAGCGCACCCCGAGCGCGCGGCAGCGTTCGGCCAGGCGCTGCGTGAACAGATGGCAGTCGCCGGTCTCGTCGCCCGGCAGCCGCAGGCCGCCCGCGATGCGCACGCGCGCATGCGCCAGCGCCGGCTCCACGCGCGCCACGCCGGCGGCGTCGAGCAGCTCGAAGGGCACGCCGCATTCCTGCAGCACGGCAATGTCGCGCTGCGCGGTTTCGACCTGCGCAGCGCTGCGAAACAGTTGCAGCGTGCCGCCGGTGCGCTGCTCGTATTCGATACCGGTGGCGGCGCGCAACTCGCGCAGGCAGTCGCGGCTATGTTCGGCCAGCCGCATCATCCGTTCCTTGTTGATCGCATAGCGCTGCGCCGTGCATTGCGCCAGCATCAAGGCAATCCAGCGCCACTGGTAGAGGCTGCCATCGGCGCGCAGGGCCAGTGGGGCGTGCTCGCGCTGCAGCAGCCACTTCATGGCCTTGAGCGGAATGCCGGGTGCGGCCCAGGGCGTGGAGTAGCCGGGCGAAACCTGCCCGGCATTGCCGAAGCTGGTCTCCTGCGCCGGGCCCGGCTGCCGGTCGATCACCTGCACCTCGGCGCCGGCACACGCGAGGTAGTAAGCCGCCGTCGTTCCCACGACGCCCGCGCCAAGAACAAGAACTTTCATCAAAATGCGCGTGAAACCCCGGCATTCATGCCGGGGAGGTAGAGCGCCGAATGCAGAGCATTAGTTGCCTCTGGCCTTACCTGCTCACGTCCTGTGTGATTGGCCAGGTTGAGAAAATAGCCATACCCGTCGTTCCTCTGAACGACGCGGCAGTGCTTGTGGCTGATGCCTTGAACGACAACGCCGTCCTTCTGTGACTGGATGTTGAAACTGCCCGTCGCACGAATCGCCACGCGGCCCGTGTGAACGCCGGCCTTGATTCCTTTGGGCACATCCGCGCGAACCATGTCGCCCGTGCCAAAACCATGGACGCGTTTGCTGCGCAGGAGGTAGCCCCGCGGGAAGCCAAACTTGTCCAGGCGCGTGCGCTGGTAGCTGCCGCGGCCCATGGCCTTCAGGGTCAGCGTGGGGCGCTCCCAGCTTTCAATGGTGTCGACCTGGCCCACGCAAGCCGCATCCAGCGCGTGGGTCTTGGGCACTCCCAGCACGCTGCGGTTGAATTTGGTCCGCCCGCCCGAGGCCAACTCCACGGGCAAGCCCGTGGCCTTCAAGGCGTTGGCCAGCGCCCCGCGCGTGGCGTTCACGGCTGCCGCGTCTCGCAGCGGCTTCTTCGCCTGGGCAAGGATGCGGGCCAAACGCTTGGGGTCCTTGGACAGGAAATCTTCGATGCTGCGTGCCGCTTTTTTCTGGTTGCAGCAGCCGCAGGCCA
>JBEVDH010000285.1:0-8826 GCA_040514115.1 Comamonas sp. | reverse complement strand
TGCTCGAGATGGTCCGTATGCCCGGTGTAGTAACTGCCGTCATGGCAGCGCAGCAGATAAACCCAAAAGCCCATGGGTTCCTCCGTTTGTGAAGGCTATGTTTCCCTAGGAAACGCCACCACATGCTCCACCGCCAGCTTTATCCCCACCCATTCCCCCACCTCGTGGTTGTGGTGGCTGGGCACATGCGCCATCACCGTCTGGCCGCTGGGCAGGCGCATGGTGTAGAGAAATTCGGAGCCGCGAAACGACTTGCGCACGATCTGCGCCTTGACCTCGGCGTTGTCGTCGTGGATCACATCGTCGGCGCGCAGCAGCACGTCGCATTCGCCGTTCGGGTAACTCGCGGCCACCGGGCATTCGGCCAGGTCGGTGAGCTCGCCCAGCGGGGTTTGCGCCACGACGCCGTTCTCGCGCATCACCAGGCGCGCGGGCAGGAACACGCCGTGACCGATGAAGTCGGCCACGAAGCGCGTGGCAGGCCGGTGGTACAGCGTATAGGCGTTGTCCCACTGGTGCAGTTCGCCGTGGTTCATCACGCCGATCACGTCGCCAATGGCAAAGGCCTCGAGCTGGTCGTGCGTCACGAACAGCGCCGTCGCGTTGGCCGCCTTGAGAATGGCGCGCACCTCGTGGGCGAGCCGCTCGCGCAAATCGACATCGAGATTGGAAAAGGGCTCGTCCAGCAGCATCAGCTGCGGGCGCGGCGCCAGCGCGCGCGCCAGGGCCACGCGCTGCTGCTGGCCGCCCGAGAGTTCGTGCGGAAAGCGCGCGGCGCTGCCTTCGAGGCCGACCAGCGTCAGCACTTCGGCCACGCGCGCCGCCTGCTCGGTCTTGCGCAGCGTGTGGATGCCGAACGCGACGTTCGCGCCCACATTCAGATGCGGGAACAGCGCGTAGTCCTGGAACACCATGCCGATGCGCCGCTGCTCGGGCGCCAGCGTGACCGTGGCGCTGCTGACGATCTGGTCCTGCAGGCGGATTTCGCCGGAGCTGACCGGCTCGAGTCCGGCCACGGCGCGCAGCAAGGTGGTCTTGCCGCAGCCCGAGGGGCCGATCAGCACGCCGATGTCACCGGCGTTCAGATTCAGTGAAACGCCTTGCACGGCGGCCTGTGGGCGGCCGGCATAGCGCACCCCGAGTTGGGAGACCTTGAGAAACATTCCTCGATTGTAGGGCGGTGCAAATGCTTAGAATTCGCATTTGCACGAAAGGCCCCGGCCGCCGCGCAACCCCTGCGCCTTGCCGCGCCTTCCCCCCAGCCGAGCCTCATCTTGCGCCGCATCACATCCGCCTGCCGTTCCCTGCCCCTGATCCTGCTGGCGTTGCTGCTCACCTTGCCGGTGCTGGCGGTGTTTGCCGCCTGGCTTCCCTGGGGCGATGCCGATGCGCTGGCCGGCCCGATCCTGCGCGAGATGGCCTCCACGGTGCTGCCCGGCTATGTCTGGACCACGGTGTGGCTGGGCCTGATGGTGGCGCTGGGCGCGGCCGTCGTCGGCACCGTGGCCGCGGCCACGGTGACACTGTTTGATTTCACCGGGCGGCGCACGCTCGAATGGCTGCTGCTGCTGCCGCTGGCCATGCCGGCCTATGTCACGGCCTATGCGTACACCGACTTCCTGCAGTTCAGCGGGCCGCTGCAGGTCTGGCTGCGCGAGACCTATGGCCTGGAAGGCCGTCTGCTGCCCGAGGTGCGCAGCCTGGGCGGCGCGGTCTGGGTGTTCATCTTCTCGCTCTATCCCTATGTCTACCTGCTCGCGCGCACCGCGCTGGGCGAGCGCGCCGCGCACCTGATGGAAGCCGCGCGGCTGCTGGGCGCGCCGCTGTCCCGGCGCATCCTGGCCGTGGCGCTGCCGCTGGCGCGCCCGGCCGTCGCCGCGGGCGTGGCGCTGGTGCTGATGGAGACGCTGGCCGATTTCGGCGTGGCCAGCTACTTCGGCATCCAGACCTTCACCACCGGCATCTACAAGGCTTGGCTGTCGATGGACAACCGCATTGCCGCGGCCCAGCTCGCCACCTTCTTGCTGGTGCTGGTCGTGGTGCTGCTGCAGATCGAGGTGCGCGCCCAGCGGCGCATGCGTTTCGTCACCAACGGCGTGGGCCGTGCGGGCTCGGCCGAAGCCCAGCCGCTGCGCCTGCGCGGCTGGCACACGGGCGCGGCCTGGCTGATCTGCCTGCTGCCGGTGCTGATGGGCTTTGTCGCGCCGGTGGTGTTCATGCTGCGCCCGCTCGCGGCCGACTGGTCGGTGCTGCCCTGGTCGCGCTTTCTCGAATGGGCCTGGAACAGCGTGCGCCTGGGCGCGATCACCTCGGTGCTTGCCGTGGCGATTGCACTGGCGCTGGCCTTTGCGGTGCGCCGCCGGCCTGACGCGCTCACGCGCGGCGTGGTGCAGCTCGCCAGCCTGGGCTATGCGGTGCCGGGCGCGGTCATTGTCGTGGGCCTGCTGCTGCCCGTGGGCTGGCTGCAGGCGGCCGCGCCCGAATGGGGCCTGGCCTCGCTGATCACGGCCACGGCAGTCGGCATCGTGTGGGCCTACCTGGTGCGCTTTTGCGCCGTCGCGCTGCAGTCGATGCAAAGCGGCTACGCGCGCATTCCCGTGAGCTTCGATGACTCGGCGCGCATGCTCGGCACGCGCAGCTGGGGCCTGATGGCGCGCGTGCACTGGCCGCTGCTCAAGCGCTCGACGGCCGCGGCCGCGCTGCTGGTGTTTGTCGACGTGATGAAGGAGCTGCCCGCGACCATGGTGCTGCGCCCGTTCAACAGCGACACCCTGGCCGTGGTGGCCTACCAGCTCGCGCGCGACGAGCGCCTGGGCGAAGCCGCGCTGCCCTCGCTGGCGCTGGTCGCCGTGGGGCTGGTGCCGGTGATCATGCTGAGCCGGACGCTGAGATCTCGATGAGTGGGCGAACGGGTGGACAGCTCGCGGTGAGTACACTGCGGCCCCATGACCCAGACCCTCCCCCCCACCGACTTCCCCGTCACGATCTACCACAACGCCCGCTGCAGCAATTCGCGCGGCGCGCTGGCGCTGATCCGCGAGCGCGGCATCACGCCGCGGATCGTGGACTACATTGCGGAGCCGCTCGATGCGGCCGCGCTCACGGCGCTGGTGCGCCAACTGGGCTTGCCGGTGCGCGAGCTGCTGCGCAGCCAGGAGGCGGCCTATGCCGAACTGCAACTGGCTGATCCCGCCCTTGGCGAGACCGAACTGATTGCCGCCGTGGCCGCCCATCCGGTGCTGCTCAATCGCCCCATCGTGGTGACGCCGCGCGGCGCGGCGCTGTGCCGCCCGCCCGAGAAGGTGCTGGCGCTGCTGCCGGGTTGAGGCCTGGTCCTGCGCCTGACCGGCAGGCTTGCCACTATGCTGGGGCCATGATCCTCATTGTTCTCCCTGCTGCCTTGGCCCACGCGCGCCGCGCCGCGCCTGCATGACGACCTTTGCGCTGCTCTCCGGGCTGGGCCACAGCATCGTGGTCATTGCCAGCCTGCTGGTCTATCTCATCGCCACGCGCATCGGCTACCAACGCCGCCACCCGTCGGCGGCGCTTGCCTGGGTCGTGGCCATGGTGGCCATTCCCTATGTGGCGCTGCCCTTGTTCATGCTGATCGGCAGCCGCAAGTTCCTGCGGCCGCAGCAGCGCCATGCGCCCGTACTGCCGGCTCCGCTGCGCTGGAGCGAGCCGGGTGATGCGGCGGATGCGTCGGCCGGCGCCCTGCCACCCGAATGGGTGGGGCGCCTGCTGCGCGCGCTCGATCTGCCCGAGGCCATGCGCAATGAAAGCGTGAAGTTCCAATCCAACGGCGAGGAGGCGCTGGCGGCGCTGCTGGCCACCATCGACAGCGCGCGCGAGAACCTGGTGCTGAGCACCTATGTATTCGCCGCCGACGCCACGGGCGAGCGGGTGGCGCAGGCGCTGCAGCGCTGCGTCGCGCGCGGCGTGCGCGTGCGCGTGCTGATCGACGCCATCGGCAGCCTGCAGACGCCGCGCACGCTGCTGCGCGACTGGCGCGGCATGGGCATCGAGGTGCGGCGTTTCATGCCGCTGCTGCACAACCCGCTCTACGGCCGGCTCAACCTGCGCAACCACCGCAAGCTGGTGGTGGCCGATGCGCGGCGCATGTGGAGCGGCGGGCGCAATCTGGCCGATGAGTATTTTGTCGGCACCCATGGAGCGCCGCCGTGGATCGATCTGGGCTTTGTGATCGAGGGCCCGGTGGCGGCCCAGGCGCTGGCGCAGTTCGAGGCCGACTGGCGCGCCGCGCCGGGGCGCATCCACCGCAAGAAGCACCGTGCCCCGCCCGTGGCGCAGCCCGCGGCGCTGGCGCCCGCCCCGGGCCAGACCTGGGCGCAGTGGATTCCCAGCGGCCCGGACCATGCCGATGACACGCTGCATGCGCTGCTGCTGTCGGCCGCATTCCAGGCGCGCGAAAGCATTGTGGCGGTGACGCCGTATTTCGTTCCCGATGATGCATTGGTGGCGGCCTGGACGCTGGCCTGTCGGCGCGGTGTGCGCCTGCGCCTGCTGCTGCCGCGGCGCTCCAACCACCGGCTGGCCGACTGGGCACGCGAGCGCGCATTGCGCCAGCTGGCCCAGGCCGGCGCCGAAATCCACCTGCTGCCGGCCATGCTGCACGCCAAGTGTGTCGTGGTCGATGGCGAATGGGCGCTGTGCGGTTCGCTGAACCTCGATGCGCGCAGCCTGTTCCTGAACTACGAGGCCATGACCGCGTTCTACGGCCAGGCCGAGGTGCAATGGCTGCACGACTGGCATGAAAAACTGCAGGCCGGCGCCGAGCCCTATGTCAGTCGCCGGCCATCCTGGCCGCGGGAGATTTTCGAAGGCATGGTGCGCACCGTGGCTTTCCAGCTGTGATGCGCACCTGAGGGCATCAATCGATCAGCACGACTTCGACGCGGCGCGCTTCGGCATTGCTGCCGCTGGCCTGGGTCTGCTCGGGCTTGCGCAAATCGATCACTTCTGGCTTCACGCCCAGCGCCAGCAGGGTCGACTGCACCGACAGCGCGCGCTGCTTGGCCAGCTCGGCATTGACAGCAGCGTCGCCCGTGGCATCGTGGAAGCCCGAGATGCGCGCGCGCTTGCCTCGCGTCACGCCGCGCACCACATCGGCCAGCGCTTCATTGGCGCCGACGGCCACATCGGCCTTGCCGGTCGCGAAGTAGAACTTCACCACGCCGTTGTCGACGCGCACCAGCGCTTCTTCGTAGACGGCACCGGCCGGAACCACGCTGCTGGTGACGGGCAGGGACTCGGGCGCCTTGAGCACGCGCTGGTAGACCACGACGCCGATCACCGTGGAAACGATCAAGGCAATCAGGCCAAAAAGAAAACCCAGCGCAAAACGCTGCTGGCTGTCGTCGTCGGAATTGGACATATGGAAACTCCCTGAAATGGTGAATGGATGCAGCGCTGCGGGTGCCGCGCGGTGAATCGATTGTAGTGGGCGGCGCGTGCAGGGGCTGGGCGGCGCCCCCTTGTCTGCCATGGTCCAGGCCCCCTCGGCCGGCGCCCGACTTGGCGTCAGGATCGAGGCCTACAGCCGCGTTTTTCCAGCTGGATTCACCATGGGCCATTGCTTTCCGTACGCTGTCAGAAGGAGACATCATGGCCCATCCCTCCTACGATGCAACGCAACTCAAGGACCTGCTGCTGCAGATGCTTGAAACCGAGCTGGCCGGCGAGCAGGTCTACAAGAAAGCCCTCACGGTGGTGCGCAACCCCGAACTCAAGAAGGAGTGGCAGGAATATCTGGCGCAAACCCAGAACCATTACAACGTGCTGCGCACCCTGTGCGATGACCTGGGCATCGATGCCGGCGGGCGCAGCGCCGGCCGCGACGTTGCCAAGCACATCGGCAAGGCGCTGGTCCAGACCATCGAGCTGGCCGCCGGCAGCGCCACGGCCCAGGCCGCCGAACTGACCGCCTGCGAATGCGTGGTGCATGCCGAAACCAAGGACCACGCGAACTGGGAGCTGCTCGGCCAGGTGGCGGCAGCCGCCAGCGGCGAGCAGGCGCAATTGCTGCGGGACGCCCATGCGCGCGTCGAGCAGGACGAAGACCACCACCTGCACCACAGCAAGGGCTGGTGCCGGGAGCTGGCGCTGCAGGGCCTGGGCATGCCGGCCATACTGCCGCCGCCTGAGGAAGTGCGCGACGCATCGACGGCCACGCAAGCTGCGCGCGCCGGGCAGCAGCAGCGGCGCAGCATGCTGTGAGCGTCCGCCGCGGCGCCGGCCCTCAATCCACTTCGGCGGTGGCCTTGCCAGCGGCTGCCGGGTGGGAAGCCGGGTCCCTGGCGGGATGCATGGAGCGCGGCGCCTTGGGCGTCACCGCCAGCACCCGGGTGCCGCAGCGGCGGCAAAAGCGCGCGTCCTCTTCGTGGCGGTTTTCGCCGCACACCCGGCACTCGACGCCTTTCATGCGCGCGCGGGTGCCGGCGCTGCGCGAGATTTCCGCGCCCACGATACCGGTCGGCACGGCCAGCACGCCCCAGCCCAGCAGCATCATCACCGAGGCGAAGAAGCGGCCCGTGGCGGTGGCCGGCGTCACGTCGCCATAGCCGACGGTGGTGACGGTGGAAATCGCCCAGTAGATGCCCGTCGGCACGCTGCTGAAGCCGTTTTCCGGGCCTTCGATCACGAACATCAAGGTGCCCATGACAAACACCAGCACCGCCACGACGCTCAGGAACACGAAGATCTTGCGCCCGCTCGCCTGCAGGGCCTGGCCCAGCATCAGGTATTCGTCAAGAAAGCCGCGCAGCGCGGGAAAGATGTGGAAGGTGCGCACCAGGCGCAGCGCGCGCACCGCGGCCAGGAATTGCGCATCGGGAAAGAAGATCGCCAGATAGGCCGGAATGATCGCCAGCAGATCGACGATACCGTAGTAGCTCAGCGCATAGCGCCAGGGCTTGCGCACCGAGATAAGCCGCAGCAGGTATTCCACCGTGAACGCCACGGTGAACACCCACTCGAGCGCGCGCAGCAGCGTGCCGCGCCAGCCTTCGGAAATGGCCGGCACGCTGTGCGCGATCACCACGCCCAGGCTCAGCACGATGGCCAGCGTCAGATAGCGCTCGAAGGCCTTGCCTCGCTGGGTGTTGGTCTCGAACACCGTGCGGTAGAGGCTCTCGCGCCAGCGCGCCACGGGCACACCCAGGCGTTCGGAGGAAGGGTAGTTGTCGCGGAAAAAAGCCGGGAAGGCGGCAAACAGGCGCATGGCAGAGCGGGCTCGGGGCGCAACTCAGGTGATCTTGAACACCCAGCGCTGGGCCTTGCCGCCCGACTTGCCTTCGTAGACTGCCCATTGCTTGATGCCCTTGACCAGCACCTTCTGGCTGATATCGCGCACCGCCTTCTTGGCCTTGAGCTGGGCCGTGAGCCAGTCCTGGATATGGTCGAAGTGCGCGCCTTCCTGGCCCGTGGGGACCAGCAGTTCCTGGCCCGCGACTTTGCCAGCGGAGGTGACGGTGATTTCGGTGGCGGGCATGTGCAGCAGTCCAGGAGATGAGGAAAAAGCGCCGCCCCACGGCGGGGCGGACCGCTCCATTTTGCCAGTCACCCGCCGCGGGCGCATGTCCAGGGGGCATCACGCGGTGCCTGTGCCCCTCAGCTGCCCGGCAGCACCGCGATGGCTTCCATCTCTATTTTCACGGGGGCAATCAGCCCCGAGATCACGGTCGAGCGCGCCGGGCAGGGTGCCTGCGCGAAGCGCTCGCCATAGGCCGCGTGAAACGCCGCGTAGTCGGCTGCATCCGTAAGCCACACATTGACCTTGAGCACATGCTCCAGGCCCGCGCCGGCCTGCGCCAGGATGGCGGCCACCAGGTCGATCACGCAGTGGGTCTGGCCGGTGATGTCGTCGGCCGCGGCGCGCCCGGCCACCATCGGCACCTGGCCCGATACAAAAATCAGGCCGTTGTGCACCGTGGCCTGGGAGATCGGCTGCGCCACGCCGGCGCGCACCACCGGCCCGCCCACGCAGGCAAAGTGGGGCGCCGCCGCGCCCGCGCGCTCAGTCGGCCTTGGCACCGGACTTCTCCACGATCTCTTTCCATTTCACGGTTTCCGTTTTCACGAACTGGGTGAAGGTGGCGCTGCTATTGCCTTCGATAACGAAGCCGCGCTCGGCAAAGAACGATTGCAGGTCGGGCGCCTTCACGGCCTCGCTCACGGCCTGGTTGATTTTCTGCACCAACGCGTCGGGCGTCGAGGCCGGAGCAAACAGGCCCTGCCACGACAGCGCTTCGAAGCCCGGAAAACCGCTTTCGGCCACCGTCGGCACATTGGGCAGGATCGGGTTGCGTTTGGCCGAAGTCACGGCCAGCGCGCGCAGCTTGCCGCTCTCGAGGTGCGGCTGCAGCACCAGCAGATCGCCAAACGAGGAGTCGATCTGCCCGCCCAGCAGGTCCGTCACCTTGGGGCCATTGCCGCGGTAGGGAATGTGCTCGAGCCGCGCGCCCGTGACCTGCTTGAACATCTCGCCCGTCAGGTGCATCGAGGTGCCGTTGCCGGCCGAGCCAAAGGTCAGAGGACGCGGGCCGGTCTTCGACAGCGCGATGTATTCCTTGACCGTGGCGGCCTTGACGTTCGGATTCACCGCCAGCACCAGCGGCGCGCTGACCAGCATCGTCACGGGCTTGAAGTCGTTGATCACGTGGTAGCGCAGGCTGGGGTAGAGCGACTGTGCAATGGCGTTGCTGCCGGTCACGCCCATCAGCAGCGTGTAGCCGTCGCCCGCGGCCTTGGCCACGTACTCGGCACCCACCGCGCCGCCCGCGCCGGGCTTGTTCTCGACGATGACCG